>CAZNNL010000017.1:13212-38891 GCA_964574395.1 uncultured Oscillospiraceae bacterium | reverse complement strand
TTCGTATACATGGACTCGTTTCCTTTCTGAGTCCAACTTTTTGTCCCCACCCCCGCTTCTGACACCTGCCTTGCTTGAAAAGTTGACCAAAGCAGACCCCAAAATGGGCAAGTTTACAGGCGGGAGAGGTTTTCGAGCCGCTGTCACCTACCCTGCTTGAAAAGTTGGCCAAAGCTGCACACAAAGTCCACCCAAAGCTGCACACAAAGCCCACAAAACCCACCGAACTCAGCACCCAAACCACACAAATCCCAGTCGAACAAAAAAAGATTGCCCACCCGACTTTTGTCAGATAAGGCAATCTTATTGATTTTACTAAACGTGATGCTTAGCGTGTGGCTTCGGCCCGGTTTGTAGAGTGCAAGACTTAACGCGTGCCGCGCCGTTCGGCTTACAAAAGGGACTTATTTTCCGAGTTGAGCGTCGTTGTTGCCGCTGTCAGAGGTCCACATTTCAAGCATGTTGATAGGATCGTTGAAGTCAGCAATCCAGCCGTTACGGGCCATGACGAAGTTACCAGCTTTACGCTCGTTCAAGAAGACGTTCCAGTCAGCAGTTTTGATTTCCATGTTGATGCCAACTTGTTGGAGGTCCTGTTGGATAACTTGTGCGATACCTTCGTGTCCAGTACCAGCGTTAGTGATGTAGGTGAAGTCGAGCGGAGTATCAGCTGAGAGCTTATCGCCATCAAGTGTGAAACCAGCTTCTTCGAGTAGAGCAAGTGCTGCTGCTACATCAGGTTCTTCTTGGTAGTAACCATCGCCAACAGGATAGGTTGAGTCAGCGTCGGCAGTTTTGAAGACGCCGCCGTGGCCATCAGCCATACCGGCAGGGATGAAAGAGGTAGCTAGGATTTGACCAGCTTGAGCAACGGTCTCGATGATGTAGTTACGATCGATGAGAGCGCTGATTGCTTTACGCAGGGCTTTAGCTTCTTCGACTGTTTTGCCAGCGAAAATATCTGCGTTAACATTGAAGGTCAGGTAGTAAGTACCTAATTGTGAAATGATATGGAATTCAGGATTGTCTAAGAGTCCTGTGATTTCGTCAGCAGGAATGGTATCGATGAAGTCTAGGTCGCCAGAGTTGTATGCAGCATAGACAGCAGCATCATCAGCACTCAGCATGAATTCTAGACGCTCGATTGTAACTGCGTCAGCATCATAGTAGTTGGGGTTTTTGACATAAACCATGCTCTCGTTATGAGTCCATGATTCGAGTGTATAAGCACCGTTAGAAACAAATCCAGCTTCGAGTGCCCATGCGCCAGGGTTGACTACGTTGCCATCAGCATCTTTGTAGCCTTCAGCGTTTTCGACTGCGTCTTGATTGACTGGTAAGTAAGCAGGGAATGCCAAGAGGTCTAAGAAGTATGCGACTGGGCTTTTGAGGACAGCTGTTAAGGTTTTGCCATCTTCTGAAGCAGTTACATTGATTTCTTTACCGTCTTCTCCGTAACCTTCGAATTGGTCGAACATGTAGGAGTAGTCTGCACCTGTTTCAGGGTTAGCTACGCGCTTCCAGGCATATTCGAAGTCTTTGGCGTTCAGTTCACTACCATCGGACCAGGTCAAACCATCTTTGAGGACGATTTCATAGGTCTTACCATCTTCAGATACGGTGTAGCTTTCAGCGAGTTCTGGAACAACTTGTCCTTCTTCATCATAGGTGAAGAGGCCAGCAAAAGAAGCCAGCGCTAAAATAGCACCGTCTACTGATGAGTTCAGAGCAGGATCCAGACGGTCGGGTTCTGAAGCAACTTGGAGACGAAGCGTGGTGCTGTCGCCGTTTGTAGCTTTGTGGAAGAATTTAAAACCATACTGGTTGGAATACATACCTTCCAGGCTAGGTTTAGCCATATAGATGTCATTGTAGTAGTAGATGGGTACCAAAGCACCGGTGTCCATCAACATGTCTTCTGCTTCGTGCATTAATTTTTCACGTACAGCAAAATCAGTCTCAGCTTTGATGTCTGCGATGAGTTTGTCATAAGCAGCCCATTCAATCTTTTCAACTGCGGCGGCGGCCTCAGTCGTGGTTTCTTCGGCAGCAGCAGTGGTTTCACCAGCAGCCGTGGTTTCTTCAGCAGCAGCTGTAGTTTCGCCAGCAGCCGTGGTTGTTGCGCCACTTGCTCCACAAGCAATGGTTGCCATTGCTAATGCTAAAGTAAGGGCGAGTGCCAATATTTTTTTCATTTGTATCCTCCTTGTTTTCTTCTTTTCGAGAAGTTTTGGATTCTATTTTCCTCTACAAGTTCATTGTAGTTAGAAACATTGTGCATGCTTAGAAGCATAAGTTGTTTGATATAAGTAGCCATTATACTTGATAAGCGTTTATTTTGCCACAATCATTCACAATCGCGTCACAATTGCAGCTTGAAGCATTAACGATTATGACAGGCCACCATGTGTTTACCACCGCGATCGGTTAGTTCTGGGGTCACATCCGTACAAATCTGCGTGGCGTACTTGCAGCGATTGCGGAATGCACAACCACTAGGGATATACATGGGGCTTGGGACATCCCCTTCCAAAACAATACGTTTGCTCTCTCTAGCGGATTTGGGGTCTGGCAAAGGGATAGCCGAAAATAGCGACTCCGTGTATGGATGTGTTGGCTTACTAATTACATCCATAGTGTCGGCCATTTCGATGATTTTGCCTAAGTACATAACTGCAATGCGGTCGCTCATGTAAGAGACGACAAGAATGTCGTGAGCGATGAATAGGTAGGAGAGATTTAGGCGTGTCTGTACTTCTTTAAACATATTAAGCACTTGCGCTTGAATGGAAACGTCTAATGCAGAGACGGATTCGTCACACACGATAAATTGGGGATCAACGGCCAAAGCGCGGGCGATGCCGATGCGCTGACGTTGGCCACCGGAGAATTCATGTGCATAGCGGTTGGCGTGCTCACTGTTTAGGCCAACTAGTTCAAGTAGGCTTTGGACTTTGGCTTCTCTTTCGCGATTGTTTTTGCAAAGCTTGTGCACATCCAAGGGTTCTCCGACGATGTCACCGACTGTCATGCGTGGGTTGAGTGAGGAATAGGGGTCTTGAAAAACCATTTGCATTTTTTTGCGGAAATGATTGATGTTTTTTGTGGTTACTTCTTCGCCCTCGAAGAAGACCTGACCGGAAGTGGGTTTGTAGAGTTGGAGTAGCGTGCGGCCGACCGTGGTTTTGCCACAACCTGACTCACCAACCAAACCTAAGGTTTCGCCTCTTTTGATATTGAACGAGACACCGTCAACCGCTTTGAGTGGGACAGTGCCAAAAAAACCGCTTTTAACGGGGAAATATTGACATAAGTCTTTGACTTCTAATAGGTATTCAGACATTAATTATCCGCCTCCCATTCCTGTGTTGCTGATTCTTGCAATTGTTCTCGGACGTTCACCCAGCAAGATGCCAGATGGTTTTCGTTGATGCGGAGCTCAGCGGGTTGTTCTTCCAAGCAAATTTTCATGGCCGACGCGCAACGTGCAGCAAAAAAGCAACCGTTTGGTAAATTCAGTAAATCAAGCGGAGTTCCTGCGATCGGTACGAGTTTGGCGTCTGTTTTGACCAGTTTTGGAATGGAGTGAATCAAACCTTTGGTGTACTCATGGCGCGGATTATAGAAGATTTCATCGGCGGTTCCGCGTTCGCACACGCGCCCGGCATAGAGCACGATTATTTCGTCGCACATGTCTGCGATAACCCCAAGGTCATGCGTAATCATGATGACGGCCATGCCCATTTGTTTCTGGATGTCTTTTATTTGCTCGAGAATTTGCGCTTGGATGGTGACGTCCAAAGCCGTTGTCGGCTCATCGGCAATCAGTATATCTGGTTCAACCGCCAGAGCCATCGCTATCATAACGCGTTGGCGCATACCGCCGGACAATTCGTGTGGGTACTGTTTCAAACGTTTAGCTGGTTCGTTGATGCCAACCAACTCTAAAAGTTCTAACGCTCGTGCGCGCACTTGGCTGTGGTCACGATCAGTGTGGAGGCGTATGCCCTCCATAATTTGGTTACCAATGGTATAGACGGGATTGAGAGAGGTCATGGGGTCTTGGAAAATGATGCTGATACGTTCGCCACGAATTTTTCGCATCTCGTCTTCTGGGAGTTGAACTAGATCAACACCATCCAATAAAACTTCGCCGCCAACAATTTTGGCCGCGGGATCAAGAATGCGAAGGATGGAATAGGCCGTGACGCTTTTGCCAGAACCCGACTCACCAACGATGCCTAGGACTTTTCCACGTTCAAGATTAAAACTCACGTGATTGACTGCTTTTACTTCGCCTTCTTCCGTGAAGAAAGTCGTTTGCAGGTCTCTTACACTTAATAGATTATTACTCATGTTACTTCCTCAATTTCGGGTCAAAGGCATCGCGCAGTCCATCGCCTAACAAGTTGAATGCTAACACGATAAGACAAATCATCAGCGCCGGGAAAATTAATTTGAAAGGAAAACTCTGCAAACCCGATCGCGCTTGCGATGCAAGTGAGCCTAAGCTGGGCATGGGCTTTTGTACGCCAAGTCCGATGAAGCTAAGGAAGCTTTCGGTAAAAATTGCCGAAGGAATTTGAAGGGCGGTTGATATAAAGATGACACCCATTGTGTTTGGCAAAATGTGCTTCCGTATTATGCGCCCCGAACTAGCACCAATAGATTGAGCCGCCAAAACGTACTCATTTTCCTTGATGCTCAGGATTTGTCCACGCACCAATCTCGCCATGCTAACCCAATAAAGTAGGCCGTAGACGATAAATATACTAATCATGTTCGTGCCTATTTTTGCCAAAATCGTGCCGCTAATTGCGTTCTTTAAAGTCTGATCAAATACAACCGACAGAACTATAATCACCAGCGTGTCCGGCAAAGAATAAATAATATCCACGATCCGCATCATGACCATGTCGAGTTTGCCGCCAAAGTAACCTGAGATTGAACCGTAGACGAGACCTATCAAAAGCACCACGAGGCTGGCAAAAAACCCAACCGCAAGCGAAACCCTCGTCCCATAAATCACGCGCACAAAGTAGTCGCGCCCAATCTCATCCGTACCCATGATGTGCGGAAAGACCTCTCCACCCTCATCGATGTATTTTTGTTCCATCTCCGAATAAGTAAAGGGGGCAAGATTGGCCAAGCCACGATCGCGCTTTCCGTTTACACGAATCACTTCATCATAGCCATAAGGCACGACACTCGGCACTACAAAAATCAAAACCATAATGAACACAAGTACAAAAATACTCGCCATGGCCAAAAAGTTTTTCGATAGTTTTTTGATGCCGTCCTTAAAAAAGGTCGTCGATTCTCGCATAATGACTTGTTGTTCTTTTTCAGCGTCCGTTGCTAAGGTGAACTTTGAAAGATCAACTTGGGTGCTAAACATATGTCTTTTAAGCGATGGGTCTTGCATTTCATCTAGATGCGGCTCATGCCTTGTGTCGTTTTCCATATATATTTATCCTTTTTGGTACTAATTGAACTTAATGCGCGGGTCAACAAGTTTATAAACCAAGTCACTAACCAGGTTCATCACAACCATCAAAACAGCAAGGAAAATGGTCGTACCCATAATCATCGGGTAATCCAAATTCGTAATACCCGTAACAAATTTTGAGCCGAGGCCTCCGATGGTAAAAACGGTTTCCACAACCATGCTACCAGTCAAAATGTAAGCCAGCATAGGTCCTATATACGTTACTATTGGCAAAACCGCATTCCGCAAACCATGCTTAAACGTAACCACCAAAGACGAAACACCCTTGGCGCGTGCAGTACGGATATAATCTTGTCCTAACACATCAAGCATGCTGGACTTCGTGAGACGCGTAATATAGGCCATCGGATACATCGCCAAGGAAATAACCGGCAGCAAATAGTTGGGTTGATTCGCATTAAAAACAGGAATTAATTTCAACTGAAGACTAAAAACGAGCAGTAAAAGTGTCGCCAAAATAAAACTCGGCACCGAAACAAGGAAGGTCGTCAAAAACACAATCAGCCGATCAGGCCACTTATTTCTATAGAGCGATGCCACCGTCCCAAGTGTCAGCCCAAGTGCTAAAGCTACTAGCGCTGCTATGCCACCGATTGTTGCTGAGACTTTAAATGAGGTGAATATTTCTCTTGAAATATCACGTCCTGATTTCAAGGAGATTCCAAAATCACCCTTCGAAAGATTTTCCAAATAAAGAACAAATTGTTTAGGAACAGGTTCGTTTAAATGAAATCGTTCTTCCAGTACGCGTTTAACAGCCGGATCAGTTGCTTTTTCTTTGTTAAACGGACCTCCAGGGACAGCGTTCATCGTAAAAAAGGTCAAGGTGATAACGACAAAAACCGTCACAATTGCAAGGAAAACACGCTTAATTGCGTAACGCCACATATGGCCCCCTCCTGAGTTTTTCTCTAAATTTGGCTACAGTGATGCTCAAGTATAAAATAAATCGCAGCATTCAACAAGCTAAATCTATCTGATAGCCTTTAAAAAATCTTGGATATGGGGGCCAGTGGTCAAAATCTCCACTAAATCCATGGTGAACCTGGCCTTTTCCGCTCGCCACTGGTTTTACCGTAAATATTGACCACTTTGGCCTTTGGAATACCGCGGGGTGGTCAAAATCTCTACTAAATCCATGGTGAATCTGAATTTTTTCGCTCGCCACTGGTTTTACCGCAAATATTGACCACTTTGGGCCCTGGAATACCACGGGGTGGTCAAAATCTCCGCTAAATCCATGGTAAATCTGAATTTTTTCGCTCGCCACTGGTTTTACCGCAAATATTGACCACTTTGGCCTTTGAAATGCCGCGGGGTGGTCAAAATCTCCACTAAATCCATGGTGAACCTGGCCTTTTCCGCGCGCCACTGGTTTTACCGTAAATATTGACCACTACAGCCCGCGAAACGCCGCAGCTCCAGCGTACAAGTTGAACTATTGACCACTTTGCGCCTCATTTTCGCCATGCCTTACTTGTGTCATGCAGATCAACGCCAAAGCAAAACAAAGCGGGGCATAGAAAAACAAACTCGAAAACGTCGCCGTTAAATCTCTAATCACGCCGAAAAGAATCGGGCTGGCAATCGCTGCACTGAAAGAAAAGAAATAGTAATATCCTGTGAATGTTCCAAGTTCATTTGAGCCCGCTAAATCTAGGACCATAGGCAATGAATTGATGTTGATGCAAGCCCAAAACAGGCCACCGACCAATAGTAAAATCCTTAGCATAAGAAGGTTCGATATCCACATCATTGGCAAAAACACAAGCACCAAACCGATAAGCCCTAGCAAAATCGTGCGCTTCCGACCCAAGCGCTCAGCTAAGAATCCAGATGGAACAGCAAAAATCACGAAGGCAACCGAAAAGAACGCTAAGAGCATGGTAGACTGCCCTTCACTTTGTCCTAATTGCGTAGTGGCATAACTCGTAAAGAACGTCTCAACTGCATTGTATGCGCAAAACCAAAAGAAAATTGCCAGTAAGAGAAAAAGCAAACTCTTGCGCTGTTGCCTTTGTAGTTTGAGAAAAGAGCCAAAACCGCCTTTTCTCTTTATCTCATCTTCCATTGTCTCTTGAGGCAGATCGTCTCTTTTTTCTTTTACAAAGACGAAGAGTGCTGCGACTGCAATTAGCATGACCACGGTACCCATGAGGAAGGTGCTGCGGCGACCGTAGGCGTCTGCGATTTTGCCACCAATCAGAAATGCAATGATGGATGCAAGTCCGCCCATGAGATTGATGATACCGTTCGCGCGGCTACGCAATGGTGCTGGCGTCATATCTGGCATAAGCGCAATCATTGGGGAGCGCCAAATGGACATGCCTAAGTTGAAGACGATGACGACAAGCATCAAAGTAAGTAGTGTCTGGGTTTGTGGGATGAGAAAAAAGAACAGAGCGCAAATCGGCGCAGCTACAATGATATAGGGCATGCGCTTCCCAATTGGTGTTTTGGTTCGATCACTAAGTGCTCCAAATAGGGGCTGAAAGATGACACCGAAAAAATTGTCGATGGTCATAATTGCACCAATGATGGTCGTGGAGGCGATGTAGTCTTTTAGTATGAGGGGTACGAAACTGTTGTAGAGCGACCAGAGGAGTGATGATGCGAAAAATCCAAGCCCGATGAGCATGGTTTTGCCATAACGCAGTTTCATTACTTTTGAGACGGCTTCCATTGTTGTTTCTCCTTGCTTTTGTGTTTTGTTTGGATTTGAATCCTTGCTTATGAGATACATCTGAAAGTGCTTGTCACACTGCTTCAAGTTTAACGTATTTTCGAAAAGTATTCAGTGGTGCTTTGGACAAAATTTACGCCGCATCAAAAGACCAACAACCAAAGCGCGTTGAGTGTTTGATGCGCTGGCTTTTTTGTCCAGCGCACTCCGAAATACAGCCGTTTTTGGACAAAATTTACGCCGCATCAAAAGACCAACAACCAAAGCGCGTTGAATGTTTGATGCGCTGGCTTTCTCGTCCAGCGCACTCCGAAATACAGCCGGGCAAAGCAAAGAAAGGGAAAGTTTTGCCAAGAATTAACAAAAAAATATTCAGAAAGCGTTATGATAGAGCAATGGAACAATTATCGAAATATGAGATTAGATGGGCTAAAGAAGAAGATCGCTTGGGTATCGCCGAGACCTTGGTGGACGGGTTCTACAAGCATTTTAAGTCTGTGGCAAAATCAAAAGATACCCTGCACAAAGCATTGCTTCCTGCCTTAAAACCCGAGCGCTTTGTAGTGGCGGTTGATTTAGATGAGCAAAAAATTGTTGGCACCGTCAGTATTTCTGACAAAGATGGCTACCCAATTATTGTGCTCAAACCGCACCTGAGGAAGGTTTTCGGTTTTTTAAAAGGGACTATAGTAGCTGCTGTGCTTCGTGACGAATACTACATTCCCAAAGTGTTCGCGGATGGCCAGGCGCAGGTCGACAATGTTGCGGTGCGCGAGAGTGCGCGGAAACAAGGTTTGGCTAAGGCGATGCTGAGTTTTGCATTAAAAACTGAGGGTATAAAATGCTTTACTTTAGATGTCGTTGAGGGAAATGAAGCTGTTTTGCCTTTGTACGAATCTGTAGGATTTAAAGAAACAGGACGCAAGAAAGAAAATTTCGCTTGGCAAAAAGGCTTCAGCTTTCGCTACATCCTAACGCATCAGAAGCCCTAGGGCATTTCGCTAAACAGAGCAGAAATCGATAAAATCCAGATTGGAAAGGAGCCGACATGCAAATTCTTGTTTTAAACGGAGGCATAAAGCGCGGAGTTAGCTGGCATCTTAAAGAGGCTTTCCTTGAGCCTTTGCGTGCAGAAAACTCTATTACAGAATTTTATTTCCCCCAAGATAGCCCCCCTTACTGTATTGGTTGTAAAAAGTGTTTTCTTGTTGGCGAGCACGCCTGCCCGCATGCAGATGTTGTAGCCCCAATCTGGGAAGCCATCCTGGAAGCAGACCTGATCGTTTTTGCCTACCCGGTTTACGTGATGCGCGCACCTGCCCACATCAAAGTGCTTCTCGACCATTTAGCCCATCGTTACTATATTCATCGCCCCCACCCGCGCTTGTTCACCAAACACGCCTTGATTCTCACCCAAAGCATTGGCGCCCCCAACGGAGCAGCCCAAAAGGATGTCGCGACGTCCCTTACTTGGATGGGCATTTCGTCAATCAAAAAACAAGGCTTTGGCCTGATGGAAGGCATCGTTTGGGAGGAACTTTCTACTAAGCGTCGCACCAAAATGCAGGCAAAAATCCACCACCTCTCCCGACACTACCAAAATTGTGCCCCCGCCTCACGCAGTCTAAAATCCAAATTCTTATTCTCCATCTCACGAACCATGCGAAAGAAAATCCTTAAGGACGAAGCCGTCCCCACCGTCGATTCACAATATTGGCTGGATCATGGTTGGATAAAGTAAGCAACCTCAAAACAACAGCCGCATCATGACGTAGCCCAAGGCGAAGCCGGCCAGTAGGACCAGGGCGGCTATGACAAGAAATAGAACCTTTTGCTTTGTTGAGTGTTCTTCTTTGTGTTCAGAGATTGATTGGCTGTCGCGGTTTTGCCAGTCTGATGCAGGATCAGCGCCAATACGTTTGAATTGTTCCCAGAGTTTGCTTTTATCATTAAGTAGACGCAACACATGCGGTGCAAGGATGATTAGGGCAAGCAAGGCGGGTATGGCAAAAATCAAAAGGATTTGTGGCCACGCGATTTGACCCTGCATCATAAAAGCGATAAGCAGAGGGCCCAGCAAAACCGAGGACAGCACACCCAGTTTCTGGTTGATTTCATCATCCAAAGTCTTCAAATAGTAGGACAAGTCATCCGAATCGCGCACAAGCCCAAAACCTCCCTCTGCCCCATCATCCGGCCTGCGAAAGTAAAATACATTGTCATTGCGCGTGACAAAAGTCCAACCATAGTCTTCGTATAAAGCGATGAAATGTTTATCCGCTTGACCATCGCGATTGATGACGCGTTGATAGTGCATTGTAGCGGGAGCATCCGCTTCAAATGTGTAGCGACCCTGGCGTAAAGAGCTAAGGGCGAGACCGGAGGCGTGTTGTTTTGCCAAAAAATTCATCTCGTTCTCAAAATCCGCCAAACCAAAATATTTACGTATCACTGTAGTGTTCATTTGATGTCCTCCAAACTATTGCTGTATTGCCTTGCAATGCGTGCTTTTTCAAGTGCCAAAAGTTCCTCGCCCAAATCTGTCAGAAGGTACAATTTACGTCTGTTCTCTTCACGAACCAGCCGAATCAGCCCGTCTCTTTCCATTTTGGAAAGACTTCCGTACATCGTCCCCGCACTAATTTCAACAGCCCCATCCGTCAGCTCACTCGTCAGCCTCGAAATCTCATAGCCATGACTTTCTTTCTGTAGGGCAAAAAGAATATAAAAAGCGGTTTCGCTCATCGGCATGTAAATGCGTTGTATGTTCTTATCCATCTCGCTCCTCTTTCCATCGTGATTCTATATATAGAGTCTCTATGTATCGAGATTATATCTATTCTGCGGAACTGTCAATACCTTCAGGATTAAAATTTCTTAATATTATATTTTGGCAAAAAGGCCCTCTAAAACAAAAAACTAAAAAAGACGCCATGCTCTAAGTGACGTCCTTTTTAGCTAGGGTGAAACAACGGAGTTGTCTGTTGTTTGAAGGGGTTTAACTCATAGGTTTAGCTGTACTTTACCTACAGAGAAAGGCTTAGTGATACTTGATTGCAGTCGTTGGGCAAGCCTCAGAACAATTCATGCAGACCATGCAGTCTTCTTTTTGAATCAGGTGTGTTTTGTCGTTTCGGCTGACAGCTTCAGCAGGACAAACCTGTGCGCAAATGGTGCAATTGATGCAAGCCTCAGGATTTATTTCCATGCGTTTTTTAGCGGTTTTAGCCGGGAATTGCAGCACGGTTCCGTAGGGGCAAAGATAGCGATGCCAGAGTGCTTCCGGAAAAAATAGTGTAAGCAATGCACCCAAGACTACGAGGCCTGGGAGGACGGGGAGCCTTTTGCCAGTAATCATAGAAAATGCGAAAACTGCGATAAATAGTAAAAGGAAGAAGTAGCGAAACCATGTTTGTTTCACGAAAGCAGGAATCTTGAGGCTTTTCAGCTTGAGTTTTTTCTTCACCCAAGTTACACCAACCATTAGGGTGTTGATTGGGCATGCCCAACCGCAGTAAATGCGACTGATGAAGAAGGAAGCGACGACTCCGATGAGAAAAACCGCCACCCATATTTGTGGTTTAGATGTGACAACTAAGAGAATAAAAAGAACTAAAAAAGCTACTTGTACTAGCCGTTGTGTGATGCGTTTCATCAATGTCTCCTTTAAATTTGCTAGTACAGACTATACGCGGTAGAATCGCGTTATACTGTTACCTCGGTAACTAATTGGAGATGATTTTTATGAATGATTCGCATTATCAGGATGCGCTACTGAGTTTGAAACCTTTTAATACCTTGAACGCGGCGACTATCGCAACGCTTTTCAATTCTGCAGACACACACTTGCGTTCTTATGACAAGCCAGAGATCATGCACTTGCAGAACGAGCAATGTTTCTACCTTGACGTCATTTTGGATGGCAGATTCTTGGTGCAAAAAATTGATGAAGAAGGCAATGTGCTGCGTATCGCTGATTTTGGGAACGGTTCGCTTTTGGGGGCGCACCTGCTCTTTTCGGAAACGAATGTTTATCCTTGGACGATTACGGCAGATAGGACTAGTCATGTTTTGCATATTGGCAAAAACGCACTACTCACCCTCTGCCAAAACAACGCCGCATTTCTCTCTGCCCTAATGTCGGTCATCTCCGATAAAGTTCTGGTTCTAGCCAACACTATTGACGCGATTTCTCTAAAATCAATCCGCGAAAAACTCATTGACTACATCCGTTATGAATACCATTTACAAAAGCAAAACCCCATCAAACTCACTTTATCTAAGAAAGATTTGGCGGAAAAATTGGGCGTACAAAGGACCTCGCTCAGCCGCGAGTTGAACAAGATGCGACAAGACGGGCTACTGAAGTTCGATGCCAAGTCGATATATTTGAAAGATGGGTGCTTTTAGCGTGTAGTCTTGGAAATTGTCAAAAATTCAACATGTACGCCGACATCGAAAAACGGAGCCTTTTATTGGCAAAAAAACAACTTGTACGCCGCCAACGGTTCTAAAACAACTGTTTACCCTGAATTTTCGTCAAATAAACAACTTGTACGACAGAAAAAGGCTCGTTAAAATCGGTATTTGCATATATGCGAAGTACAAGCTGCTTTTTTGTCAAGTTTTGACTGAGTTTTTAACATTTACCAAATTTTCCGTCGCACAAGCTGCTTTTTTGTCAATCTAGGTGGCTCCCCGCCTAGGCCTCAGCGCACAAGTTTTTTGTCAAACGTCTTATTTAAAGAGCTCCGACTTTACAATGCGTTCCCTCAAGCCCAGTACTTTTTTATGGATTTGCTTAATCGTGTCCCTAAATACATCGTCCGAATGACCGCTTGGATCATCTAGGCCCCAATCTTCACGGTGTCTGCTGGGAAAATACGGACATTCAACATTGCAACCCATTGTGATAACAACATCTACCGCAGGAAGTTCATCCAGCAACTTGGAGTGCTGCGTTTTTTCCATTTCAATGCCATAGATATCTTTCATTAATCTGACTGCATCTTGATTGATTTGCGGCTTTGTTTCTGTACCGCCCGAATACGCTTCAATCACATCTCCTGCGAGCTCTTTGGCTAAGGCTTCTGCCATTTGACTGCGACAGGAATTGTGGACACAGATGAATGCGACTTTAACTTTTGAGGTTTGTAAATTGGTATCTTTGTTCATGTGGAAACCATCCTTTTTAAAGTAGAATTTTTTATGAGAGGTCATTCTTTATCGTATTGAATCCTTTCTACAAGCAGTAATCAGGCTAGCGCTTGCTCGATCAACTTTTGAACTTCTGCCTTTTTGGCTGTTCTGCCACTTAGCACGACTTTTTCATTGATGACTAAAGCGGGCGTGGACATGACACCATAGGCTGCTATCTGTGCGAAATCTGTCACATGACCGACAGGGACTGATAGATTCAATTCTTTGAGTGCTTCTTTGGTAGCATCCTCGAGTGCGTTGCACTTGGCGCAACCGCTTCCCAATACTCTAATGCTTAGACCTTCCGTGAGAATTCCACTCATTTCTACTGTATTGTCCACACGTCCTTCAGGTTTCTTCTTATTAAATAATCCCATATGATATTCTCCTTCTTGTTTTTCGCGAATGCTTGGTTAATCACACCAATAGGTGTTGAACTGCGTTGAAAAAGTAACCGACGATGATGATGCCGATCGCACAAATACCGATAAAGATGGCGAGAAGTTTGGGTTTGACTGCTTTGCGTAGCATGATTAAGGATGGCAGGCTGAGTGTGGTGACGGCCATCATGAAAGCGAGAATCGTGCCAAGTTGGGCGCCTTTTGCCAAGAGTGCCTCTGCGACAGGGATGGTACCGAAAATATCGCCGTACATTGGTATGCCAACGATTGTGGCAAGGACGACGCCGAAGGGATTATTTCCACCAAGAATTGCTTCGATCCATTCCTGAGGAATCCAGTTGTGGATGAGTGCGCCGATACCGACACCGATCAAGATGTAGGGTAAGACTTTTTTGAAAGTTGAAACTACTTGTTCGCTGGCAAAATTAATCCGGTCTTTGCGCGTTAATTCCTCCGTCTCGCCTTCCGCTGCCTTGACTTGCAGAATATATTCTTCTACCTGGTCTTCTAGCCGCATCTTTTCAATAACGGTGCCACCAACTATGGCGATAACAAGGCCCAGGGCTACGTAAAGAAGGGCTACTTTTGCCCCGAAGATGCTCATCAAGAGCACTAAACTGCCGAGGTCAACCATGGGAGAAGAAATGAGAAATGAAAAGGTCACACCTAAGGGTAAGCCCGCCCCTGTGAACCCGATAAAAAGCGGGATGGATGAGCACGAGCAAAACGGCGTCACCGTCCCCAGCAGCGCAGACAAAATCCGCGCACTCAAACCACGAAAGCGGCCAAGAATTTTTCTGCTTCGCTCCGGCGGGAAATAGGACTGAATATACGAAATGATAAAAATTAGTAGACAAAGCAAAATTGTGATTTTTATCACGTCATAAATAAAAAACTGGACGCTGCCACCCAAACGCGTCGACGGGTCTAGGCCAACTGCGCTTAATAATTGGCCGACCAATCGGTTAAGCCAGTGCATGCCAAGCAATTCATTTTGTATAAAATCCCACATCTGTATTCTTCCTTAATCTTATTCTTTTCACATCGAACATTCTCTATGTGTAGCGGTAAAAAAATTTGCGTTACACGACAAGCCTATGCCGTTTCTTCGCATTCATTTTGATGGCAAAGACAATTCTCTGTATCAAAAAACACCTCTCCTAAATAAGCATGAAACGCCTTTAATTTAGCTTCGTTCAGGGAATAGTAGGTCCACTTTCCTTCTTTTCTCGCGTGCACAAGCCCCACGTCTTGCAGTTGCTTCATGTCATAGGAAAGTGTCGGTTGGGTGATGTGAAAATACTCCAAAATGTCACACGCACAAATTTCATTGACCGAAATGATGTCAATGATTTTTAGTCTTTTGGGGTTGGCGAGTGCTTGTATGATTTTGCCAGCTTCATCGAAAGTCATTTTTCCGCTCCTCACATAGAATATTTTCTATGTGTAGTCTAGCCTAGCCTTGTGGCGACGTCAATAGTTATTTTTGGCAAAAACAATGCTAAATTTTCAATTCCGACTCGATATGAAGTGCCTTGAAAAATCGTCTTAAAAAGTAAAAGGAAAAGCCTGCCAATACGACGAATGTGGCGACTTTCGTAATCAATGCTGGTAAGGGAATTTCTATGCCTGCACTAAATTGCACCAAGGTTTGAACAGGCAGCATGACACCAATGACCGCGCAGGTCGTGAGAAGTATCGAGAGCAAGACATAGCCAAGATTGCTTCTTTTCTTTAGTAAGTAGATACAGGCAAAAGTAAGCGGGCTGATGATTCCCATATCCAGCACATTGGTCACTTCTGTTGTGTAGACTTCGATTAGGGAGAGTGGGCGTCCACTCATCAGCGATGCGATGATGTCTGGCAGCCATGCGAGGAAAAGGGCTGCGCCGGCAATAGCCAGGAAGCGGTTGATGCCTTTAAAGGAGAAATTGGGGGTGAGGGTGTGGCTTCGTTTTGCCAAACTTAAATCCTTAACCAAGATGATTAGTGAGAAAAAGCACAGGCTGACCAGAGCAATATAGACGAGGTGTAACGCATTATATGTCACACCAAAGGCGATGGACAGTGCGTAATAGGAGATGAGTCCGACGAGTGAGCCTAGGACGAGTTGGTTTTTTCCGTTTGGGCTGCGTTTGAATTGTGTAAACGTGAAGATTAGGAGTGGCAGAACAAGTAGGAGCATTGTCAAATCTGTCCCAATAAAAATGGGGGCCTTGAAATAGGAGTCATGTGCGTAGATGCCGCTGCCGTAGAGCTTTATGGTGTCGCCGTACTGGTTTTGAAAGTCGAAGGCTTGTGTTGTGGAGAATGAAAGTACGCCGACGATTGTCGTGACGAAAAGGCAAAGGATGATGCCAATAATTAGTCCGTCTATTAAAGCAAATGATTTTTTGGTTTTCATATTTGGTCGCGCTTTCTTCTTCTCGATTGAAAATTTAGGACGGGCAATTTGTTTGATTCATTCTAAAACACAGTTGTTAATTCTGTGCGAAGGATTAGGGCAATCTGTGCTAAAATTAAGCTCAAAACACCAGCAGCACTATGACTTGTAAACCCCGTAACACCAGTCTAAACCGACGCTCAAACGCAGGAACCGAAGCACATGGAAATCAATCTAACTTTCGAAATACTGAATATCATTGGAACGGTTGCTTTTGCCATCAGTGGTGCGCTTGTGGCGATTGAAGAAGATTTTGATATGCTCGGTGTTTACGTGATGGGTTTTGCGACAGCCTTTGGCGGAGGCTTAATCCGCAACTTGATGGTTGGTTTACCTGTAGAAGCAATTTGGCGGCAAAACCGACTCTTTCTCCTCGCCTTCATCACGATTTCCATAATCTTTTTCGTCCCCAACCTGTGGACTGGTTTATTCAAACGCAGCATTATTTTGTTTGATGCGGTTGGCTTGGCTGCTTTTGCCATACAAGGCGCGCATTATGTCATCTCAGAAGGCGATCAAGTCGTAGCCGTCATGGTTGCCGCCACCCTAACCGGAACCGGAGGCGGTATGATTCGCGACATTTTGGCCGGTCGTAAACCAATGATTCTTCATTCGGAAATTTACGCCGTTTGGGCGACCCTGGCCGGCCTACTCGTCTACTTCTACCACCCTCTGAAACCTTACCAAGTCTACGCTTTAATCGTTGTTGTCGTGATTTTGCGCATGTGTTCCGTCATCTTTCATTGGAACTTGCCCAAGTCGCGTGCTAAATGGCTCAAAACCGAAGAAACCGACTCTGAGCCAAGCAAAAAACACTACAAATAGTACCCTGGAGGCATCAAAATGCAAAAAATCACCCCCCATTTATTGTTCGACACACAGGCACACGAAGCTGCTCTTTTCTACACCAGCCTTTTCGATGACGGGCAGATACTTTTTACCGGTACGCTGTAAGACACCCCTTCCGGAGACGCACAAACTGTAAGCTTCAAACTGGCAGGCATGGAAATCCAAGCCATCAGCGCCGGACCTTATTTCAAGCTCAATCCGTCTTTCTCATTCCAGGTCCACTGCACGACGCGCGCCGATTTACAGCACAAATGGGATGCGCTAAGCAATGGTGGTACCGCGCTAATGCCCCTTGACGCCTATCCCTTCAACCCCTTCTACGGCTGGGTCCAAGACCGCTACGGCCTGTCATGGCAGCTCATGCTCGACGAAGATACGAAGGCGAAAGAGAAACTCAAGATCGCTATGCTTTTTAGCAATACTGCGCTTGGCAAAACCGAAGCCGCCATCGACTTCTTCACCTCCCTCTTCCCCCACTCCTCCAAAGGCATCGTCAGCTACTACCCCGATAGCCCCGACAAACTCCCCGACTCCAAAATCAACTACGCAGAATTCACCCTTTTTAACCAACCCTTCGTCGCTATGGACCACGGTTTTGAAGCAGATTTCACCTTCAACGAAGCATTTTCACTCATGCTCGGCTGCGCAGATCAAGCAGAAATCGATTACTACTGGGAAAAACTCTCCTCAGTACCGGAAGCTGAACAATGCGGCTGGCTCAAAGACCCCTTTGGCGTCTCTTGGCAAATTGTCCCTACCATCTTGGGTGAGTACTTGTCCGAGGGCACGCCCGAACAAATCGCCCGCGTCACCGAAGCCTTTCTCCAGATGAAAAAATTCGACATCGCCACACTCGAAAAAGCCTATCTCGGCACGTAATAAAGGAGCCTACACCATATGGAAAACAACACTATCACGATCCAAACACGAGTTAACAAACCTCTAGCAGAAGTTTGGCAAAAATGGACCCAGCCCGAACACATCATCCACTGGAACCACGCTTCTGACGACTGGCACTCCCCTTCCGCCACCAACGACCTCCGACCACAAGGGCGATTCTCTTACCGCATGGAAGCCAAAGACGGTAGTTTCGGTTTCGACTACTGCGGTACGTATGACGAAATTATTGAAGGCCAAAAACTCAGCTTCACCCTAGACGACAGCCGAAAAGTAGAAGTTGAATTTATCGAAGAAGGGGGCGGCGTTTTGGTCAGGGAAACTTTTGCCACAGAAAACGTCCACAACTTAGAACAACAGCGTACAGGCCGGCAAGCGATACTCGATAACTTCAAACGATACGTAGAAAATAGCTAAGTACAGGCTGGCGCAGTTAGTTTGCTGAAAGTGAGCGCAGTTAGTTAACTGCAAGTGGGCGAAACTTTAAACATACGCAGATTGTATGGTTTGGCGCATTTTACCTCGCGCTTTCAGGATTGTTCTACTTCGAAAACTCGCTTAGAATTTTAATGGCTGCTGAGAATGCAGCCATTACTATATTTGGCAGTCAGAACGCTTGTGGCATTAGGCTTGAGTGGAATGACGGTGAGGATGAAGTGAAGTCTCAGAAATTGCATGATTATAAAGTCGGCGTGAGGGCTGGTGCTCCAGTTGTTTTGGGGTTTATTCCGGTTGCTTTTGCTTATGCAATCGCAGCGGCAAAAGTAGGGCTTTCTATATGGGAAACGGTGCTGATGTCGCTATCTGTATTTGCCGGGGCTAGTCAGATGATGGCGGTCGGGATGCTAGCGCAGGATGCAGGTGTTTTTGCCATTATTTTCGCCACATTTATCATCAATTTACGCCACTTCATTATGAGTACTTGCGTTTTCAATATTATGGAGCCGGCTCCCAAAGGCTTGAAATTACTGTCTTCTTTTTGGGTTACCGATGAGTCTTTCGCACTTTTTACCGTGGAAAAGGAGCAGCCGAGATCAATTTGGTTTTATTTTGGAATGGTGACGATGACCTATTCTTCTTGGGTTTTGGGAGGTTTGATGGGAGCGTTGGCGGTGAGCTTTTTGCCGAAAATAATTTCTGACAGCCTTGGAATTGCTTTATATGCGGTTTTTATTGCTTTGTTAATCCCCAGTGTGAAAAAGAATTTACGCTTAGCCTTGTTGGTCATCAGTACGGCTGGGCTAAACGCCTTGCTTCGTTTAGTGATGGACGGAAGTTGGGCTTTAATCGTCTCAACCTTAGTTTGTGCTGCCGTTGGCGTATTCGCGGTAGATTTGGACGAGGGACCTAAGGAGGCGGAAGTCGCGTGAGAACGGAAATTTTACTTTTATACCTCGGTATGATGCTCGTTACGTTTATTCCACGTGCGCTGCCTGTATTTATTCTTGAAAAATTTCAGCTGTCTGGACGCGCCGAAAAATTTCTCAGGCTCATTCCGTACACAGCCATGGCCGCTCTGATTTTTCCCGGAATCTTGTCTGTTGATCCCGGAATACCGTTATTAGGCGCAGTCGGCGGGCTTGTGGCAATTCTCGTTGCTTGGCTAAAGCCTTCAGTGCCACTAGTTGTGCTACTTTCCGTGCTGGCCAATGTATTGATGTACACATTGGGCGTTTTTTGACCACCCAGTGGCGCCGCGGACTCAAATCTGGCCAAAAATGACGGCGCATCAAGGCAAACCTAAGCACCAGCCGCCCCGCGTTTGATGCGGCGGAAATTTTGTCCACCCGACGGCGCTACGGGCTCGAATCTGGCCAAAAATGACGGCGCATCAAGACAAACCTAAGCACCAGACGCCCCGCGTTTGATGCGGCGGAAATTTTGTCCACCGGACAGCGCAGTTCCAAAAGCCAGTTTCCACAATCCATTATTTAATCTGTATGTAACTTGCCTACTAATATTCGTATGGTACAATCGTCGGCGGTGATTCTGGTCAAAATCCAAAGGCCAGATTCGGAACATACATTAAAACAAGAGTGCAAACTTTTCCAAAGCAACTGCACTCATACAATGGAGGAAAAAATGGAATCAATTAGAAAATATCTTGCAGAGTTTATTGGCACCTTTGTGCTAGTGTTTTTTGCTTGCGGAACTGCTGCTCTGGTAGGTGTAGACGCAGCGAACGGATCTGGCTATCTCTTGACAGCACTCGCTTTCGGTCTCGTTATCGTCGCGATGGCATACTCAATCGGAAACGTATCCGGCTGCCACATCAACCCCGCCGTTTCAATCGCCATGCTAGTCAGCGGCCGCATGAATATTAGCGAATTTATTGGTTACGTTGTCTCACAATTCCTTGGCGCGATTGCCGGGGCTGCAGTTTTGATGGCCATGGTCGGAAAAGAAACAGGTTTAGGAGCTAACGCGCTATTCAACAATAACGTGGCAAGTTCAATCATCATCGAGATTATCTTGACCTTCGTTTTTGTTCTCGCCATCTTGGGTGTTACATCCAAGACCGAAAACAGCTCTGTTGCTGGTTTGGTGATTGGGCTCAGCTTGACCCTCGTCCATATCTTGGGCATCTCGTTCACAGGTACTTCGGTTAATCCAGCGCGTAGTTTTGGTCCGGCACTTTTTGCTGGCGGAGACGCACTAACGAACGTTTGGGTATTTATCGTTGCTCCCTTGGTAGGCGGTATCCTTGCGGCACTCGTCTATACATTTCTTAGTGCTGGCAAAAAAGAAGCCTAAAACACGAAACTAATCCAAAACGCAATCTACAACCAAAACTTACTTTATTAGTACAGCTCCCGTATACGTCAGGGTACCTTCCCCGTTGTAATATGGGAGCTCTGCTAATGTACAAAGTTCACTCACTAAAATACCAATCGACTCAACAGATGGAATTGCTAATTCCGGGAATAAGCATGGGGCATCTGGGTACGTACAATTTTCACACACTTTACAGCCACCAACCGACAAGAACAGCATGTCGTCACCCTTGTCCTGGTAGGCTTTTTTTAATGCAATAAAAGCTGCTTGCGAAACGCGTTCGCCTTCCATCATGCCTTCGAAATCAAAAGAATCTTCCAGCTCAACTACATGCTGTAGTACTAGGCCAGCCTGGTAGCCCTGTAAACGCTCACGCCATGATTCGAGCGAACCATTGGCTGGGGGGCAGGTCCAGTTTTTGCCATAATTACGACAATAATTCTGCTCACACATCCCCCGCACGTCTTCGCGCAAAGGCAAATTCAGCGGCTCAAAAAAACCATGCTTATTTAGACCCAGCTCTTCGGCTTGTTTAATCACAGGCTCAGCCACCTGCATCAATTCATCATTCATCTTCATCTTCCGGGAACCCCATTGCTTCTACATAATAGTCCATGAATAGGGAGCTGTTTGATAACTCAACGTACTTACAGTCCCGTGCCACTTGATCGGCACGCTGGCGCATCGTGTCTTGGAGCAGCACGTGGGCGGCACCTCTACCGGAAGCGTTGCCAATACTAAAAATGCGTCCTGCCATTTCTTTTGGCAAAAGTCCCGCCGTCATCGCACTATTTACATCCAGAAAACTTCCGAATCCACCAGCCAAATACAGCAGATCTAATTCATCGTAGCTGAGTCCTTGGATATCCAGTAAGGTTTCCATGCCGCCACGGATGGCTGCTTTGGCGAGTTGGACTTCGCGTACGTCTTTTGCCGTAAATAATATCCGCTTCTGACCCTTACCATCCGCTTCGACTAGCACAAAAGCCAAGCCACCATCATGTTCGACTACACGTTTAGACAACGCTTCCGACTCGATTTCATCGGGGTCAAGCAGCCGACCCGTTTCATCGACAACGCCATGTAGATAGAGTTGGGCAAAAGCATCCAAGACTCCCGAACCACAAATCCCAACAGGTTTCGCGCCCCCGATGGTGCGATAGCACGGCTCATGGCTCAAATCAATATGACTTATTGCGCCGGCCACACCACCAATACCGTGGTAGATTGAAGCGCCTTCGAAGGCAGGGCCAGCCGCGGTGGAGCAGGCAAGTAGACCGGTTTTGCCACCCATCACCATCTCGCCATTCGTGCCAATATCGACCAATAAACAAGGTTTTTCCGAGTGATCAAGCCCCGAAGAAATTATTCCGGCAGTAATGTCCGCTCCAACATAAGAAGAAATGGACGGTAGTAGATGAACATTCGCATCCACATCTAATCCAAGTCCCAAGTCATTAGCACTGATATCTTGGCTGTCTACAAATTTTGGCGTGAATGGTGCTAAGGCAATTCCTTTCGTTTCTGCCCCGACAAGCAGGTGGAGCATGGTGGTGTTGGCAGCGATGCAAACTTCTGCAAGCTCGGCGAGGGAGCGTTTTTGCTCCGAGAAAACTTGGCGTATGAGACTACCAAGTTGAGATGCGATAGCTTTTTGTAATTGCTCCGTGCCGTCCGCATGTTCCATGCTGAACTGGATTCGACTGATGACATCAGCGCCGAATGGTTTTTGTTTATTCATATCAGAAGTCTGTGCAAGCTGTTTTCCGCTAAGTAAGTCATAAAGATAGACTGCGACAGTTGTAGTCCCAATGTCTACAGCGATGCCCAGCGTTTTTCCATCCTTGATTTCTAAACGTTCAGCTGTGATATCAAAATTTGTGTCCACGGCTGCTTGCATCTTCGAAGAATAGTACGGGACCGTGACTGACATGCCTTCATGCACTTTTTGCATGCACGACAAGCGCTGCCCTTCTTGAAGTTCTTCTTCATCAAAATAATCACGTTCTTGCTGTGTAATAGGCACGTCTTGTTCACTACTAATAGTTACCGCACATTTTCCACAGGCACCGACACCACCGCAAGGGCTTGGCAAAGCAACATAACGCTGCAGGAAAT
Source organism: uncultured Oscillospiraceae bacterium (assembly GCA_964574395.1). Lineage (GTDB taxonomy): Bacteria > Bacillota > Clostridia > Saccharofermentanales > Fastidiosipilaceae > JAXGQD01. The sequence continues at coordinate 16,017 of CAZNNL010000017.1, read as the reverse complement.
TCTTTAGATTTTCATCAACTCCAGCAACTTTAGTAAAGCTCAGATTGCCCTGCCTGATTTTAAGGAGCACTTCTTTGGACATCGTTCATACCAATCCTTATTTAATATTACGGACGCAATTTTCCGAAAATCGCGCCCGAATAATGTACCAGACTTCTTAATGCTACTTTACGATAGTATTGGCAAAACCCGGCTGTGCCGCGATTGCCGCATCCAAAGCCACCTTACACCGCAAACTACTGTTATACAAAACAACTAACAAATTACTTCCGTCCGCTTCGGGGTATGCTTCAATATTCAAATCATCACCGACCGCATCAACGTGCCATATTCCGTCAGCCAATTGTACAAAACCCTTGATACGAAAAGTTTCTTCGGCAAAACCACCCAACAGTTTTTCTAAGTCCGCTTTGTTTTGCCGTCCATCAACTTTTAATGCCAATTTACGCAAACTCAAATCCTTCTTTGGTGCCACAAACGGCTCATCTAAGGCCGCAGCCTCTTGTTTAGCCGCAAGTGCCGCATCCAAACGGTCAAAAATCTCTGCATCAATCCGCCCAAAGCTTGTGATGCGATAATCGGCATCAGGGCGCAGACTGAGCAATCTTTCTACCGTATGTTCCAATTCTTCCGCAGTGACCAGATCCGCCTTGTTTATGACGAATGCGTCGCTAATCATGACCTGTTTTTCACTCACCAGAGCTGTGCTCACGTACTTATGGAAGCGCTTGGCATCAACTAAACATATTGTTCCGGCAAAATCCAGCTTTTCCGCGAAACTCGGCATAGCCAAAATCCGCTGCACATGTGTAGGATCCGAAAGCCCCGACGCTTCCACAACGATTGCATCAATCTCTAAGTCTTGTAAATGTGCCAATGCACGCTCAAAAGCGGGCAACTGACACGAACAGAATATTGAACCATTATCAATTTCTGTCACCTCGTAACCGGCATTCGCCAAAAGCGTTCCATCCACACCTGCCTTCCCGAATTCGTTCACAACAATCGCTACTTTACGCGGCGGAAAGATGGTTAGAAGTTCTTTCAGGAGACTAGTTTTTCCAGAACCTAGAAAACCGGTTAATAGGTAAACACTTTTCTTTTTCATGGAGCTTAGAACTTCTCCTCGATAGCCTTATTTAATTCTCCCTTGCTGGGAACGATGGAGCGGAACTTAAGCTCGCCGTTTATATACATGGAAGGCAGATTCATAACACCCATTTTTTTACAGCGTGCGATGTTCTCTTTTTCAGTGTACTTATATTCCACCATGTCGATTTTGTCGCCGAAGAATTCTTTCGCTTCATCAGCAGCGCCCATCATATAGGTACAAGCAGCACAAGTAGCGGAATCTAGCGTGAAGACTTCCACCAGCGGCTTGCTAAGGTTAGCATAATCAGGTAGTTCAACCTCGATATCTTCTTCTTCAACCGTGTAGTTGACCAACATTTCGCGCGCCTTTTCAGGTTCACCAATAGCCATTCCAACAGCAATGGTATTTTCGATGGGTACAGCATACGGCATATCACAACCAGGAGCTAAAATATAGTTACTTTTGTTCTCCATGCCATCTAAGGTATCAATGACAAACTTCATATTGTCTTGTTGTGTACCATGTAACATGGTTGTGGTCAAAGGAATATTTCCACCAATCGCAATGTTATAACGATCGGTAATTTCTTTGGCGGCCATTAAGTTGACGTTCTCATCGATTGAGATAGAGTCAGGATTTGTCTTACACATCGGCTCAATATTACGTGTCGCATCTCCACAAACAAAGAAGGAAGAGTACGCACCGAGTGAGCGGATTTTATCAAAGAGAGCAGTAAAAGGTGCTTCCATAAATTCTTCAAAATGATCTTGTGAAATTTGTGAAATTAGTGGATCAACTACCGCAATAATGTCCATACCGGCGGCAACATAGATTTCCGACATTTTTTCAGCGACACGTAGACAGAATCCAAGGAGATTATTCACATACTCATCGTCATCATACATGTCCATAAAAATATCATTGCCACGTAAGTGAGCTGCCAAAGTGAAAGGACCACAAATCAAACCATAGAGCATTACGTCATCGCCAATTGCTTCTTTAGTACGTTTCATGACGTCAAGAATCATCGGGATGCGCCCATCATTCTCTGTAGGGATAGTACAATCACATGGCACAACAGCTTCATCTTCTAATGGATGTGTCTTTACTGAAGGAGGAGCTTCTTCACCCCAAACCAAATCACAACCTAAAATTTCAGCTTCAACTTGCAAATCAAATACCACAGGCATGCCATGTGGTTTATACAAACGATGAACCTCTAAAAGGGATTCAAATAATTTGTCTCCATCCGTTAAAACTTCTCTTGCGCTATATCCTTTTAGCGCACCAGCATGAACGCCAGCAAAAGGAACCCAAGGCACCTGCTCAGTAGTCTGATGCTTGAGTACGTTTTCTAACACTTCGCGATTTCCCATAAAACACCTCTCATTTGTTGAATTGTCATAGACTGATATAAAATTAGCGCTATAGTATTAGCACTTTCACAGCAATAAACTGCTACTAGTTATTATAATTGAAGCTAAAATTAAAAGATAGAAGAGATACAAGGTTAAAGTCGTTATTAACTATGATTGTTCGGTGGCGGCCAGAATTATTAACGCTTAGAATTTTGTTTATGATGTTACTGTTCATTTGGCGTTCTAGTTTTGACATTTCAACTTGGTCATCGGATTTGGCATAATAGAGCTACCACTAGCCCCGCTTGAAAAGTTGACCACTTAGAGGGCGATTTTGGGCAAGTTTGCAAGCAA
>CAZNNL010000017.1:0-13112 GCA_964574395.1 uncultured Oscillospiraceae bacterium | reverse complement strand
CCCCGCTTGAAAAGTTGACCACTTAGAGGGCGATTTTGGGCAAGTTTGCAAGCAAGAGAGGCCGGGAGGCCCTAAATACCTCCCCCGCTTGAAAAGTTGACCAACCAGCTGCCAGTCAAGCCCAAGAAACCTAAACAACGTTTGGAGAAAGCATGAAAAGTAGCAGTAAACATATCGCAGAACGACGTAGAGCCATCCTCACTCAATTGGAGAAAAACCACACCATGCAGGTAAGCGAATTGGCTGAGCTTTTTGCCGTCTCTCCCCTAACCATGCGCCGTGATCTAGACTATTTTGAGAAAAACAAACTCATCGGACGCAGCTATGGAACAGTAACTTTACTCGATCCCGCTAGTAACAAATTCAGTTCAAAATACATCCTACATAAAAGAGCAATCGCCAAACTGGCGGCACAACAAATTCGCGACGGGGACTCTGTCTTTCTCAATACAAGCTCGACTGCACTTTTAATGCTCGATTATATTACGGCAAAAAACGTCACCGTCATTACAAACAACGCCAAAGCCATGAATCTCGATTACAACCCTGACATCATCCTCATGTTAATTGGTGGCGAACTTCGCTCTCCTAAAGGATCTCTCGTTGGCGACTTAGCAATCGCAGGCTTGAAGCAAATAAAAGCCAAAAAGTGCTTCCTCGGTTGCACTGGCATTACTCTAGAACATGGTATTACGACAGCTTTGCTCCAAGAAGCAACTATCAACGAAATGATGCTAAAACAATCAGAAGAACGGACCGTCCTTGCCGATTTTTCAAAATTCGGTGTCACTTACAGCTTTAGATTTGGCGCAATAAATAATATCCACCGTTTAATTACCGATACTGATGCACCTAGCGATGTATTAGCCGCCATGAATGCAAGCGGGTTGATGGTACTACAAGCCAAACTGTACGACAAATAACAAAATCCCAGCCCAACACTACTGCCGCCACAATTCCAGGACAAATAACGGTATAATGTACTGAACCGATGCTGTCTGGAGCACGCACTGCTGCCCATCGCAAGCGGTGCATCATGCCTGTCGAATACTGCCCTTATCAGGAGGAACAACATGCCCATAGTATTCCCGGAATTTGTTGATTGGATACTAATTGTCCTGCTAACCGCTTTGCTGATTTATTTTGCTTATCTCATTTTTAAGCGAAACCGCACCATCAAAGTAAAAGGAAGCGACGATTTTATCTATGCCACTTTTATCATGTTGATTTTAATTCTTATCAATCCTGTAGATGTGAATATGTCTATGCTCGCGGTGGTCCGCTCATTGCTGCTCTATTTTGCCCTCTTCTTTCAATTTGCTATCAAGCGCGGCTTGTCCGATCGCGGATTCGAGAAAATTTTCTTCTACATCCCTTGGGACAAAATCGAAGTTGTTGAAGTCTCCGAAAAGCCATCCATGCGCGGGAAAATTCTCGTGACTGCCCAAGATAAAAGCAGGTGGCGCCACAATCTTTATTTCAGCGTAGCCAAATCAGAAGAAGTGCTATCCTACCTAAACAACTTTGTTTCCGAGCACCTCATGATTAGACAAGATTTAGCAGCGAAACTCGAACAATATTCCCAAATGCGCCAAGATATGAATCGCCCCGCAGTCGGCATCCCAAAGCGTAAGATTAAGAAGAAAAAATAAACGCCACACCAAACAAAGAAAGAGACCGCCAAGGGTCTCTTTTTTTCGTATTAATAAAGTGATTCTCTTTAGAGATTGGCAAAAGCAAGTTCCGCCCCAGACGCCGCATCTGCAGAATATAAGTCCGCACCAATTTCATCACAGAAAGCTTGGGTTATAGGTGCGCCGCCGATCATGACTTTGACATTGGGACCTAGCTCCGTACTTTCTTTACGGAGTCTAACGACTTCTTTCATCTCGCCCATGGTTGTAGTCAGAAGCGCCGAGCAACAAATAATCGATGCGTTATGTTCAACTGCCTTAGCAATAAAGGTTTCTGCCGGCACATCGACACCGATATCGATGACGGTAATGCCTTTACCTTCGAACATGATTTTGACAAGGTTCTTACCAATATCGTGCAAGTCACCCTTGACTGTTCCCAGAATTACAGTGCCTGCAGCTTCATTGTTTTCTGCAGCAAGTTGTGGCTTGAGAATTTCAAGACCGGCGTTCATGGCACGCGCAGCAATCAGAACTTCAGGAACGAAAACCTCGTTGTTTTTAAATTTTTCGCCGATTCTGCTCATTGTTGCAAGAAACGCATCATCAAGAATACTTTTAGCGCTGAGACCCTCTGCTAATGCTTGCTCAGTCAAAGCCTTGACGTTCTTTACTTTACCTTTTTGCATAAATGTTGAAATTTCATTGATTAATTCGCTCATGCTGTAACTCCTTAACGATAAGTTCCATACTTTTGAAACATTTCCAACGCATATAGCATCGATTCTTTTGTAGTGCCGATTGCACCTAGATAACCGTATTCTACACCAATTAAGCCGCCTTCAGGTCCGCCCCATTTTTCGCAGAGCTCTTTAGCTTCTTCTTCAATTTTTTGTTTATCACCTGTCGGAAGCGTAGCCTGAATATCGATAGCCGCTTCGAAACAGATTCTACCTTGAGCAATTTTGCTTACTTCGTCGATGCCAACCAAGCGAGGTTGGTGAATATTGAGAATATCGATACCAAGCTCGATGAAATCCTCAAGGATGTCATTGATTTTGCCATCCGTATGGAAACGTACGTCCATCTCACATTCGTGGGCCTTATCAATCACGCGTTTGTATTCAGGTTTAAAAATTTCACGGAAAATATCCGGGTTCATCATGAGCTGTGTTTGTGTGCCCCAGTCATCGGTTGTGTCATAACAATGGATGCGACCAGGAGCAAGCCTGTAAGCATGCTCGATGATACCAATTTGATAGTCCGCTAGCACTTTCGCCAATTTCGCAATATTTTCTGGTTCAACCATGCAGTCCATCAAGGTGTCTTCAAAGCCACGTAAGAAATGCATACGCTCAAAAATGCACTGTGGTGAGTTCAGTTGAACATAGAGATTTTTAGATTCGGCATCTGCCAATGCTTCTTCCAGTCCTTCGAAACGACCTTCCGCATGTGGATCTGGCCAATTAAAGTCATCAAAATCGTCCCAATCTTCTAGAGGAATGTTTGTTACTTGACCCATGTCTGAGCCAGTCTCATCTTCACTTTCCCAAAGACAGCCCCATTCATCATACTCACCGCTTGGAGTGCGAATTTTTTTCTGGCAACTATAGGTACCAGCAGGGTCACGCATGGAAGCGGGAGGTAAGACAAAAATACGCTTAACATCGCCTACACCAGCTATGCGGTCAAAACGGAGACCAAGGCGATCCGGGTTTTTAAAATGGATGTTGGCCCTCATGATTTCAAGACTGTTCATTCGTTTTCTCCTTGTCCTTTGACTCAAGTCATTTTGTGATTTCGTTAGGGAAATGTTCTCTCACTGCTGCGACTAGGACTTCTTCAACTGCTGCCTTGTCAATAAGGTTTTTGGTTTCAACGATGACTGCATCGCTATCTGGTAACATACCCGACCACTCAGGACTTGTTAGGATTAAATCTGTGTTCATCATGTAAGCCATGGCTTCGCCAAAAGCACAGGACTCAACTGAAGCATTAATTCCGTGACGATCACAGATATCTTTCACCGAAATTTTTAAAATGGTACTTGTTCCCATACCGTTACCGCAGACACATAATAGATTAAGCATATAAACCTCCGTAAGTTTCGCTTCTTGTGCTTAGATTCGTCTCTTGCACACCAACACACGTGATGCGCTTAGAATAGTATCCTCTTGCTTATAGAAAAGCACGAAGATGCTAAGCCATAGGCAAGAGGTATTACAAAAGTCTCCGGCACCAGACCGGAAACCAGCCGATTTACATTTAGCCTTGAACGGGGATGCCCAACGCTTGGCCAATAAACTTAAAGATTGCGATGACAGCGACCCAAACGGTTGCATAGTCAGCACTACCTTGCCACCAGGTCAGATCCAGCATAGAGACTGCCAGAGCAGAACCCATGATTTGAATCAAACCATTCGCAACGGTAATAATTGAAGCAGCTTTCCAGCCACCGTATTTATTCGCATAAATACCAATTGTTGCGTTGTCAAAGAAGAGTGGAATAAATCCAGGAACGAGGAAAATTGGGGACTTGGTGACTAAGAGTAATAAAACACCTAGCAATTGTCCAACGACACCGCCTAAGAGACCGAGAACAACAGACTTCGGTGCAAAAGCAAAAATCGCAGCACAGTCCACACCGGCAACAGCACCTGGCAAGAGTCGCTCAGAAATACCTTTAAAGGATGCCATAATCTCACCAACAAACATACGAACACCGCTAAGCAATACGGTGATGTTTGCTGCCAGAGAAATTGCTATCCAGAGCAAGAAGACAACATTATTTTTAAGACCAGCTTGATTCAAGCCCTCCGGTCCGCGCAACCACTCAATGCCTTCACCGCCAATGACGAGGAAGATGACCAAAACAGACACCAACATGACAAGCAAGGTTGCTATGATGTTATCTTGCAAGAAGTTAAGTGATTCTGGCATCTTTTTCTTTTCGATATCATCTTCTGGTTTGCCAAGTTTAGGAGCGAGTTTTGTCGCGACATAACTGACATACATTTGTTGATGCGCAACGGTAAAGTCAGCTTTGGTAATTTCTTTAGTGGGCTTAATCAATAAGCTAGCCCCAACGCCCCAATAAACAGCCGTGATAAATGCAGCAATTAAAACCGTGGGAATCATGCCCGTTCCCAAATATCGCCAAACGATATAAGTTGAAATACCAGATTGCACGAGCATAGCGTTACCTGTTAAATAAACCGCACTGATGCGTGTCCATTTACGTAAGGCTACAAATAGAATATTAATTAAGAAACCAACTAATAAAGTATAGATGCCCCATGTGGCAGCCTCTGTGCCGCCCATTGCTGCATTCATTTTGTCAAAGGCAGCAACCATTGTAGGATATGTGTTTAAGCCTGCGCCTTGAATGCCTGTTGCATTTGTTACTGCGGCCAATAGCTTATTAAAGTTACCAATTAAGGCACCGGATCCCATGCCCATTACAATGACACCAACAGCAGCTTTCAAAGCACCCATTAAAGCTTTTGAAAACTTCTGTTTCATTGCAAGGTAGCCAATGAAAACAATCAAGGCTAATAGAATAAACGACTGACCTAAAATTTGCTTTAGTAACAGATCAAGAATGTCTTGCATACTTCCTTCCTCTTCTTTCAAATATAATACTAGTGATGCGAATGATGATTAGAGTAAGCCTTGATTATCACGAAATTATTTTTGTACAGCAAAATAACATGCGTTAATCAAGCTTGAACCGATATGTCCCTCTAGGGGCTTGAATTCACTCCTCTCTATCTATACTTTTATTCGTTTAGTATAAAAAATCTTACATACCTTTTCAAGCAATCTTACGAACCATCATTCATGTAACTTTAAAAATGTGTGATTAATTAACAATAACTAACGATGTTTGACCTTAAAGCCCCGAAATGACTCCTAACAACTTAGATGATTGCGCGCTTTTTATGAACGTTAGTTCATATAACAAGAATTTTGCAAAATGTACAAATATTTAGGACTCTTCATAAAAATGATAGTTAAATAAATCATTGAGCCAATGCACTGCGAGTGGAAGCCAGAGATGCGTGCGCTTGGGATAGTTTTGCCCACGCATAGATAAAGCATCAGCTGTTGCAATGCCGTGACCGCCATCAGAGAAGAGATGATACTCAATTGGAACACCAAGCTCCATGGCACGTGTGACAAAAGCTTGCGTTGCTAAAGGGCGAACGATTTTATCTTCTAAACAAGAAAACACGAAATGTGGTGGCGTCTTACTCTGTAGCATTTCGATTGGATCCCGTTCGGGTGTGCTTTCTTGGAACATTTTGCCAAAATTATTACGCAAATCTTCAGGGGTATTTGAAAGAATGAGGTCAGATAAATTCAAGACAGGATAAGCAGCAATAACCGCCTGAATCGCCAAGTCTTGAGGATTAAGATCGAGCTGTGAAGACCATGTATGCGTATTAAAAGTCGAGCTGTACAGACTTGCCAGATGTCCGCCCGCACTGAAACCGATAACCGCAATACGATTAGGATCCAGCCTTAACGCGTCCGCATGCACTTTAAGGTAATGCACGGCCCTAGCAAGATTCAATAATGGCAAAGGAAATTCAGAATCATCCCTATATCCGTAGTCTAGCGTGAACGCCTGATAGCCCTGCATGAGGAACTTTAAAGCAACAGGTTCCTTCATTTTGGCGGACCCACCACGGTATGCACCACCAGGGCAGACGATAACGGCAGGCAAACGTTCAGGCAGCTCCCAGCGCAAATTATTTTCGTTGGGGGCTTCAAAAGCGTAGCTTCTAAGGACGGCCTCCGTGCTTTGTCCGAGCAAAAGCGGAAGTTTGACAAATTCGTGTCTCATGGCTCACCTGCTAAATATTAAATTAGGATTTAGTTATACTTTTTCTTCTTCCGTCTTCACCAAAGTAAAAATCGGATAACCTTCAGGAATGCGTTGACGGCCATTTAGACCAACTAATTCGATGAAGAACAGTAGCCCAACGGCAATTCCACCTGCTTTTTCTACAAGCTCAATATTGGCAAAAGCAGTCCCGCCCGTCGCCAACAAATCGTCTACAATTAAAACCTTCTGCCCCTCTTGAACCGCATCCGTATGCATCGCCAATGTGTCATGACCATACTCCAAAGAATAATCCACCTCATAGGTAGTATATGGCAACTTGCCCGGCTTCCGGATTGGCACGAAACCCTTTTTCATGGCATACGCCAAAGGTGCGCCCATAATGAAGCCACGCGACTCCGCACCCACGATCACATCAAAATCCAGGTCTTTAACCAAATCAGCCATTTGCTCAATTAAAGCCTGAAACGCATCCGGGTCCTGCAGAACAGTCGTGATATCGATAAAATCGATCCCTGGTTTCGGAAAATTAGGAACATGTCTGAGTTTCTTTTCAAGATTGATCATAGGGCACCTCCACTAAACAAACTACATTATACTTTATATTTTGCGATGATGTCTTGTTTTCCAGAGGGCGTTTGGGCAAAAATGACGACGCATCAAACGAGCCCTGCAACTCAGCCGGTCGCCTCTTGATGCCGCGTAAAAATTGTCCATTTTCCGGCGGGGGTGCGTGTAATTTGGGCAAATATGACGGCGCATCAAACACGCGCTGTAACTCAGCCGACCGCCACTTGATGCCGCGTAAAAATTGTCCAACCCATGAAAGTGGAGAGCAGAATTTTTGTCCGCCCCATGAAAAAAGAGTGCAGGCTTTTAAACCCACACCCTTCTCATGCTTTAAGGATTTTCGTCAGAATTTATTTTTCTGTCTTCTTTCTGCGAATCAGTACGATGCTTAAGCCTGCAGCCAGCGCTAGACCTGCCCAAGCGAAGGCTTGCCAGCCATCTGCTTCACCCGTACGCGGCAAAGTTTTAGTTGTCGCTTTTGTCGTCGATTTCGCCGTTGTACCTGCAGGAGCAGTCGGTGTAGGTTTTGGTTCTGTCACTACAGGTGTAGGCGTAGGTTCTGTCGCCCCTGGCGTTGGCGCAGGTGTCAGAGTTGGCTCGGAGGCTTTGCGGTTAACAATTTCGATATTCAAGTCGGTTGGATCTACCGCAGGTGTTATGCTGCTTATCGTGGTGGTAAACGGCTTGCCACTTTCTGGGTCGACAAACGTTTGTTTTACCGTATATGTGTATGCGCGGCCTTCGGAGTCAGTGGTCGGCACCTTGCCAAAGTTGTAGCTTCCGTCTGCATTAGGTACCAGATCAACTTCTACTTCTTCTGTCTTAGTAACGCCATCTACCGTCACGGTACGAATTAGCGTGTAGGTAACGAAGGTAGAGGAGTCAATTTCAGGGCTGTTTATCCATTGGTTTGTCGCCGTGATTTGTACTTCGGGTACCTGGTATGCATTCACGACATGCACATTGGTTTCACCGATGCTGCCGTCTGCTTTTTGCGGGGTGATTTCGCTGATGGATTTATTGACCCATACACTACCTTCCAGGCCGCTTTGTACTACGGTGTAGGTCAGCGCATTTCCGGAGGCGTCGGTGAGGGGGACATTCGGGAAGGACCAACGGCCGCTGGCGTCGCGGGTGCCGGTGATGGTTTTGCCATCCTTATCCTTCGCGGGAATGTACGCACCACCTTCAGGATTTTTCACCATCAGACTCAAAGTCGTATTGGGTTTGTCGACCAAGCTGCCGCCCAGCCACTCCGTGTCAGCCGTCAGGGTAACGGTGTCTGGATCGTAGGCGTTAACGACGTGCACATTGGTTTCGGCTTCGTTGACCGTGCCGTCTGCATTGCCGGGTTGGATAATGCTGATCGACTGTTCATTCCAAAGGCTGCCTTCCAAGCCGCTCTGAACCACGGTGTAGAGCAGAAGGTTTCCAGCCGCATCCATCAGAGGTACGTCTGGGTAGGTCCACTTGCCGCTCTCCGTGTTAAGGCTGCCAACGATGGCTTGACCCTCGCTATTTGTCGCTTCTTTCCATGCTTTGCTGAGCGGATCTTGCACCATCAGTTTTAAGATGGTGTCGGGTTTATCGACCGATTCACCGCCTATCCATTCCGTGTCAGCCGTAACACTTGCCGTCGGTGGGACAAACTCATTCACGACATGCACATTGGTCTCGCCAATGCTCCCATCTGCTTTCAGCGGTGTTATGCTGCTAATGGATTTGTTGGTCCACAAGCTGCCTGCCAAACCCTCTTGCACAACGGTGAATTCCAGCGCATTGCCTTCTGTATCGGTCAACGCGACTTTCGGGAAGGTGACAATGCCGTCGGTATTCACCACACCAACAATCGGCTGTCCATCAACGTCGCGTGCGTCTACTAAGACTTCCACTCCGTCGACTAGCGTTTTGTACTTGAGGCTCAGCCTGACTTCTGGTTTGGCTAATAGCTCGCCATTCAACCACGCGATATCTGCCGTCAAATCAACGGTAGGAGGTACGAATTTATTGACAATAGTAAGAGTTCCGGGGATTAGCTCGCTGACAAATCCGTCTGGCACGGTCAATTCTTCTACTGTGTAGACATAAGGCTTTGCATCTACGTCAGTCAGATCCAAGTCCTCAAAGGTGTGGCCCCAATAGACAGTCTCTGCTATTGCATCGTCTGCTTTTGGCAAAACATCCACCGCCGTCAGAACAACTCGCCCTGCTTCTTCCTTATCTTGGCCTTCCAGCTGACGATAGAGCACAAAGGTAACACTGGGTTTTTCCGCAGGACCACCAATCCATTGTTTCACCACAGCCTTCTCCGTTTTGGGAGAGGCATAGGTATTCGTCACAACTAAACCATCGTCTGAATAGGTCTCTTGGAAGTTAACCGGTACAATGGTCTCGTTCACCTTGTAGGTGTAGGTATTGGCCTTTAAGTCGGTTGTGGGTAAGTCTTTCCAAGTGTAAGTCCAGACCTCGCCATCGCCGTCTTCGTCTAGTTTTCCGTCCAAAGTGACTTGCTCAACTTTTTCCCAAGCACCGCCTGCGATTTGTCTGTCAAGCTGTAAGGCAACAGCTGGACGATTATTCGCATAACCGCCAACCCACTTCTTCTCGACTTTCACATCTTGTAGCGGAACAATGTATTGGTTTTCAATAATCGTACGAGGGGCTGCGCCATCTATGCCTAGGGTGTTTTCAGAAATCTTGTCAAAACCTGCTGGTGCATTAGGCTCTACCACATAGTAGGTATAAGGAACTGCATTACCATCTGTTACATCAAGATCTGTCCAAGTATACGTCCATGTTTCTTGCGTACCGTCAGCACTGATGACTTTGTCAGCATCTGCCACACTCGTTTCCGTTAAGGTTATTTTTTCTACAAAGTTTGCATCCACTACTGTGCCTTGTCTACGATGCAGCTCAAGCTCAACAGCAGGTTTATCGTCTGCACCGTTGATCCATACTTTGTCCGCGGAGAACGGCATCTTAGGACTGACATATGTATTTGTCACCGCCAGAGTATCTTCGCCAGACTTCACGTATGCACTTTCAAATGTGCCTGCAGCTGTTGTAACGCTTATACCAGGAACATAGTCCGCACCGTCTGCATCTACTTCTTTAACGGAGTAGGTATAGGTATTTCCCTCAAGGTCCGTTGTTGGCATGTCTGACCATACCACCGTGGAATTAGGCGTATTGCCTAAAACCTGTTCGGGAGCTAAATCAACAGCCGGATCGACCGTCTCATCTTGCACGATATAGGCAGCACCGTTATTTTCACCAATAGATGCACGGTACAACTGGAACCACACGGCAGGGTAGGTATTTCCACCCACATATGTCTTGGTCGCCTTAACATCGGCTAAAGGTTGGACATACTGATTGGTGACATGGATGAGGGTATCTACAACATCAGCAGCAGCATAGGTTGCAGGAGTCATAAGTTCCCCGCCATCTTTTCTGGCTGGTGTGATTTCGGTAATCGGGAAATCGGGGGACTCTATCCAAGGCGTTCCATCCAGACCCTTCTGCACAACCGTGTAGGTAATAGGTTCACCCGTCAAATCGTCAAAGACGGGCTGGTCACCGAAGTCCGCTGTAAACATGCCATTTTGTAACTCAACAAAGACAGGGTTGCCGGCAGCATCTAGGACAGCCGTACCATCGCCACGCTGCAAGAACAGCTGGACTGTTGGTTTCTCAAGAACTGAGCCGTTTAACCAGGTCAAATCCACCGAAACACCAACTGTTGGAGATTTATAAGTATTATCTAACACCAAGGAAGCAAGGAGATTCCCGTTCATAGTCGGCGTCATTTTCAGCGTGTATTGTGAAGCACCTAAGGTGGTCGATTTGGCTACAATTGCTTCTCCCGTATTAGGATCCAAAACGATGGCGCCATCTACATCTTTCTCAAAATGGGTAATAGCCGTCTCATTTACCGTATAGACATACTGATGCCCTTCAGCATCCAGACTAGGCAAGTCGTAGAAAGTATCCTCCCACCCATTCGCTTCACTGAGTTTGAGCACCCAATCTACCAAGTTGCCGTCGCCAGCGGAATCGAATTTGTAAGGCACACCGTTTTGGAGCAGCTTTACACTTACCTCATCTGCTGCAGGACCAGTCCACACTTTTTTGACATCAAACTGTTGTAAGAGACGGTTATAAACAGTGTTGCTTTGACCCCAGTTAATATTGTTATAGGTCACAGCAAAATTATTATTCGCTTGATCATTGCTATGCTTTTGGCCCTTTACGTATACTGGCGCGCGCATATTCAAAATAAACGTTTCCGTAGTGCTAGGCGGAATAGATACCCCTTCATTCATTACAATCTTAATGGACTTAACGGCAGCCCAATCTGCAGCTCCCCAAGCAGCAACATCGCTAGTCCAACCTTGCGTGCTGGCTACAGCTGCTCCTGGATTGCTTTCAACAATAATTTTTGAGTAATAAACGGTAAAACCACCAGGTGCAATGACTGGTCCTGTCAAAACGTTGGCAAAACCACTCCCACGCGGAACATAACCTAAACCATCATCTGCTAAGAAGTAAGACGTATCATTGGTTTTCGGTAAATTATCATACAAAGATAAGGTGTTCAACGTTGACGTGCCGTTATTAACTACTTCTAACCTATATTGAAAACTCATTCCATACAATGTTTCAATGCCTCTACGGGACCATGGGTCTGTATCATTTATACGAATAGATTTACGACCAAGCACTTCTCTTGGCAAGCTCACAATCATGTCTCGGAAAAGACCCACCAGAATCTCATCCTTATCGCCATTGTTATTAATGTCGAAAAAATCCGCTTGAGGGGTACGGTTTGTCACCGTTGGCTTATCCATTATGCCGCCCAAGGGATCTGTGCCATCCATCGACTCATAGAGACCATCTGCACTGAAGTAGTGGTAAATTCTATTATCCAAAGAGGGATTGGTTATGTTTGTTGCGTTCGTGCCAAGCGAGTTAATTTTGGCATTCACACCAAAACCCAAACCGCTATATTCATTAGCATAAAAATTTGTATTTTTTAGCGGAACCTCAATATAGGTCCGTCCAGTATTTTTGTAATTAGGTATTATAGTAGCATTGCCAAAATCTAAATTTGGATAACGATCTGGTTGATAAAAACTTAAGAAATCAACAGCTTCTGGTAATATCGTGATCAAACGTCCGTTGATAATGCGTGTTTTGCCAGTCAATTCAGTAAACGTAACACCTGAAGAAATATAAAGTGACTCGCCTTCATTTCCTGTAAAGTTGAACCTAAAATCTTGATACATTGAAATGTATTCTTTGAGGGGCACAAGCCGAACAGTGGAAGATCTTTCAATAGGTCCTTGATCCGTTTGAACACCATTAATTGGAGGTCCAAAAGTATAACGGCTACCATCAGGTAATACCAAGGCACCACCATATTCGGCCGTGTTACTTAATACATTTTCCGCCGCGACATCACTGATATGAATATTATAGGGGTCTATATACTTCATTATCGGGTAAACCGAAAGTGCTTCACCAGTGTTTAAGGGACGAGCCAATCTAATCTCAAAGCCGATATATTCTGGGGTGAGATTGAGTGTGGGCTTTTCAACCGTCGGGTCAATGGCTGCCGCAGCTTCATAAGTATTGACAGCCTCAAGTATGGCTGATTTGGTTGCAGCGTTAATTGTCAGATTTCTTTGTAAAATTGTCTGATTTGTTATTTGTCCATTGATAGGTTCCTTTGTACCATCTGGAACGAGTGCATCAGGTTGATTTCTTGAATATAATTTTACACTTATCCGTCGTGGGAAACAAGTCCACCGAAAACATCTGTTCTCGGGAATAAGTCCGACACTATGCCTCGAGAGATCAGGATGGATATGTTCCCAAATATAAGATGGAACGATAAACTCACCTTGATTTCTTGAATGTAATTTTACTCCATTTTGTCGTGAGAAACCAAGTCCATCGAATATATCTGCTCTCGGGAATAAGGTTTATATGAATGACGGCAAAAATCGAGTAGGAGGCTAGTCATTAATTGGCTAGCCGACCTCTCACACCACCGT
>CAZNNL010000016.1:0-39019 GCA_964574395.1 uncultured Oscillospiraceae bacterium | reverse complement strand
ATCTTTTTGTAATTACGCATATGTATCCTCCTAAGGTTGTTTATCAATGTTTATTGTGACGATTGTAATTTTATAAGAATTAACAGTCGACACACATTAATATTTGCGTTGTGCACTTACATGCATCGACACATTATATAGAAATTTTTAAGCAAAATCTATGATAAAACTCAAGTTAAAAACAGAAATTTTTATAGCGATAAATAAAGATTAGATATAAAATGAGTATGTTTTGAAACAAAAACCACAAAAGCGCCTGTTTATAGGCTTGTGCAAGCATTTCTGTTGGTTGCTACTTTGATAAAAATGACTAGAAAAATAATAAACTTACTTATTTTTTTTCGAGCAATCCGCGCATCGCCCAATGAATTTTAAGTCTGCGCGATTGACTTGAAAGTCTGCCATGCCGTCAATGTGGTTTAAACATTCAGAGAGATGTTTATTAAGATCTTCATTATAAATGTCGAGAATTTTTCCGCAATCTTCGCATACTGCATGTGTATGTTCTTCGGTACATGTATCAAAATGAATTGGTTCACCGTCAATATTGACGCGGCCTAATTCGCCTAAGTCTGCAAATTGATTTAAATTGCGATACACGGTAGCTAAACTAAGTTTTGGATAGCTTAGTTTCAGCTCTTGATACACTTCGTCAGCGGTAGGGTGCTCACCATGATTACGAACGGCATTCAATATTAACTCTTTTTGTTTTGTGTTACGCAAGTGTGTGTCCTCAATGATAGTAATATAGCTCAATCAAATATTATTCGGACTTGTGTCCAATAATAGTAATGACTATCAATAAAGTACCACGAAACGCAGCATTTGTGAAGTTTTGTTCACAATCTTAGTTTGACATTAAGTGGAACACCATCGTCAGACCAATATTGCCTGTATAGTAGAACGCTATCTACAACATTAAAATATGCCGGATAAATTCCCGCTTGCGCAAGACCTTCCACGCATGACCAATCTGTTACAAGCAGATATCAGGTTACGATAAAGACAGTACCAACTCTTTACCCAACGCCTCTGCAATTTTAGACAAAAAGTCTAGTGATGGATTGTAGTTTCCACTTTCTAATCGAGATATATTTGATTTTTTCGTTCCCATTCTTAACGCCAACTCCTCTTGCGTAAGATTCTGCTTTTTACGCTCAGTAATAAGAAGAGATATCATTTCGTACCTCGGCTTCAAGCGATCATATTCTTCAACAAAAGCTTTATCTTGCATGAGCTTTGTCTTGATTGTTCTTGCATCAACACTAACATTTCTCATTCCTCACACCTTCTTTCGTAATCAGTCTTATAACTTAATGCTCGTTCACGTTCAGTTTTGGGAGTCTTCTCACTCTTCTTCATGAACCCAGACAACAGGACAATCTTTTTGCCAAGATAAAGGAAATAGAAAACGCGGACGATATTCGAGGAGAACTTAACCCTTAGCTCATACAATCCTTTGCACTTATTGCCCTTTATGGGTTTAACATATGGCTCACGTAATGCTGTCCCGTGTATCTCAAGCAACTCAATCTCCAAAAACATCTTCACTCGTATCTTTGGTTCAAGACTCTTGAGAAACTCAAGAACCGGAATTCTTTCATTTCCCTCTGATAATACTCTAACTCCCAGTCCATCATCCCTCCAGAGAAAGTTATCATATATGATAACTTGTTGCAATTCCTACTTATTGATACAGAAGCCTTTTATGGTTCAACTACTTCTGTAAGCGGTTCAACAACGTCTTCAGAAACATTTGCTACATCACTAGCAAGCGTTACATCTTCACTCACTGTTGTTTCTGGGGTAGGGGCTGCTGTAGCTTCAGTAACTGTATTTTCTGGGGTACTTGTTTGACTTGGCGCAGCCGTTACTTCGCAAATTTGAGTTGTAGTAGCAGTAGTAGTAGTAGGTTCAATGCTGGAAGAAGTTTCTTCAGGAGTAGTGCTGCTTTCCATTCCAATGTCTGCGGCTTCCACCCCCGTAGCAGGAACGAAGAAAATCGTAGAATTTTGTAAATGCGCCAACACACTTATATGTTGAGCCGCTGTGAGCTCTAAACAGAGTGCGTTAGCTTCACGGTCTAAAGCTAATATTCTAAGTTGCTCTAATGTACTAATCACGCTTGTGACATCTTCAGAATTTGAAACAGAAAAAGCAGCAACAAATGCGCCCAGTTCAAAATTAGCGAATCCATTAGCTTGTTTGTCATCAAGCGGTACCCAAATCGCTTGACTGCCTTTTGTAGCTTGCAAGGGAATCTCATCGAGCAAGACGTGCTTTTCCAACATCACCCCGCCCAACTGATTCTCGCGTAAGTAGCGCCCACGCAACAATAGCAATTGCTGATTTAGCTCGGCTTCACTCAGACTGATGTCGTCCTTTTCAGACATGATGTCATGCAGCATAAACATGTCGTCACTAATTTTTTCTCCGGCAAAAACGGTTCTCGTCCAAACGAATGGCAAAAAACGCTCGTCCTCCGTGCTACTTATCGTTTCTGCCTGTTTTTCGCCTGCAAGCTTGAGTCCACTTGAGCTGAGGGTGCCACTAGCTCCAATGCTCCCTTTTAGCAAGAGCAACAAAAGAATGATGGCGAGGCCGCCCATTAGAAAAAGGTAGATGCGAAAGCGTTTTTGTGTCTTATTTGTTTTGCCCATAATATCCTCCTAAAGACCAATACTTCATAAATATGAATGGTAGTGTGACTGAAATTAAGTAGGGGAGAAATGCGAAGTGGCGTGCTTCGTGCTTTTTTCGTCTATGCCTAAGTAACTCAGTGCATAGGGCCCAAAAACTTGCCAAAATGATTAGTGAATAGCTTTCCTGAGTTTTCAACAATACAGCGATACAAAAGCAGTATTTTATGTCTGCTGGACCAGGTAGTTTTTTGACTAGGTAAATGAGCAGCAAAGGAATTATTAAAAAGAGTCCGCGAAGTAGTGATAAAAGCAGCTGTGACAGCATGGGAGTTCTAACATTGCTTTGTTCCAATAGAAAACAGAGTCTAAGTAAAATCGTGCAAACAATAAACATAGCTGTGTAGGCTTTTGGAACACTGCAGTGCAGTAAGTCTTCGCGCAGTAATTCTTTCGCAAGGACTAGCATGATTATTAGCAAGAAGTGAATTATCCAGAACAGCATTTTTGCAACCTCCTCTCATTGAGGAAAGCTTAACAAGCAGTTCGCAAGAAGATACAAGAATCGTTTAGCAAAAATTCGCTTTCTCACGCATTTTTCCGTATTCCAGAAAGATGGGTTTAGTTTTCGCTGCTTGAAAAGTTGACCAGAGCAGCCCCGACCTGAGAAAACTTTCCACTTTTCCTACCCTCGCATAGGGATGTGCGTAGTTTAAGCACTTATCCACATTACTATCCACTTCCAATAATGACAGGCAGTTTACAAGTGGGTTTTAGTCAAAACAATGAATAAGTGGGCCTTAACGCCTATAATTAGAATGTAAAGACAATGTAAACCTAAGCTAGAAAAAAGAACAATATTACGAATCTGAAAAGCGTGAAACATCATTGAAACAAGGCTTTCACAAGATTGTAACGCGTGAAACAGCGACAGTGAGTTAAACACAAACTTATCCACATTATGCACAAATGCATATCCACATGCTTGGCGGCATAAATGTAATAACCAAGGGAAAAACTATGATTTTATAGGTGATTACTTTTCACATATCGTACACAGTTAAAACTTTGAGCGATGTTATACTGAAAACAAATATTTGGAAATTGTTCCCCTTCACGTTTTGTAAATGGGGCGTTTTTCTGTGTGCTTAGTAAGAATTACATTGACATGAGGTACATCTTGGCAATTCTTTCGATAAGCAGACGATTAGTCATGGAGGATAAGAGGAAAAGATGGATGTATGCGCTCTAATATTGGCAGCTGGTGAAGACAAAGGCATGCATTCCGACAGGTCAAGATTTGTTCATGACGTCTGCGGAAAACCGATGATTCAGTGGCTAAGCTTAGCTTTAGAAAATGCAGGCGCGAAAGATCAACTGTATGTCGTTGGTTATCAACAAGAACAGGTGAGGCATGCGTTGGGCGAGGATAAAATCTACGTTTTGCAAGAGAACCAATTGGGAACTGGGCACGCGGTTTTGATGGGGTCAAGCTTTTTAGAGTCGCGTAGCGGGTGTACATTGGTTTTGCCAGGAGATGCACCTCTTTTACAAAGTAAAACCATCATCGATTTATTGCGTTATTTCGAACGCAACAGACCGGCCTCCTTGATTGTTACCGCGGAGACTAGAACGCCTGGACCGGCAAGTGAGGTGGTTAGGAGTGCGGCAGGAGAAGTCGAATATTTAAGCGAACCTTTCACAGACGAATTCGCACAAGCAAGCTACCACGAAATTGATACGGGCATTTATTGTTTTGATACAGCACTCTTGCTTTCTTTTATGGGCCAATTAGATTGGCAAAACAGCGGCACGATGCGCATCCCCACCATCATCAACAAAATGATTGCCGACGGCCGAAAACTAATGACCTACAAAATTCCCTACGAAGAGAGTATTGGAGTTGAAAATAGAGTTCAGCTTGAAACTGTTCGCAGACGCATGAATCGCAGAATTTGTGAACAACACATGCTTAAAGGCGTCACTATTGAAAACCCTGATGCTTGTTATATTGAAGCAGACGTTGTCTTAGAGAAAGATGTGCATGTTTCTTCCGGTTGTCGTCTAAGTGGAAACACACATGTACATGCTCGAACATATTTGGGACCGCGCTGTTTTCTGCACCATGCAACAATTGGGCAGGATTGCCATTTGGGCAGTGGTAATTTCTTTGAATGCTCAATAGATGATGAAGTGAAGATTGGCTTTAACGCTAACTTACATGAGAATGTTCATGTTGCGTATCGCGCTAAAGTCAGAGATAATGTTGAACTCTGTGACTGCCGCATAGGGAAACTATGCGAAATTGACAGCCAAACTTTCCTCAGCACTTGTGAACTAGGAGAAAGCAGCTTTATCGGCCGTGGTGTGATCACCGTAGACCCTCTGCATCTTGCTGCGATAACTGAACCAAAAGAAGCACAGGAAAAGATTTATTCGCAAATTGGCGCAGGAGCGGAGATCGGTGCATTAAGTAGACTTTTTAGACCCTTTGTAATTGCAGAGAAAACAGACTTACCTCCGGGAAGTATCATCAAGCAGAGTAAGCGCTCTCTTTTCACATGGGGAAAAAACAAAGCGGAGAAATAAACGCGTGTTATTCAAGAGAAAGACATTAACTAACACAAAAGAATACTGGCTAATCGTTGGATTAGGAAACCCTGGTACACGTTACGAGCGTACTTGGCACAATTGTGGCTATTTAGCCATTGATATCCTTGCGGAGAAACTTGGTGTGCGCCTAAACAAAGCGCGCTTTAAAGGGGCTTACACGCAAGCCAACTATCGTGGTCACAATATCATATTATTAAAACCAGAAACGTATATGAACCTCAGTGGAGAAAGCGTCAGAGCGGCCTTGGACTATTTTAAAATAGACCTAGCGCGTCTCATCGTACTCTATGACGATATTGATCTCAGTATCGGTCAGCTAAGGCTGCGTGGACGCGGGGGAGCAGGGACGCATAAAGGGATGAAATCGATTTTACAACACCTGAGTAGTGAGGATTTTGCGCGTTTACGCATCGGGATTGGCCCCGTTCCTGAACAGCGTGAACTGGTGGACTATGTGCTAGACAATATCCCAAAAGAGCAGCAAGAACTTGTTTTTCAGAGCTTAAAACGTGCTGCTGATGCCGCACTCTTGTTTATTGAGAGTGATTTGGAAGCCGCGATGCGACAGGTCAACTAAATGCGAGAAAACAGTATGAAAAACGCAGACCAAGCACAAATCGACTTGCTGAAATTGGCGAAGGCAGATAGTGATTTTGCAGAACTATTGGCAAAACCTGAGCAACGCACGAACCTGTTTGGCCCTCAAGATAGCCAAAAGGCCTATTTACTCGCAGCCTTAGCGCAGGATAGCCAAAGGCCGCTAGTATTGCTTGTCGCAGATGAGCTGCGCGCTCGGACGCTTGAAGCGAATCTTAAGGCTTACGTCCTTGCGCCAGATTCGGTTGCCCTGTTAAGGCCGCGCGAAATGGTACTTAGCACGGCAGATGCTGCTTCCCATGAAGCAGAGCACGCACGCTTAGGCGTTATCCAAGCGTGGCTTAGGGGAGAAGTCAAAGTCTTAATTGTTGTTGCTGCAGCGCTATTACAACGCACGCTGGCACCGGGCACCTTTATTGCCGGCATGCTTAAAATCCAAAAAGGTCAAAGCTATGCCCCTCTTGCGCTTGAGAAAGCGTTACTTAAATTAGGCTATGAGCGCGTTAAAAGGGCGGAAAGCCCGGGTGAATTCGCCAGACGCGGTGATATTCTTGACGTCATTTCCCTCAACACTGCAAAACAAGAAATCGTTTCGGAAAGCACGGAGAGCCTTAGTTTTGGTTACCGTATTTCTTTCTTTGATGAAGAAATAGATGACTTAAGAGCCTTTGACCCAGTCAATCAACGGAGTATAGATGGCGTTGAAACGGCGTATTTTGCGCCTGTGCGTGAGCTTGCTCCTTTTGCCTACGATAGCATGAGCTTAGCGGATGAAATTGAAGCTTATGGCGAGGAAGCCCTGATTAAGTTTAGAAAGCAAGCGGGTTCATCCGAAGCCTTACAGACATTAAAAGTTAGCCTTGATAAAGAACTTGAGGAGTTGCGCAACGGCCTGGATTGCCCAAGTCTGGAACGTTGGATGGGGCTGATTATGGGTGAGGACGTTTATACCATCTTGGACTATATCGACTATAAAAATGCTTTGATGGCGGTGGATGAACCCGTACAGATGAAGCATCGTCTCGATGGAGCGCAAGCTGATTTTCAACAGCGCTTTAGCACCTTACTTTTAAAGGGGCAAACTGTGCCACTAGCGGCTGAGGCACAAATAGCAAGTGTGGATGTCATGAAGGCACTAGACAGCCGAAAACAGCTTATTTCTCTCGCTACCATGCGCAGTAGCGGCAACGGCTTTCCACGGGCCACAGATAGAAGCATCCAGGGCAGAGACGCTGAGCACTTTCATGGACAGGACGATAAGCTTTTGGCATGGCTTAGGACGATGGCTGCCGCGGGTGAGCATATCCACTTGCTTGTACATAGCCCGGATCGATTAGAAGGCATAAGGGCCTTTGTAGCGAAAAATGGCTTAGCCGTACGCGTTATAGAACGCGAACTGAAAGAAGGCTTTGTCTACCCTTCCGCCAAACTCATTGTCTGTGGCGCACAAGACCTTTTTGGCATACAAAGAAAGAGTCGTAAACGCAAAGAGAACAACGCCTTACGCATCAATTTTTTCTCGGACTTACAGCCAGGTGAAAAAGTTGTTCATGAAAGCTACGGCATTGGACTCTACGAAGGCATCACGAATACAAACGATGCCGCAGGCACTAGACGTGATTACCTGACCGTGATGTACGCCAATAACGAGCGTCTTTACCTGCCCATGGAACAACTGAGTTTGCTCCAAAAGTATGTTGGTAGCGAAAGTAAAGATGTAAAATTGTCGCGCATTGGTGGCGCGGAATGGGGCAGACAGAAAGAGAAAGCCCGTAGTTCAATCAAAAAGTTGGCCACCGACTTGGTCAAGTTGTATAGCCTGAGAAAAGAGAAAAAAGGGCATGCGTTCTCCCCGGAAACGCCTTGGGATCGTGAGTTTGCTGATTCCTTCCCTTACGAAGAAACGGATGATCAACTACGTTCAATCAGAGAAATCAGCGCTGATATGGAAAGCACCAGGGTCATGGATCGTCTGCTGTGCGGTGATGTTGGTTTTGGCAAAACTGAAGTCGCCTTCCGAGCAGTCTTCAAATGCGTCCAAGACGGCATGCAAGCCGCCATTCTGGCACCTACCACCGTGCTTGCCCAGCAGCACTACCAGAATTTTTTAGAAAGAATAGGTAGTTTTCCTGTCAGAGTCGGGCATTTGAGTCGTTTTGCCAGCGCTAAAGAACGAGCCAAAACAGTCCGAGGACTCAAATCTGGCGCCATTGACGTAGTCATCGGAACACACCGCATTCTTTCGAAGGACGTTATGTTCAAAAATCTCGGCTTGTTAGTAGTAGACGAGGAACAACGATTTGGTGTTGACCATAAAGAGAAACTGAAAGCATTGACGCCAACTGTAGACGTGTTGAGCATGTCCGCCACCCCGATACCGCGCACCTTACATATGTCGATGTCAGGTATTAGGGATATTTCAGTCATTGATGAGGCGCCGGAAGATCGCAGGCCGGTTCAAACGTATGTCTTAGAGTTTGATGAGGCTCTGGTGCAAGATGCTATCTTGCGAGAAATTGCGCGGGATGGTCAAGTCTTTTACTTGCACAACAATACACACACGATACTAGAGAAAGCCGCACAATTAGAGCAGCTCCTGCCTGGTGCGCGCATCCTTATCGCACATGGCCAAATGTCAGAGCGTGAACTGGAAGATGTCATTATGAACTTCGTTGAAGGTGAGGCGGATATTTTGGTCTGCACCACAATTATTGAATCGGGTATTGACATGCCGCGCGTAAATACTTTAATAGTCGAGCATGCCGACCGCATGGGTTTGGCACAACTCTATCAGTTGCGTGGTAGGGTGGGGCGTTCGGAACGTCAGGCTTATGCCTACATTACTTACCAGCGCGATAAAGTGTTGACAGAAATAGCTGAAAAACGCTTGGCTACAATTCGCGACTTCACTGAACTGGGTGCGGGCTTTAAAATAGCGTTGCGCGACCTAGAAGTGCGCGGGGCGGGTAATTTGTTGGGTGCCGAACAACATGGTCAGCTTAATGCTATCGGTTATGACTTGTACACACGTATGTTAGACGAGGAAATACAACTGGCAAAAGCGGAGTCCGACACCGAAGACGGCATCGTTCCGTCCGCTGTTCAAGTCAAGACCGTGGAGTGTGTACTCGAACTGACTTTGGACTCATACATCAGTTCAGACTATATTTCTGACGATGGTGAGCGCATGGATATTTATCGTCGCATTGCTCAGATTAATGATTTGGAAATTTACCGAGATGTTGTAGACGAACTTTTGGATCGTTATGGGGATCCGCCGTTAAGTGTGACTACACTGATGGACATTGCCTACTTGCGTGCGCGTGCGGCGGGGATGGGTTTTGCCAAAATCTCTGTGGTGAAAGATAGCGCTGTGTTTACGTATAGCACTGAAATACGCCCTGACATGGAGCAGTTGTCGAAGTTGATGAATTTGGCTGACTACAAAGGTCAACTCTTGTTTAATGCTGGCACAAGACCCTATGTTGTCTATCGTGGGATCGGTAATGATAAAACGACTTATCCCGCAAAGTTGAAGAAACTGTTTGCGCAGCTAGAAGTGGTTGGGGCTAGGGGTAACGCGTAGTGAAGGTTATTGCAAGAATGCAGAGCGATTTTCCGGATAAATTTGGCATACCGCGCCAGAGTGGTTTGATTGCTAGTTTACAAGCGTGGATTGTCTTCGAAGCTGAATTTCGTGACATTAATGCTGTGCGCGGTTTGGAAAGCTATTCGCATATTTGGCTGATTTGGGAGTTCTCTGAAGCCAAGCGGGACACATGGTCTGCGACCGTTCGGCCGCCGCGCTTAGGTGGGAACGTGCATGTGGGTGTTTTTGCCACACGCTCGCCTTTTAGACCCAATCCGATAGGTTTGTCCTGTGTTGCTCTGGAGCGAATTGAACAGCATCCTGAATTGGGTCCCGTCTTGCATGTAAGTGGCGCTGATTTGATGGATGGCACACCAATTTTTGACATCAAGCCTTACTTGCCATACGCGGATTGCCAGCAAGGCGCACTGAGCCCATACGAGCGTCAAAAGGATGAACTGTTAGAAGTTGTGCTTGATGAAGCGCAGCTGGAAATTGTGCCTGTTAATAAGCAGAAAGCTCTGGTGGATGTGCTAGCACACGATCCAAGGCCTGCTTACATCGACGACCCTGAACGCGTTTTTGGATTAAGCTTTGCGGGTTTTAATATTCAGTTTATGACGGATGGCAAAACGTTGCGCGTGATTGATATCACGAAGCTTCCGGACGACTTGTCTTAGCTACATTCGACCTATGTCCGTCGAATAGCAAAAAATACTCTGCATCAAGGTGGAGTTTGATACAGCGTCATTTTTGTTGCTATTTTGCCTTCGAACGCCCGTTTTGTAGCAAAAAATCCGTTGCATCAAAGTAGAGTTTGATACAGCGTCATTTTTGTAATTCCAAGCCCTAAGATGGCAGCTTTGTAATTATTCGGAACGCAATTCTTTACTGAGGCTGCCAAATGATTTGGTGTCGCCTAAAAGTACAAAGCCGCTGAGTTTGTCGCCAACATAAATCTTTTTGGCGTATTGATGTAATTCACTGTTTTCATCAATGTCTGCGTGGATTTGTGCCAAGAGTTCTTCATCTATGACATTACTTTCTTCAATAAGTCCTGCTGAGGCGACGCGTATGCCCATGGTGTTAACCATGTAGGGCGGTACAGGCATTTCGTAAGATATGTCGGAACCTACTGCGTTTTGCCCGGCGATTTCACCTTGTTGCTTAGCGATCATCCACAGCCCATACCAGCGGTTATCCAAGATAGCGCAGTCTCCAACAGCGAAAATATCTGCGATATTGGTGCGCATGTGTTTATCTACGACAATACAACGGTCCAAAGCAATATCAGTTCCTTCCAGAGCATCAACGCGGGCGCGTACGCCTGTCGAAATCAGCACTAAGTCAGCATGGTAATCGTTGCCATCTTCCAGACGGACGCCTCCCACTTTTCCTGTTTCGGACGCGTAGATTTCTTCAATAAATGCATTCGTGGCAACGTCGGAACCTTCCTTTTTTACTTGGTCAGTAAAAATTTCTGCGGAACGTTCATCCAGTTGACGCATCATCAGTCTGGGTAAACGTTCTAAAACTGTTGTACGAATACCTCTTCTGGAAATAGCATAAGCGGCTTCGAGACCAAGTAGGCCGCCACCAACAACAACTGCTGAGCTCACACCAGCCAGCTTTTTCTCAATGCGCAGGGCGTCAGCCATCGTCCACATGGTTTCGACCCCTTCGAGATCAGAGCCTTTTGTGGGCGGTACAAACGAGTAGCTACCTGTTGCGATGATTAGCCTGTCGTATGCTAAAGTCGAACCATCCGCTAGAACGACCTTTTTACTTTCCGGTTTAATCTGCGTAACTTTTGTATTCAGTTTTAAGTCAAAGCCCTGTTCTTCATACCAAGTTGCGGGATGTAAATATAATTTTTCGTAAACGCTAGGATCTGTTAGGATCTCGCATAAGCGTTGACGGTAATAGGGGAGGTAAGCATCCTCTGATAGGATGGTAATTTTACATTCTGAATCTTTAGCTCTAGCTGCTTCGGCTGCAGAAAGTCCAGCAATGGATGAACCGATAATTAAAATATTTAAAGCCGACATATTATCTCCTTATCTACGCGCATATGCGATTGGCAAAACTAAGTGAAGTTAAATTCAGAATATTATTTGCCTATTGTCTAGTCAACTTTCCTCTCCATGTTAACAGAATTCACCCTTGAAAAATGCTCTTTGGTAGGATAGATTTAGTGTGTTTATGAATTGTTAAGAAATGCGCGACGGATATGTTTCCGGTTCGGCGATTAAAAAGGGGTAAGTATGGCAAAATACATTTTCGTTACAGGTGGCGTGGTCTCTTCATTGGGTAAGGGAATAACCGCTGCTTCTTTAGGTAAGCTGTTAAAAGCAAGAGGTTATAAGGTTGTTTTGCAGAAGTTTGACCCCTACCTCAACGTGGACCCCGGCACCATGAACCCTTACCAACATGGTGAAGTCTTCATTACCGACGATGGGGCTGAGACGGATCTCGACTTAGGGCACTATGAGCGTTTCTTGGACCAACAACTCAGTAGAAAATCTAGTGTTTCTTCGGGTCAAGTGTACCAATCGGTAATCAACAAAGAGCGCCGCGGAGACTACAATGGTAATACGGTGCAAGTCATACCGCACATAACGAATGAAATTAAAAGCCGTTGTCTGGCAGCCGGAGAAGACGCGGATATCGTGATTTCTGAGATTGGCGGTACCGTTGGTGATATCGAAGGGCAACCTTTCTTAGAAGCTATCCGTCAATTGCACTTTCAGTTGGCTCAAGAGGATTGTTTATATATTCATGTGACCCTTTTGCCATACATATCTGCCACAGGTGAGTTGAAGACCAAACCCACACAGCATTCTGTTAAAGAATTGCAAAAATCCGGTATCCAACCTGATTTCCTGATTTGTCGCAGTGATTTACACGTACCCATGGGGATGCGCGAAAAAATTGCTTTGTTCTGTAACGTCGCCATCGACCACGTTATCGAGAACACGAATTGCGATTCGCTTTATGAAGTCCCCCTAATGCTTGAAGAAGCGAGACTTGCCGAACTGGTCTGTAAAGACTTGAAGCTTGAATCTAAAGCACCGGATTTAACCACCTGGAGAGAAATGGTGCAACGCCATATTCATCCCGAAACTACGGTAAAGATTGCGCTGGTTGGCAAGTATGTGCTTTTGCATGACTCTTTCCTCAGTGTGGTCGAGTCTTTAACGCATGGCGGAATTGCTAATAATGCCGGTGTCGAAATTAAATGGGTTTCTTCAGATATTTTGACAAGAGAGAACATCGAAGAAGAACTGGGTGACGTACATGGCATTCTGGTTCCGGGTGGCTTTGGAACGCGGGGTATCGAAGGTAAGGTGTTGGCCGTTCAATATGCCAGAGAAAATAATATTCCGTTCTTCGGTATTTGTCTGGGCTTGCAAATGGCTGTCATTGAGTATGCACGCAATAAGGCTGGTTTACCTGCTGCCAATACCACGGAAGTTGACTCTGAGACGCCTTTCCCGGTTGTTGATCGCATGCCTGATCAAACATCAGTTATCTTGGGTGGAACCATGCGTCTTGGTGGTTACGCTTGTGAAATTGAGCCTAATACGAAATTGTTTGAAGCTTATCAAAGGCCTGAAATCAGAGAGCGCCATCGCCACCGCTATGAAGTCAACAATGACTATGTGCCTCAGCTTGAAGCCGCTGGTCTGCGCTTTTCAGGGCATAACCCTGAATCAGGCCTAGTTGAAGCAATAGAACTTGAAGACCATCCCTGGTTTGTCGGCGTCCAGTTCCATCCCGAATTCTTGTCGCGCCCAATTAACCCACATCCTTTGTTTAAGGATTTTGTTAAGGCAGCGCTGGAACATAAGAAAGGGATAGAATCTTAAGTCCCAGAACGTGTTCACTTTCAGGAAGCTAATGACGGTTTATTCATAAGCAAGTGAACGTTTACTGCTAACTGCGTCTGATTTTGTTTGGTACCCTATAATACTGAAGAATCTTATAAGGGTCAGATTGTGTTTATGGAGGCCAAATGGTTACCACACTTGTACTAATTATTATTTATTTGAGTTTTATCAGCGTCGGCTTGCCGGTTGCATTGCTTGGTTCTGCGTGGCCTAGCATGTATCTGGATTTTAATGTTGACGCATCTTTGGCGGGCGTCATCTCGCTAATTGTTTCGGGCTTTACTATTGTTTCGAGTTTGATGTCTGACCGCTTGGTACGTAGATTTGGTACAGCCAAGGTTGTGAATTTCGCAGTTCTATTATCTTCTCTAAGTTTAGTTGGCAATGCGATTGCACCCAATCTGCTATTTCTTTGTTTGATGGCTATACCCATGGGCTTTGGTGCTGGTGCGATTGATGCGACGCTCAACAATTACGTGGCTTTGCATTATAAAGCAAGACATATGAACTGGTTACATTGTTTCTGGGGAATCGGTGCTTTTATCAGTCCTTTGATTATGTCCTTTTCGCTGTCACGCCTTGACTCATGGAGAATGGGCTACCTGATTGTAGGAATCGCACAAGCCCTTGTGGTGGTGCTGATATTCTTTACACGCGGTTTATGGGATAAAGTTGGGACGAGTGCGAATACACCAACTTTAGTTGAGCAAGAGGTTTTGTCTATTGTTGAACGGCTCCGTATCCCAGGTGCAAAATCAGCTCTGCTTTCGTTTTTTGCCTATTGTGGCATT
Source organism: uncultured Oscillospiraceae bacterium (assembly GCA_964574395.1). Classification (GTDB taxonomy): domain Bacteria; phylum Bacillota; class Clostridia; order Saccharofermentanales; family Fastidiosipilaceae; genus JAXGQD01. The sequence continues at coordinate 24,900 of CAZNNL010000016.1, read as the reverse complement.
GAAAGTATGGCAGGGTTGTGGGCTGGCACCTATATGGTTTTAGTGCGTGGCCTCGATGAGATTACCGCCTCGAAATGGGTTTCGCTTTTCTATGTAGGCATTACGCTGGGTCGTTTTCTGGGAGGCTTTTTTACCTTTAAATTGAGCACCAAAAAAATGGTTCGATTAGGAATCGTTTTTATTTTTGTTAGCATCGTGATGACTATGATGCCACTGAGCAATGGTTATTTGCAGATTGCCTTGTTTTTACTGGGCTTTGGTTGTGCTCCGATTTTCCCATCACTTTTACAAGATACACCACGGAACTTCGGTGCAGCGCGTTCACAGTCAATGATTGGCATCCAGGTAGCTTCTGCTTTTACAGGTGCGACAATAGTTCCGCCTATTTTTGGTTGGCTAAGTAAATTCATTGGTTACGAGATCTACCCATACTTTATCGCCGTGCTCTTTGTATTTATGTTTATTGCAATCTTTAGGCTAGAAAAAGTTAGACACGTTGATTAATTTCTGTGCCCCGTGCGTTACTGGCTTCGATTAATAAATCCTCTCGCGACAAGCCAAACTTCTGACGGATTAATTTGCGTATTTGCGCGGTTCTAAACAGTCTATACAGCAACTCTGTTGATAGAACAGTAAAGGCGATAAGTCCGGCAAAATAAAGCCACTCGCTTCCGGGAGGGAATGCCAGCATAAATAAGCCAGGGAAAAAGGCAATGGCGATAAAGGGTACCGTCACACACACGACAAAGAGTACGACCTTAATCCAGTCGAAAGGCTGAGATGCGACATAAAGCGCGAGAAGGCTGATATAGATGAGAATAATCATCGATACGGTAGATAATTCTGCTGAACTAAGGCCAAGTGGTTTACTCAGGAATACAGCAACTATTAATGAAATAGCAGCACTAATTCCAGGCGGTAGAGCCAAGGGTACGACATTGGCCAAAAATGTTCCGCTCACACGCTCACGATTAGGTTTGAGGGCTAAGAAGAACCCGGGAATACCAACGGTGACAGAACCGATTAACGAACCTTGAATGGGTAAAATTGGAAAACTCATCGGCAATATCAACATTAGCAAAGCAAAAACAGATGCATATGTCGTCTTTATCAAAAAGAGTGGTGCAATACGCTGAATATTGTTGATAACCCTTCTGCCCTCGTACACGGCATCCACCATAACGCTCATTTTATTGTCCATGAGGACAATATCTGCAGCCGCTCTGGCGGCTTCTGAACCGGAGGCCATAGCCACACCGCAATCCGCATCTTTCAGAGCAAGCACATCATTGACGCCGTCACCAGTCATGGCAACAGTGTGTCCGTTCCCTTTCAAAGCTTTCAAGAGGGCGCGTTTTTGAAAAGGAGAGACCCTTCCAAAGAGCTGATACTTTTCAGCGATTTCGCTGAGGTCAGCGGATTCTTCGATTTGGCTCATGTCGATGAGGCTATCGAAACCAGCGATACCGGCACGCTTGGCTATGCCTTCAACGGTGTACGGGTGGTCGCCGGAGATGATTTTGATGGTGACGTTTTGCTGACGAAAATAGTCGAAAGTTTGTGCGACGTCGCTTCTAATCTCGTCCGCCACAATCAGGAGGGCTTTAGGCACAGTCTCCAAGAGTGGATTTTCACTATCGAGATCAGATTCTTGTAGTTGCTGTGGGCTGTGCGCTAAAGTCAAAACGCGATAGCCTAAAGAGGCGATTTTCTCGATTAGCGGACGAAGCTCTCCTAAAACGTGATCTGTAAATAATTTTTCCGCCGCACCGATGTACCATGTGCCTTGGTTTTCAAAACTAACACAGGACCATTTGCGTTGGGAAGAAAAAGCCATGTGCAATTCTCTTTTCCAAGTGAGATTTTCTTGGGAATCACTCTTAGAAAAATATTGGTTCAGGGCGGTTTGCGTGGCGTTTCCGGAAGGGAAATGACTGCAGTATTCCTGGAGAGCATGCTCTAGCTCGGGATTGGGGTGAGGGGATGGTTCGAAATCGGGGAGGGTTTTGCCAAACGTATTAAGATCTATTTCATCAGAACTAAGCGTAAAAGTCTTGCTTTCTAGATCGACGACCGAAAAGAGACGCATTTCGCCACTTGTGATGGTTCCCGTTTTATCAAGACAGAGCACATCGACGCGTGCCAGCGTTTCGATGCTAGGCATAGTCTGAACCAGTGCCATTTTCTGACCAAGCACAACAATCGAAGCAGCCAAAGCCATGGAAGTCAGCAGAATCAGCCCTTCAGGCAACATGGAAATCAAAAGCCCGACGGTCGTCACTTGCTCGCGCACCAAGGTTCCACCATTTGTGGTTAGAAAGAGTTTGGCAAAAAGAATAATCCCCAATGGAAACAGGACATAAGAGACGTACTTCAAAAGCTTATTGAGGCCGCGCATTAAGGCTGAGGTTTGGTTTTTCTCGGATTGGGCTTCCAAGGTAATGCGTGCGGCAAAAGTATCGCGTGACACCTTATCCACCACGATATTACCTGACCCTGCCATCGCCACCGATCCGGACAAGACCGCATCTGCATCGCGCTTGCGAATGGGATCAGATTCTCCCGTCAACAAGGATTCATCCACTTCTAAACCGTCAGCGCTAACGACACGGCCGTCGATGACTATCTGCTGACCTGCGGAAACATGGAGGAGGTCTCCTGGTACGATTTCTTCTACCGGAATCGTAATTTGTTCACCGCTTCGGACCACTTCCGCGTGTGGCTCAGTTAGAATGGACAATTTGTCTATGGTACGTTTGGCACTAATCTCTTGTAGTGCACTGGTGGCGGTATTGACAACAACTACTCCCATAAATAGCATATTGCGAAAGTAGACAGGATTCTTCAGACTGATAATCAGGACAACCACACCGAGGGCTGCATTGATGAAGTTAAAGTAGGTGAAGATATTATCGATGAGGATTTGAAAGGTGCTGCGTGTTGGCTTTTTGAGAGCGAGGTTGCCTTTGCCACTGGCAAGCAAGTGCTTGGCTTCTGCATGACTCAAACCTGTGTAAGTGCTGAGTGCAGTGTCTGCAATAGGCGGAACGGCGGTTTCTTCAAGCAGATCCTCAACTCGCTTTTCGTAATGCAAAAGTCGCTTGTTTTTTGAGCGAATGGGTCGGCTGACGCGCGCTTTACGTATTAATCGATTGCGCGCACGCTTTCTAAGTTTCAACCTTGTCATTAAGACTCAACCTCATAGCTGAGCGTGAGGCTTTTGAGATGGGGCTCTAATCGTCTTAGCGTAACGCCAGCACGATCTAACATGCGTTTGGAAACAAGCGTTGCGGGTGCATCTGCATATTTGTCTGAAAGGTAAACGACTTCGCTGATGCCAGATTGAATAATCGCTTTAGCGCATTCATTGCAAGGGAATAGCGCTACATAAATACTACATCCGGCAAGGCTGGTGCCAGGATTATTAAGAATGGCGTTGAGTTCAGCGTGACAAACGTAAGGGTATTTTGTTTCTTCGTAAGCCCCTTCGCGTTCCCATGAAACGTCATCGTCAGAGGTTCCGCGTGGCATGCCGTTGTAACCCGTTGAGATGATTTTTTTATCTTTGTTAACGATGCAAGCACCCACTTGTGTGTTTGGATCTTTGCTTCGCTCGGCTGCCAGTAAGGCGACGCCCATGAAATATTCATCCCAGGAAATATAATTACTACGTTTTGGCATGTTAACCTCCAATGTTTTGGTTTAAGCATTTATGAACCATTATAGCGATAGAGCAGAGCGAGAGAAAGGCGAAACCAAGGCATAATTCTAAGCTTTTCATGAAACTTGTCTTAAGAATTGCTTAAAGTGGGGCGGCCCTGGGCTTGCTTTATTTTGCCAGCATCATTATTCTAGCGGTTGAGAAAGATGTCGAAAGGATTTTAGTCATGAACAGGTCGCATTTAACAGAGACCAAACGCTTAGTGGTGAAAGTTGGCACATCAACGATTACCCATCATAATGGTGCTCTGAATTTAGAAAACCTAGAACATCTATGTAGGATGTTGGTGAATCAAAAACACAAGGGTAGGGAAGTGATACTGGTTACTTCTGGTGCAATTGCTGTTGGCTTACACCGCTTAAGGATTTCTGAGAGGCCTCATAGCCTGCGTGAAAAACAGGCGATTGCTGCGATTGGGCAAGTTGACCTGATGAATATCTACAGTCGTTTTCTGGCGGAGTATGACCAAAATTGTGCGCAGATTTTGATGACGCGCGGTGACGTCGATGATCCTTTGACTTTGGATAATATTACCAATACCTTTGAGGCTTTACTCGAATTGGATGTTTTGCCCATCGTCAACGAGAACGATACCGTTTCAACGACTGAAGTGATGTTTAATGGCACCTTTGGGGATAATGATAGCTTGTCTGCAATTGTTGCACGTATTATCAAAGCGGATACTTTGATTTTGTTGTCGGATATTGAGGGCTTGTATGATTGTGATCCGCATTTGAATGAAGATGCACGTTTTATCTCTGAAGTAGACGTTATTGACGACGACATCATGCTTACTGCGGGTGGGCAAGGTTCGTGGCGCGGTACAGGCGGTATGATTTCTAAATTGAATGCGGCAAAAGTCGCCACCGAAGCCGGAATCGACATGATTATCGCACACGGCAACAAACCCAACGACGTCAATCGCATTCTAGATGGCGAAGAAATCGGAACCTGGTTTAAAGCGAATTAAGTTTTTGTGTGACCTTTTGTAGCAAAAAATCCGCTGTATCAAGGTAGAGTTTGATGGAGCGTCTTTTTTGCAATTCCAAGGCGGATTTGTAGCAAAAAATCCGCTGTATCAAGGTAGGGCTTGATGGAGCGTCTTTTTTGCAATTCCAAAGTCCCTAAAAGCGCATCTTGTGATAAAAAAGGAAGGGATGAACCCTTCCTTTTTTATGTAGGCACAAAACTAAACGTTCAATTAGCCAACAGGCACTTCAGGAGCCGGGGCTTCTGGAGCAGGTGCGGCAGGTTCTGTAGCTGCTGGTGCAGTCGCGGCTGGTGCAGGTGCCACATAGCCGTGAATGTTACAGTTAGTTTTTGGGGTAGCGTCGCTGTTCACATCGAAATATTCCGTCTGCACATGCCCTCCGCCATAACATTGTGGATTAGCAATAAATCCAGATTGGTTACAAATCTCCAGGCTGATTATCGTGGCCGGTCTTTCAAAATCACGCGGCGCTAAATCAGCATGTATTTCGTTCATCGTGTTTCTGAAGACATACTCGGGTGAGCGAAAGTCGGCACTGTTTTCATTTAACACGGTTGGTGTGTCAAAACCATACCAGACCGAAGTTGAATAGTACGGGGAGTAGCCAGAGAACCAACGGTCCCAGTTATGCTCTGTCGTACCAGACTTACCAACGGTATAAATATCTTCGCCATTAGCGTTACTGATTAAACCAATTGTATAGGCTGCTGTACCAGTATAGCCAAAGCTAGAAGTTCTACCTAAGAGTGTTTCACGCAAAATCGAGGTCATCATATAAGCAGTTTCAGGCTTAAACACTTGTGTAAACTGAGGTTTGCCTTCCAGCAAGACGCTACCGTCGTGTGCTAAAACTTTGGTATAGGCTAGAGGTTTGGAGTACATGCCGTTATTGGCGAGGCAATAGTAACCTCCTGCAACTTCGAGAGGAGACATACCTTTGTCGAAAGAACCCATGGCCATAGCGAGATCAACGCCGTCCGTGCGCCTATCCATGCCCATTTCGTAGAGATATTGTTTAGCAACTGCTGAGCCGATTGTATTGAGAACTTGTGCGGCTTCGATGTTAAGTGACCATTTAACAGCATTACGGACGGTCACGCGACCATAGTATGTGCCACCCAAGTTATTGGGCCATGGTTCTGTTCCAGGACCTAACAAATATACTGGCTCGTCCACAAACACTGTTGCGCCCGTGACAGTACCTTGATCAATGGCAGGTGCATAAACAGCCAAAGGTTTAATGGTTGAACCAGGAGAACGTTCAATGTCAACCGCACGATTCAAGAGAAGGTTCCCAGTTTTGGGTCCGGTTCCCCCACCCATACCGGCAATCGTACCTGTTTGGTTATTGATAATGACCTGGCCTAACTGTGGTTTTTCAGGACTGTCTGCGTATTGTTCTGGATTGGAGTTATAGAGATCTTCGTCATTAAAGTTGCGATCGATAGCGGCCTGTACTTTAGGTTCCATAGCTGCATAAATGGTAACACCTTTTGAAGTGATGAAGGCTTCAGCCGCACCAAAGGTGATATCCATCTTAGCTGCATAGTCTTCGATAACTTGTTGTAAAGCATATTCTGCATAATAGCTATTGATACTGGTTCCACTTACAACGGGTGGTTTTTCAATGAATTTTAAATCCGTATTCAAGGCAGTACGATATTGAGCTTGTGAGATCATGCCTAAGGTATACATGTTGCCCAGAACGATGCGCTGACGACGCAGACCGTTACGCAGGCCAGATTCGGTACGTGGGTTATAAAGCGAGGGTCCACGGGGGATGGCAGCTAGATAAGCACATTCTTCAAGGTTGAGGTCGGTGGCGGCTTTGCCAAAATAACCTTGCGCAGCAGCTTCAATACCGACATATGAATTGCCCATCGGAACGAGGTTCAGATACGTTCCCATAATTTCGTCTTTGGTTAGATTGTTGGTCAAGAGTATTGCCTTATACCACTCTTGGATTTTACGCTGAGCTGAGACATCATCTTCACCGGTGACCAATTTGACCGTTTGCTGAGTTATCGTTGAACCACCGTGCGTAGGTGTTCCGCCGTTTGCTAGGGCGGAGAGGATTGCACCACCAATACGCTTGGGGTCGATACCAATATTCGTTAAGAAGCGCTCGTCCTCTATAGCGATGAAGGCATCATCAATGTAGGTGCCTTTGATGGTGTCAAAAGCGATGTCGACGCGGTCTATGTTGCTCGGTCCAGTGTATTTTGCCAATAAATTCCCATCGAGGTCATACATATAGGAAGTTAGAGGACCGCTTTTCAATTGTGACATATCGACAGGGACGGTCGTATTGATGTAACCCATGAGCACACCTACACCAGTACCACCGGCAAAAAGAATAGACAAAACGAGGACGAATATAGCGATTTTTATTACACGCCCGATGCTGCGCCCAATAATGGCAGGGACACTCATCATATGTACAGGACGAGAGGGCTTTCCTTTCACATGGCGTTTGAGTTCGTTGCGCAGATTACTGAGCTCGCGGTTTACTTCCCGTTTGGAACGCGGCCTTTTACCCGGCTCATTCAATCTAGACATGCCAAAGACAGGATGAAGCGCATCGTCTTGACGCACTACGGCTTGCTTTGAAGCAGGTTTTTGATAAATGAGATCTGACTCAGTGGATGATGGTACGGCATGCGCCGGACGTTGCTTGGGTTTTAATTCAGCTGGCAGAGCCTGCGCTCGTCTACGAGGCGCGGTAGCTTGTGCATTACGCGGCCGTTTGGGAAGCGCTTGGCTGGCGATTGCTGCAGGAGCCACGGTCTCAATGGCTGATGGCGTTTCAACCTTACGACTCTTTTTAGATGCCGCGAAAGGGGACAAAGGGACTGACGGGTTTTCTAGTTCTCGCTGTGCCTTAGCCGCCTCGGCAGCTGCTTTCCTTTTTTCAAGCGTGCGTTCTTTAGCATCTGCCATTTTTTGTTTGATTGATTCTGAGAACCCTTTAACCGAGGACTGCACTTTGGAAAAATCGAATTTTTCCCCAGTTTTCTCTGTTTGGGGCGCCATGGTTGCAGGTTTCGCAACACGATTTCGCTCCGCCACAAGTGGTGGAGTTGTTTCTTCAGACGTGCTAGTTTTCGCTGCACGAACAAAAGGCTTAGGTTCACGCACTTGTGCTACTTGGGGCGTCTGCTCAGCCTTGTTTTCTGCTGAGCGCAAGTCGGGCTTTCTAATATGCGCCGAGGATTCCTCTGCAGCAACTTGTACTGGTCGAATTTGAGGTGCACGTGGTTTGGGGGCTTCATCTACATTTGAGCTTGGCAAAACCGGCTTCCTAATCGAAGCCTGACCTGCTTGACTACTCTTATCTTGTTTGGCGTTATTCTGTTCTTTCCCAGCTTTTCCGTTGTCAGATTGCGAGGGGTTTATTTTTCTCATGATTGTTTTCCTTATATGGACTTCAAGCTATTAAAGCCCTTCTGCGTGCGAATATTATAGACGAAAACGCCCCTATCTTCTAGCCGTAACTAGCAATTTGTTCACCATTCACTGTTCGCTGCTAATATAATCAAGTGTTTTAGGGCTCAAGTTTACACTCAAGTGCTCACCAAGATGCGCCTCCACCGCCATGTGATACACCGCTTGATCCTGTGTGAGAGCCGCCACCGCCTCCACCGCCGCCACCACCACCGGAGGATGAACTTATAACGGAAGAAGTAACGCGCGTGTCAACGAGAATGTCTTGAATGTCATCGTAATTAGCGATTGCTTGAGTTCCCATATCAATTTTTCGTTTGGCGCCTTTGGGCTGACGGTAGACAGAGTTTGTGATTCCGAAGAAAATTAGGAAAACTACAAGAGCAACGCCAAAGGCTATTGCAAGATCGATAGCCTTCAATCTTGGTCTCGTGTCAGCTAATTTGTCTTCAATTTCAGCCATAAGTGTGTTCATGGCGCCGGCATATTCTTCCTTGGCGAGGCTGTTCTTATCGACGACTCTTTGTGCCATCTTGTCCAGTTTGGCGTTGGGAATCATCTCTATCGCTTTACCAGTTGTAGAAATCCAGACTGTTCTGTTAGCGATGTCGATTAGACCAAGCACGCCGTCAGGTCCGTAGTTACCGTAATCGAATAAGTCATCTGCGTTGGCCATGGCGCTTTGCCCTGTTTTTGTGGTCATGATAACCAGGACGACATCAACACCATATTTTTTCCCCACCTCTATTGCTTTGGCAGATAGTGCTTCCTGTTGGCCAGCACTTAAGATGTTTTCGTAATCAAGTAGAGCTGGACCACCCGTAGGTGTGTTGAGAATATTGGCACTGGTGTTGTTACGCTTCGGCAGGAGATCGCGTGGCAATGGGCTAGGTGTAGGAGCCTCGCTTGTTGTAGTTAGCGGAGGGCCCGCTCTTAGTTTTTCCTTCAAACTGGAAAGTAGCGTTGTCATAGCGCCTTCGTACTCGCCATTGTCGATGTCGTTTAGATCAGCAACAGTCGTGGCAATATCTGCAAGGGAACTGCTAGGCAGGGCCTCGACCATTCTTCCGTTAGTTGTTATCCAAATTGATTTGTTGACGATGTCAATAAGGGCCAGAACACCATCTGGGCCATAATTTCCATTGCTATAGAGATTTTCAGCGTTGGTTTTTGAGCTTTGTCCAGTATTTGTTGCAAGTAAAGCGAGCACGAGATCAAAGTCAAAATCATGCCCAACTTCCATAGCTCTAAAAGACAAGGCTTCTTGGACGTCCGGTGGTAAAAGATTATCCGGATCTAGAAAGGCAGGTCCGCCGCTGATTGTTTCGGCAATGAAAGCGCTCGTGTTATTTCCGCTAGGTAAAGGTTCTGTAGGGGCAGCAACTGTGGTCTCGAGGGCCTTGCTTATGTCAATGGTAGTGAAGTCAATGCTTGGCACAGTGATTTGGGCTGCTTTAATTAAAGCTAAGGTTTCATTTTGCTGGGCGAGTGCCTCAGCAGGGATAAGTGGGTTAGGGTAGATGGAGGAACCGGTTCGTTTGGCCAAAATATAATCCAGACTATAGAGGGATTGTCTGACAATTTCTCTGCCTTGCAAATAATTATAATTAGCGTTGATATCATCAATAATTGCGATGATTTCGTCAGTGCTTGGAGGATAATTGGGATTACTAACATCGTTTGGAGTAAAGTTGCCAACCGTTTGTGCTTTCAAATAGTTAAAGTTGTCCAGGATAAGGACAGTGGTTGCATTGACGGGGCCGGAGCCATAGGTGCCAGAGTAAATCACTTTTTCTAGCTCGGCATCTAGCTGTGCCTGATCGCCTCCAAAGTTGGAAATGATTAAGACAACGTCATGATCGTATTTCGTTCCAATTAGAGAAGCGAGTGTTTGTGCTAAAAACAATTCTTCTGCCGGGAACTCATTGGTCAAGTCAATCACAGAGGGCTGTTTAGAGGGCGTGAGCGTTTCCATTTGCTCAGTTGCATATACTTTCCCAAAAGGTCCGATAAATGCACTGAATAGTAGGCATAGAATTATTGAAAAAGTAGCCAGGGAGCGGCCGGAGATTGTGTGTTTACGATTACTTACCATATGAAAAAACCTCCGAGCAACAATAGAACCAGAACAACAAAACTGATGATAAGAGCATCACGTAAGATGCTCGTTCTGTGTACTGGCAGCTCACCAACGATTTGAGCGGTTTGTCCGTTCATGGCGAAGGTGTAGATTTTTCCCATAAAGTTATACGTTAGCATCCAGGTTGGGAGGAGCGTATACAAGGGGTCGTGCAAGTTTATATTGACGTTTTCTCCCTTTGTCGTAACTGCCCCTGAAATACCATGGAAGGATTCTTGGATTTTCTCCAAAGTGTAATTATAGGCTTGCTCGGCAATGGCTGGCTTGCTTTCTTCAGCATTTTTGTCATATTGATCGGCAAAAAAACCAGAAAGATAGGGCATCGCAAATGGTCTCATCTGATCTAAGGGATACTGCGAAATTGTATTCAACAAATCTGGATCAACCTTAGAATAGGCCGAAACAGAAGTATCGTCCAAGAACATACTGCCTTTTCTAATATGCTGATATTCTTTGGTTTCCGTGTAACGTCTATTGCCACTGGTCCACGAACGAACTGAAGTGCTCTCGCCAAGATAATTAAAATTGCTATCTGCATCTGCGAACCAATAGGGGATATATATCCCTGTCATTTTTTCTAAATGGGAGGCTTTGGTGAAATCTTTAGGCACATAACGTTTGCTACCCACCCACTTGAGGAAGGCCGCTGTCGCTTGTTCTTTAGAGATGGCAAAAGGAATAAGCTGATCGGGCCTAAACTCTCCTGCCAAACGCTCACTTATGATGACCGGATTGTGGCAGTAGTAGCAAAAAGTCGCGGTCGTAGATTCATCAGTCACCACAGTTGCGCCACAGCTATCACAGTGATAACCATTGAAGTGTTCTTCTGCAGCCGTCCCAGCAGCCGCTGCTTGCCTCTTTTCTTCAATTACTTTATTTGACTCTGCTTGTTGCTCGGCTTTGGCATCTTGCTCAGCAAAATAATCAATAATCTCTTGTTCTGTATAAGTACTTAAACAATACTCGCAAGCGAATTCTTGCTTATCAGGACTGAACGCAATGGGTGCGCCGCAGGCAGGGCATTTATAACTACTAGCCATGGCAATCTCCTTAAAATTGAGCATCCCCACTCACGTGTATGAGTGCAAGCACCGCGAGCAGGGATGTTTCTTTGTCTTCTAAATTAAGTACCTAGCAATACTAGAAAGCAGTTCCGTATTTAAAATGCGGTGCCGCATTCAGGACAGAACTTAGGTGTCGGGCCCTGTGGTTCAAACCCACAATTGCCACATTTCGCTGCGGCAGCAGGTGCAGGTCTCGCTGTTCCACATTCTACACAGAATTTTCCGCCAGCATTTTTATGTCCACAGTTAGAGCAGAAGAACTGGTCACCTGTAGCAGGTGTCTGTGCTGCGCCGCCGCCTTGGGCTGCTTGTTGCTGCGCTGCCTGTTGTTGTTGCATCTGCATTTGCTGGAAGTTCGTGGTGGATGCTTGACCCATAAAGCCACCACCTGCACCCATACCAAGACCTACGCCCATCATAGCGGCGCCGGCACCGGCGGGGTTAGCACCCGCGGATTCCACACCACGAGCGATAGAACCTTGCACGTAACCCTCACGAATTGTTGCGTCTTGAAGCATCGCGCCTTGATTGCGAATGTTAATGATGTTCTTGGATTCGTCATCATAAGAAATGCTCTGAATACCAACGGCCTTGACTTGGAAACCACGGTCATTGTTCCAACTTTCGTCAAGCACGTCAGACATGTATTTGCTGAGTTCAACAGAGCGCGAAGCAACTTGAGAAATGCGTATTCCATCGACTGACATTTGGTTCATGGACGCTTGTAAAGCTCCAACGAACTCAGACAAGTACTGTTCATTGATGTCATTGATGTCGACACGTTCTTGATTACGTGGCAATGCTTGTTTGAAGAACAAGAGGGGATTGGTAATCTCGATGGAGTAGTTACCGAAGGCGCGTAGAAATAGTTCGGCGTTGTAGAAGTTATCGAAGTAGTTAACGGCATTGGCAGTGCCAAACTTGATGCCTTTAATTTCTTGAAGGTTGATGAAGTAAACTTTTTGTTTTTGAGGTGTGCCTCCACCAAATTTGAAACGCTCCCAAGCATCCTTTAAGACATCTCCAAATTGTCCGTTGAAGAGAGAGGGTTGCGAGCTATTGTCTACACGGTAATAACCTTCATCTGCAGTGTAGTCAACGATTCTTCCACCGTCTGTCAAAAGCATGAACTGCATCGGGTTCACGTGGATAATTGATCCGTTGCTGATGACATCGGCCGTGCCTTGGATATTTTGATTACGCTTATCATCATAACGAACGCGTACTCCACCCGTGCATACTGTGGTCTGTCCCATGTTGTCTGCTTCAATGGCTTCTTGCCACTGTTCAGCAAATGTACCACCTATTGCACTTGTTGCTGCTTTGATTAATCCCATGTGTTTTTCCTCCGTATAATTATTGACTTAGCTTATATCAATTATTAAACAAGTGTTCTTAGTCCAGGAACTTGCGTGTAAATCCTGGCACCGAATTGGGCGTCTAGATTAAAGAGGCCGTCTTCGCTTTTGCCAAACAAATCATATTGCTTTATGTTATCGCTTGCGTTCTTTTCTTCTTCGCCTTGTTCTTCGATAAAAAAGTCGATGAATTTAGCCGTGCGGAAATCTTCTTCTTTTAATGCTTGTGCATAGATTTTGTGAATCAGGGAAGTGACCAATTGCTCATGTTCTAAAGTGATTTGTAATGCATCACGGAAATCTTTGAAATCTTCATCTGGAGCTTCGAGGGCCGAAAATGTCACACGTCCCTCATTATCTAGTACATATTGTGTCATCAGCATCGCGTGATCTTTCTCCTCAGCTGCTTGAACATTGAACCAATGGGCGAATCCAGCTAAACCTTCATATTCGAAATAATTGGCGATGGCGCGATACAAATAAGACGAGAAATATTCACGATTGATTTGGTGATTCATTAAATCTAAGATTGTTTTACTTAACATACTCTTACCCCCACTTAATTGGATAGGCTTCTACTCCATTTTATGCGAATTACCCGTAAAAGGATAGCGCAATTGTTAATTTTTGATAAATCTTTGAGCCTTCGTTTATATTTAACTAAAATGCTGAAGAAAAGCCGTTCCAGGGGGTAACTTAGACATGAAAGTCAGTTAGAATAAGTTTAACAACGCAAGAAAGTAGAGAGCTAAATATGTATCACTTTATTGTAAAACGAAACTTAAAGAACTCTTTTGCGGCACTGAATCGCGGGAACTATGAAGTGGTTACCAAACAATTTAGAGAAACGGCTGTAAGCCACTGGTTTTCGGGTGAAGGGCATCCTCTTGCAGGACAGAGAAGGACAAAAGATGCAATCTTGGCTTGGTATGAACGCTTGGCGCGACTCATGCCGGATTTAGCTTTTCAGATCGAAAAAATCGCCGTGAGTGGTTGGCCTTGGCACACGGTTGCCATGCTGGAATGGGCAGATACGCTGAGCGATCGCGCGGGAAAAGCCTATTCAAACCGCGGCGTACACGTCATAACGATTGCTTGGGGTAAAGTTGCTTCGCTGGAAGTTTTCTGTGATACCGAATATTTACAAGGGTGCTTTGACGCACTGCGTGCCCAAGGCGTGGCAGAAGCTAGCGCTGAACCCATTGAATCCTGAAAACACTAAATTGCTTCTTTATGCCCTAAGACACGTTTGGTTGATTCGAAAATTTCATCTTGTGAAGTCTGCGGACAATAGCCCGGTTCGCAATCGTTCATGTGCAATTTAAGTTTGGCAAAAGACTCCTCTGACATCGCATGCTCCATGCGACAAGCGTCTTCGGCTGCAATCTTTTCGTCTACACCTATAGCCATGAGGAACTGTGTTAAAAATAAATGGCGTTCATATATCTTTTCGGCAAGCTCTTGCCCTAATTCGGTTAGTTCAATTGTGCCGTCGTTTTGGATGACAAGAAGCTTTTCATCTTCCAAAAGATGGACGGCTCTGCTAATACTAGGCTTCGAAAAATTCATCTCTGTAGCCAAGTCGACCGAGCGCACACGTCCCAAACGATTCTTAAGAATCAAAATATTCTCTAAATAATTTTCGCCAGATTCTTGTAATTTCATACGTCAACCTACCTTTATGAAAGCTACTGTGGCACTATAATAACATAGATGAGCAGTTTTAGTTAGCTTATAACAACTTTTTACATAGCAGAAAGTTAGTTCGTGGCAACTTGTCGGTTTTGCCAATAATAATGGCAAAACACAGGCATAAGGAGGTTTCAATGGCTGTCCTTCATACAGAAGAAATTGTCCAGGAACGCGCCGTTGTAGCAGGTCTCAGCGGTGTTTATGACAGTCCCGAAGAAGCGGAAGATAGTTTGGCTGAACTGGCGGAGCTTGTTGAGGCAGCTGGTGGCATAACGGTTAGGCAAGTCATGCAAATGCGCAGTACTCCGGAAGCAGCGACATTTTTGGGCTCGGGTAAACTAGCCGAAATCAAGGAGCTTGCCGAGCTACATGACTGCGATTTGTTAGTCATTGATTCGGAGTTGAAAGGCAGTCAACTGCGTAATATAGGTGAGTTGACTGGGTTAAAAGTTTTGGATCGTAGTTTGTTGATTCTGGATATTTTTGCCAAACGCGCCGTTTCTGCCGAAGGTAAATTACAAGTGGAATTGGCGCAACTGCAACTGCGCTTAAGTAGACTGACCGGCATGGGAGCTACGCTTTCCAGATTGGGCGGCGGGATTGGGACCAGAGGTCCGGGTGAATCACAACTTGAAACGGACAGGCGCCATATTCGCACACGAATAGATAATCTGAAAAGTCAGTTGGCCAATGTAGAAAAACGCCGGGTAGCAAGTTCGAAACGCCGTGCGCAGGATGGTGCCCGTGTTGTTTGTGTGGTGGGTTATACCAATGCAGGAAAATCATCTTTGTTAAATCGCTTATGTGATGCGGGTTTGTGGGAAATGGATCAGGTTTTTGCCACGCTTGATCCCGCTGCACGCAGGCTTCGCTTACCTAATGGTGGTGAAATCGTCCTGATTGACACGGTTGGTTTTATCAGGCGTCTTCCTACATCTTTGGTGGAAGCCTTTAAATCAACCTTGGAAGTCGTACTATCAGCAGATTTGTTACTACATGTCTCCGACGTAGCGGATCCGGCTGCGCGTGACAAAGAAGCCGTGGTGCACAAGGTTTTGGATGATTTGGGTGCGGCAGAATTGCCAACCATGCATTTGCTTAACAAGATTGACCTCTTGCCCGATGGGAGCCCTGCGGCGGCTTGGGTAAAGGGCAGGGAGGCCGCGGCGTATCTTGAGGTTTTGCCATTATCTTTGAAAACAGGCGAAGGCTTGGACGATGTCGTTTCCGCCCTGGAAAAATGGTACGAAAGCCTTGATACGATTTACGAGGTGTTTTTTCCACATCGTGAAGCAAAGCTGGTCGCGCAGATTCATCGCGAGGGCAGAATTTTGGCAAAAACACAAGCCGACGATGGCGTCACACTTAAATTCACCCTTCCAGCTGACCATACCGCGGACTTGCACAAATTCTTACGCGCGCAAAACCTCGGCCACTAGTGCATACCCGAGCGCCACTTCGGGCCTTGCCGCTTTGGCATTGGCTTCGGTGTAGGCCTCTGTAGTCTCTTGTGTTTCCGACAAGGCTGCGTCAACTGCGCTGTCGTATAAGATATAAGGCACTGGGTCAGAAGTATGGGTGCGTAACGCTAAAGGTGTTGGATGGTCTGGCAAAACGAAAACACGATAATCTTCTCCACTCTTAGCCTTCTCGGCTTCTAAATATTCAAGCAAAGGTGCGAGGATTTTTTCGTCAACGATTTCTATGGCTTTGATTTTGCCAGCAATATCGCCCTGGTGACCACATTCGTCCGGTGCCTCAAGATGCAAGTAGACATAATCTTGTCCACGCTTGAAGGCATCAATGGCGGCATCTGCTTTACCTTTGAAATTACTGCTTAAGGTGCCTGTTGCCCCTTCGATATGCAGTATTTCCATTTCAGCCACCAGACCGATGCCTTGGACGAGATCCACTGCGGAGATGACTGTGCCTTGTAGACCAAAGCGTTCTTGGAAACTAGGGAATGCGGGACGGATGCCTAGACCCCAAGGCCAAATGATGCTGGCGGGATTTTTTCCGGCGGCCTTACGCGCGAGGTTGACAGGGTGCGTGGCGAGAACTTCGCGTGAGGCTAGCATTAAGTCTAAGAGCTCTTTGGAACCATCGCCTTGGGGTAGGTAATCGGCGATGTTTTTGCCAAATATATCATGAGGGGGCGTGAGCTTGCAGGATGTTGGACCATTCGGCCAAACCATGCAGTGGCGGTAACTTTTACCGGCATAGAGCACGCGGGGACCCCAGTCTAAATTTTCATTTAGAAAAGTGACAAGTTCTGCTGCTTCCGCGGAAGAAATTTCGCCGGCAGAATAATCAAGCATCGTGGCAGCCGAGAGATTGGTTTCTTCAGAGAGCGTGACGAAGTTCGTGCGAATGGCGATATCCCCGTCGTTGAGCTTGATGCCCATGCTCACGGCTTCCAAAGGGGAGCGCCCAGTATAGTACGGGACAGGATTAACACCCATGGCTGACATGTTCGCCACGTCGCTGCCAGGACTCATGCCTTCGGGTACATTAAGAACCAGACCTTGCTTGCCCAGGGTGGCAAGTTTATCCATGTAAGGTTTGTGTGCGCGTTCTAGTGGGGTTTTGCCATTTAATTCTGGCAAAGGAAGGTCGGACATCCCATCTCCCAAAACAGTTAAATATTTCATGAAAAATCTCCCTTAGAGAATCGTGCGTTTATCGTGTGCTTAGCATATAATAAGTTACATGACGCTAACCAGCAACGAACTCTGGGAAAATTATAAATGAGCAAGAAAGAACTGGCAAAAGAAAAAAACACAATCGTGGATGTTCAAGTAAAAAGTATCCCGCTATTAAGCACGCTCAGCGATGCAGATGCGGCGCGCATCCAAGCAGGTCTCGAATGTCGGCGTGTGCAACGAGGAGAGTACATTTTTAAGACAGGCGCGAGGGCAGACCGTCTTTACATGGTACACAGCGGAAGAATGAAAATCTTCAAGCATTTACCCGACGGTCGAGAGCAGATTTTATATATCTATTCACGCGATGATTTTGTTGGTGGTTTCAATTTAATAAAAGCGCATTCTTATCTTTACAACGCAAGGGCTTTGGAGACAACCATTATTTGCACACTCAATAAAGAAGCGTTTGATGAAGTTGCCTTGAAGAACCCTTCCATTCTCCTGAAAATTGTTGAAAAAGCATTCGAACGTGTGCGTTGGGCTGAAGAATTAGTCGAACGCTTAAATGCATCTTCTGCAGACCAGAAGGTTGCGGGTTTGCTTCTGGATTTGATGGCGGATTTTGGCGAAGATACAGCTGAGGGTGTGTCGATGAAACTCACCATTAACCGCGAAGAAATGGGCAACTATACCGGTTTGTCGCGTGAAACGGTGACGCGAAAATTGAAACAACTACAGGAGCAGGGGCTGATTTCTCTGCACGGAAATAAGCGCATTGTTTTGAAGGATATTGAAGCGCTGAAGGACATGGCTGGCAGAATTTAAGCTAGGGCTTTTGTTGGTAGCAAGTTAGCCTGGACCATGAAAATTGGTTTTTAATAATTAGTCCGAGTTATGTAATTTTATCGAAGGAGATTGTTTAATGAAACATCAACTTGTAAGTGAAACCGCGCCCGAGGCAATTGGGCCTTATTCACAGGCTATCGCCATTGATCTTCGGGCTTGCGAAAGAGTCGTCTATGTTAGTGGGCAGATCCCCATTGACCGGAGTACTGGTCTTATACCTGAGGGAATTGATGCACAAACGCAGCAGGTTTTGAAAAACATTGAAGCTGTACTCGCTTCTGATAATTTGTCGATGTCAAATGTAGTCAAAACAACGGTGTTGCTGCAAGACATGAATGATTTTGCCAAAATGAATGCGATATATTCAGCATCATTCAGCGCACCCTATCCTGCGAGAGCCGCATTCGAAGTTGCTAGATTGCCTAAAGATGTATTGGTTGAAATTGAAGCCATCGCTTATGCTTAACTGGCACTGATAGCATAAACAAGGGCTCCGAAAGGTTGGATAGCAATGGACTTTATTAAAGCTGCTGAGAAGATTGAACACGAAATTATCGCTTTGCGAAGGCATTTCCACGAACATCCCGAATTGTCGCTACATGAGATAAATACCTCTCGTTTTGTCTGCGCTGAACTAGATGCGCTCGCTATCCCTTACGTACAACTAGCGGATAATGCGGTTGTCGCTAAGTTGCAGGGTGGCAAAACGCAGTCAAAATCCAAGGCCATCGCAATCCGTGCAGACATGGATGCCTTACCCATTACAGAGGAAACGGGACTAGATTTTGCCTCACAGAATCCTGGTGTTATGCATGCCTGTGGACACGACGCCCACACCGCCATACTTCTAGGTAGCATAAAGCTCCTGGCAGATATACGTGAAAAAATTGAAGGTACCGTATATTTCTGTTTTCAACCTGCAGAAGAAGTGCAAGCAGGTTCAGCATTGATTTTGGACTATCTCGCTTCAGAAGGTGGCGTCGATCGCGTCATCGCTGCCCACGTGTGGCCTGAGCTACCCAGTGGAGAAATCTCCGTGATGGAAGGTGCGCGTATGGCTGCTGGTGACTTTTTCACTATCGAAGTTTTCGGACAAGGCGGGCACTGTTCACGCCCGGACCTTTGTATCGACCCAATCAAACCACTCTGCGACATCGTGCTAAAGCTTTCAGCTTTACCAACCAACCGTATCAAAACCACCGAACCTTCTGTTGTCCATATTGGCAAAATCGAAGCAGGCACCGTCGGCAACGTCTTCCCCCAATCCGCCAAAGCCTACGGAGGCACGCGCACTTTCTCTAAAGCATCACGCGAAAAAATGCGCACCTTATTAAGCGAAGTTTCTACTCACACCGCAGCTGCCTACGGGGCCCACGCAGTTGTTGACATGCGAAGCGGCACACCACCACTCATAAATGATGCCGCCTCCGTCGATTTAGCTAAGGAGCTTATCCTCCAGAGCGGTATCTTCATATTGAAAGACATAGAGCCCATTTTGGCTTCTGAGGACTTCGGTTTTTATTTAGAAAAGCACCCTGGATTCATGTGCTTCGTCGGCACGCGCAATGAAGAGAAGGGCATAACACACACTTTACATCACCCAAAGTTCGATTTGGATGAAGCCATTTTAGCCCGAACCTCTGCCTTCTTCGCACTCTACGCATTTGAATTTTTGACTGCTGGGGTTTAGTTTCGGGCTTCGTCTGGTTGTCTAGCCAATTTTGGCAAAAAAACAGCTTGTGCGCCGCTCCAAGGGCTGTGAGCCCGAAAACCCACGAAAATTTGACAAAAAAACAAGTTGTGCGAAGAACAATCAGTCTCAGTGCCCTCTCGGAGCCCGAAATCGTCGCACAAGCTGCTTTTTTGTCGAAGAATCGCTGGAAAACCGTCGTTTCAAGTCAGTTGTCGTCGCACAAGTTGATTTTTTGTCAATTTCAGCGGTGCATTTAGGGACTCTGTCGCACAGGCTGCTTATTTGTCAAGTTTCAGCCATGAGTTCCACCCACTCCGCTTCATCCCCAGCTTCGAGTTGTCGCTGCGTTCCGATAAATACGCGGTGAATGCGTAAGAATGCGGAACTTTGAGAAGTTTTGCCAAAAAGATTTTAAAAAAATGCTTGCACTTGCTGATAAGCTACTTTTGTTATGAAGTATTTGTCTTATTTTAGCGGTCTACAATATTGGAATATCCCCCTGCTTAATGACTATTATGCAGCGGTATTTTCACAAGTGAAAAAATCACACTATACTGTGAGGAGCAGGAAAGAAATTGCCAAGAATTCCGATGAAATCTATCATCTCTGTACCACATCAGTTCCTAAAAGCGGCTTTATAACGGATCAAGGGGTTGTTTCGCCAGCATTTCTTTTTCTGCAAATGGCAGAATCACACGACATAATTGAACTTATCATTCTCGGCTGTTTGCTGTGCTCTTGCCCAAACGGCCCTTTCAGCGATCCATTAGTCCTAAAAAAAGATATCCATAAATTTGTTGAAGCGACCAAGATGCATCGAGGAAAAAGAAAGGCGTTACAAGCTCTTAAGCATGTAAAAGATCGCAGTTGTTCTATTATGGAAATATTCGTCCATCTCTTTTTTGGATTGCCTAATCACTTAGGTGGCTTAGGCTTAAAAGGCGGCGAATTAAACTATCGACTGGATCTCAATGCGGATGGGCAAAAAGCTATGGGGAAGCGCGTTTGTTTTGTAGACTATTGTTTTCCTGAACAAAAAATTGCTTGTGAATATCTAGGCGAGATTCACGCTGGCTCATTAGATTACGATTCAACTCGAACAACCGCCATTAGTGATATGGGTTACAGAGTAATTACCATCACAAAGTCGCAACTATACAATCACGATAGGCGGATGCAGCTATTCAAACGTGTACTCAAAGCACATAAAATTCATCGTAGAATTCGCACAGATAAATATGAATTTTGGCAAAATCGCATCCACACACTCCTCCCCAGATTTCTAGATACAATCGATTATTAATGTTGTGCTTGCTTTTCTCAATCTTATTGGCAAAAAGACAACCTGTACGCCGCTCCAGGGCGTTTTAGCCCGAAAACCCTCGAAAAATTGACAATAAAACAAGTTGTGCGAAGAAAAATCAGTCTCAGTGCCCTCTCAGAGCTCGAAATCGTCGCACAAGCTGCTTATTTGTCGAAAAATTGCTGGAAAAAGGACTTTCAGGCGCGTTGTCGTCGTACAAGCTGCTTATTTGTCAACATCAGCAGTGGCTTCAAACTATTTGTCAATTTCAGCAGTGACTTCAAACTATTTGCCAACTTCAGCAATGGCTTCCAACTACTTGGCAATTTCAGCGGTGTTTTGCGACTAGAAGCCCTAAGCCCCAAACTCCTTTTCAACGACGGCTAGTGCAGCGGCGACGGTATCGTCCATGTCGTAGTAGCGATAGTCTGCTAGCCTGCCACCAAAAATCCACGTGTCATTTTGCCCAGCTAAGCTGCGATACCTCTCGAATAGTGCATTGTTTTCAGCATCGTTTATCGGATAATAGGCTTCCAAATCCTTCGACCAAGCTTGGGCGTACTCACGGGTAACGATGCTGTGATTAAACGGAGCGGATCTCGATTTGTTGAAATGGCGATGCTCAATGATGCGTGTATACGGTGTTTCAGCATCCGTGTAGTTCATGACCGGACAGCCTTGAAAATTAGCGTATTCTAAACGCTCGTGTTCAAAACGCAAACTGCGATACTCCAGTGCGCCAAATTGGTAGTCAAAAAAAGCATCCAGCGGTCCTGTGTAAACAATTTTTTCAGCGAGCTCGCTTAATGCCTCGCGTTCTTCCAAAAAGTCACAATGCAGCCGTACTTCGGTATTAGCCAACCAAAAATCAAAGAGATCCGAGTAGCTCCCGGCAGGTATGCCTTGGTACGGATCATTAAAATAATTATTATCAAAGGTAAAACGAAAGGGGAGACGATTGATAATAAAAGCGGGCAAGTCCGAACATGGCCGTCCCCACTGCTTTTCCGTGTAATGCTTGATGAGCTTTTCGAAAATTTCAGGACCAGCCAGAGCCAGTGCGCGCTCTTCCAAGTTTACCGCTCCGGATGCTGCGCTGGGATTTTGCTCTGAGGCTATTTTGGCCATCGCCTGTTCAGGGCTTGTGACACCCCAAAGCTTATTGAAGGTATTCATGTTAAAAGGCAGATTAAAAAGCTCCCCTTGATAATTCGCGATGACAGAATGTTGGTATTGCTGAAAGGACGTGGCTGCGTTAACGTAGTCCCACACGCGTTTTGAATCGGTGTGGAAAATATGCGCACCATAGGTATGTACAGCTATTCCGTCCCAATCTTGGCAAAAACAATTCCCCCCCACATGACCCCGCTTTTCAACGAGCAAACAACGCTTACCACGAAGACCCGCTTCGTAAGCGAAGATTGATCCGAAGAGGCCGGCGCCGACAATGAGGTAGTCGTAGGTTTTCATGGGGCGACTCCTTTTGCCAATATTATTAGTCGTCTAAAGATTGTTGATGTAGAGTTCCAAGGCTTTATGGAAAATTTTCATTTCGCTAGTCCAACGCGAACCGAATTTAGCCGAATTCTCTGCCTGCTCGAGCGCGTCTTGTAGCGCATTTAAATCGTCTTGCAATTTGTTCTCAACCTTTTCGGGCTTAGCTTTGACAAGACCCATGAAGCTAGAAGCGTACTGCCTGTCGTTGCGGCAAGTAAAGGTGTAGTAAGCCAGCATTTGCATGCATTCGCCGAAGAATAATTCGCGACGTAATTCAGGTTTGGTGGTGGATTTTTGCCAATTGATAAAGGGGCTCTTCTCAAAGTATTTCGTGGTTTCTTTCTCGTTTCGAACAGAGCCAGCCATCGAAGCTAAGGTGAGGTTTTCTATCATCAAACCTAAAAACAAGTCTGCGTAAACAATGCGCGTATTCACTTTTTTATAGCGTATATTGAAGAAGTCTTTCAAGAGCAGTAGCGCTTCGTCGTCGGGCCAATACTCTAAGCCTTCATCGAGCAGCGCGATACGTTTTTCGGGCTCATAAACGGAAAGCAAAGCCACCATCAGCGCTTGTGCATCAGCCGCCGGCGGACCTTTCTTTTCAACTTCTACAACTTTTTTATCAACCTCTTTGGGTTTGGTAAATAAATCTCCGTAAACCATAGCATAAAGCTAAGCTATAGACCTCCGACTGTCAAGATTTGGACGCTAAACTCGACTCGTGTTAGAATGTGCTGATTAAAAAACGTTTGGCAAAACC
The DNA here is from genome assembly GCA_964574395.1 of uncultured Oscillospiraceae bacterium. Classification (GTDB taxonomy): domain Bacteria; phylum Bacillota; class Clostridia; order Saccharofermentanales; family Fastidiosipilaceae; genus JAXGQD01. Next base: position 1,746 of record CAZNNL010000016.1, on the reverse strand, counting down.
ACCCAAACTCAGGAGAACTATTTTGAAAAAACTTAACCATCGCATACTCGTTCTACTAGGTGCGAGCGTCATAATTACAAGCACAGCCTGCCAATCCGCGCCGTTACCAGGCGAAAATAGCATGCTAACTGAAAACAGTTCCGCCTTAGTGTCCGTTGAAACACTAAGCCCAGAAATAACTCAAACGGAGCCTTCTCCCATCGTAAGTACGATAGAAGGTGCTAACGAATTCGGCCAGCACGATCCTAATTCAAGCGAGACACTTAGTTCTATCACAGCTAGTACTTCAGTAGCTGGTCATCAGCCAAGCCTTGATAACAGAACTGGCGCTCAGCTCGACACACCCTACATGATTAACGGTGTAATTTTGGTCAACAAAAAGCACCATGTCAGTGAGAATTATGTACCTGAGGTCACGGATGACAGTCGCCCACTTGATCCCACAGCACAAGCAGCACTAGTTGAGATGCTTAACGACGCTGAAGCAGAGGGTTATTATTTCACGAAGAACAGCGGCTACCGTTCATACCAGACACAGAGCGACATTTTCTGGTCTGAAGCGAATGCCATAGGAGAAGAAGAAGCGAATAAGCTAACTGCATATCCCGGTGAAAGTGAACACCAAACGGGTCTGGCAGTGGACTTGACTGACGATAATAATACTTGGGCAAGTTTTTCTGATGCATTTGGAGAGCTTGATTCGGGAAAATGGCTTGCGGCTAATTCGTATAAGTATGGTTTTATTTTACGCTATCCCCAAGGCAAGGAAGACATTACGGGATACCTTTACGAACCATGGCATTTTCGTTACGTTGGCAAAACCATCGCCGCCGATTTCGGCCCCAACCCAACATTAACCCTGGAGGAATACCTAGGCGCAAGCTAATACGCCACGCCGCAGCATACGCGTATTTTTTAGCTTGTGTACGACGCGAAGGTGTCAACTTTTCAGGCTACAGCAGCGATTTACGGCTTGTGCACTTGTCTATTGATGCGTTAGCTATCTAGAGAACCTGTTACATTAAATAAAACATTTGAAATATACTCGTAAAGCACATCAACGCCATGTACTATGCTTTCGACTTCTTTATCTTCAATGGAGTAGATGTCATTTTCACGATCGTTAAGCGTTTGTATAGAGACAGAAATTTCATCCATCATAGCTTTAGCAGTATCCGTGAGGCAAACGTACACAACACGTTGGTCCTCCGTGTCCCTGGTGCGTGTTATCAAGCCAGATTTTTCCAGACGTTTACATAAGGGAGTAATGTTGCTTGAGCCAATGTGCAGTATAGATGCGAGTTGTGAAACCATTAATTTCTCGTGTTTTAACAATGCCATGAGTACCGGGATTTGCACAGAGGTGATGTTATAGTGCTCGAAGTAAATGTGGAAAAGACGGTCAAGCATCCGATGGACATTGATGATTTTTCCAATAGTATTCGTAGATAGCCGTATTTTATCGTGAGGATAGCCTTTGTTTTTTCTGCTTTCTTCAGCCACTTCATGAGCAGATCTTACATTGCTGACACGATGAACGGACTTACGTCCACTCTTCGCAGCTTTAGGTTTATCATTGTCAGTATTTTTAGCAGCCATATGTCCCCCTACTAATCCGATATTTGGATGTTGTCTTTTTATCTAATGTTGTAAGTATCACTGTTAATAGGTTAATACTGTTATTAGTTAATGATACAACATAAAACTTACTATTAAAAGTGATTGTCTAGTCTAATGTTTCTATAT
>CAZNNL010000015.1:24651-43443 GCA_964574395.1 uncultured Oscillospiraceae bacterium | reverse complement strand
TTGCTCTGGATTTGGTGGAGATTTTGACCACCGCTATCCACCGTCAGGGCAACATGCGCTAAGCATAAAAACTGGACCATACAACAAGCTGCTTCTATGGTGTACACTTCTGTATTAGAGAGAATCGATTAATTACTTTACCAGAACAGAACTTTAGACGAGTGGAAGATTAGCATGAACCAACACAGACTGAAATTATTATTGAGAATAATGATGCTTTTTCTTTTAACTCCGCTTTGTTCATGTTCTGTGATGGCAAAACCGACAACTTCATCAAGACAGTCTGAGACTAAGGAGATAGCAGGTACAAGTCAAACTATGGTAACTTACGAAATGCCTTTTTCAGTTGAAGAAATTGAAGCCGTCCATATGAGTCGCAATGAGATGAGCCTCTTTGCAACCTATTCGTTCGACCTTGAACGCCTAGAAGAAACCTATTATCTGACAGGAAATTACGCTGATGAAGACGGAGAATATTTATGTTTGTATGAGGAGCTTAAAGAAGCGGATTGGCAAAAACTCTTAGACTTTTTTCAGACTGCTGATTTTACTTACACCTTGGATAATCATATCAATAGCCAATCGTCAGCAGAGTCCCACTCTACTGCAAATTCGACAACTAAAGAACATGTTGTTCTAGATGAAAATTCTAGCTCTTTTTATATGCGAATCTTTGGTGATTCAGGTGAAGAAAACGAGGCGAAATACATACTTGGTCCTGGGCTTAGCCAAGCGTATGACAGTTATCAAGAATTGTTGGACTTGTTCAAAGCTCTCACAAAAAGCTCTCAGCGAGAAAAACAGAATGAATCTTCAAGTTGGGTACCTAGGTAACAATTCAATAATTCTTCGTAAAGATATTTCGAATTGTGTATTCCGAACTCTGTGTCTCTTCTTGAACAATTTTAGTATATATCTAAACAACTGTGCTCTTTGTGCTGGGTCATATAGCTGAGTTTTCGTGACTGCGACAATCTTGAAACCCTGGTCTTCTAAGGCAGTCGTACGTGCAGAGTCTTGGTCCATTGTTCTTTGGTGGTGCCCGCCTTGGTACTCTATTCCGATTTTTACTTCTGGGAAGCAATAATCAATGTGACAGGAATTTTGTTTTAAGGCGTTTTTGCCAGCATTATTAAGTTTAATTTCGTGATTAAAAAAACCACCTTCAATCCCAAGCCCCCCTAAGTTATTGGGTAATCCTAAAAACATATGCACAAATATTTCCATGATTGAGCCCGCTCGTTCTTTCACATAAGCAAGTGCTTGAAGCGCTTTTTTTCTACCTGGAAAACCTTTCATCTCCAATGTAAAATCAAGTAACTCTTTATGCGTTAGTAAGGGCACGGAATAAGGGCCATGTGGGCAAGAACAAAGCAGGCAGCCTAGAATAATCAGTTCGAAAAGATCAAAACCCTTCGCTAATTGTAAGTACATGAACTGGGGAGAAACCACCCTCCTCACGTGGTCTAGTGCCCCATCCGGAAGCTCTCGGGTACAAATAATGTACTCAACGTCTTTGCTGCTAGCTTGTCCTTTTTTCTTAAGTACCAAGTACTTTGTCCGAGTCGATTGAGCAATTCTTTCGTCAAAACAATTTGTCATCGACTGGATATTCCAATATTGAAGTGCGTTTTCATGTGTTATATATTTCATCACAGAAGCATACCAAGCCATGCTTATTTATGAAGATAAATCGTTCGACAAAATTCCTCAAAACTTCGCATTTAATCTACTTTTGGGTTTTGGGGTGGTCAAAATCTCTACTAAATCCAAAGCAAATCCGACTTTTTTCGCGCACTCCTAGATTTACCGCAAATATTGACCACCCCAGCCCGCCGAATACCGTAAAGTGGTCAAAATCTCTACTAAATCCAAAGTGAATCCGACTTTTTTAGCATACCACCAGATTTACCGCAAATATTTACCACCCCAGCCCGCCGAACACCGAAAAGTGGTCAAAATCTCTATTAAATCCAAAGTGAATCCCACTTTTTTCGCGCACCCCCAGATTTACCGCAAATATTGACCATTAGGAGCTGCGCTAAATTCCAAAATAGTTAATATCATCACTGATTACGGGGGAAATCCGAATAAATATAGCCAAGTCTGCTAAAATTATAAAATAATAACAAATGCAGAGGTCTATATGAAAACAATAATGAGAACTACCTTAGAAGCGTTTAATTTTGTCAGCAGCCCCTTAGTATCTCCCGATGGGCGTTTTCTAGCGTATAGGCAAGCGAAAACTGACAGTGATAAAAATAAATATCTGAGTCATATCCGTATTTATGATACAACGCTTGATAAGGATTATCGTTTGACTTCTGAGGATATTGGGAGTGGGATGCGCTTCTTGGATGAAACGACGCTGACATTTGTGGCCAATCGCGATGACCATGATTTAGGGTTGAATTTTAATCAAGAGACCAAGATTTATCAGATTTCGTTATTGGGGGGAGAGGCGGAGCTGTATTTGGTTTTGCCCTATGAAGTTGAAGAATATCATTTCATAAGCCCAGACGAACTACTTTTACAAGTGCTAGAAACGCCAGTGAGTCGCGCTTTAGATGGCTTAAAGGACGAAGATAAGAAGAAACGCGAGAAAGAGTTAAAAGAAGAACAGGACTACGAAGTCTTGGAAGAAGCGCCTTTCTGGTTTAACGGAAAAGGCTTTACCAATGGACAGCGCAGCAGAATTTATCGCTATAAAGTCAGTACGTCTGAATTGAGCGCACTTTCTCCAAAAGATCTGTCATCAAGTATTCTAGATTTCGACCCTAAGCAAGGGCGTTTCTTGTTTGTTTCGGAAAATAAAACAGACCTACTAGATATCTACAATCAGCTATTTGTTTATGATTTGCTAACGGATGAAGTAAAAGAGCTGAGTTTAGAAAAAAAACAAGCGTTTCATGAGGCGTGTTTTGCTGGTAAGGACATCGTTTTTATGGCGACCGACATGGAGCGTTATGGCCTGAACGAAGATGCCTATGCCTATATTTTTAAGCAGGACCAGGAAATACCTGAACTTTTATCCGAAGATGTTTTCGTTGGGAGCACGATGGGGACGGATGTACTTCTCGGTTCGGGTGTTGAGTTTGTTGGCGTGGAAGATGGCGTATATTATTGCTCAACAGATGGCACTTCTAGTTATCTCATGTTTGTGGATAAAAAGGGCCAGCCTAAACGTGTCATTGATAAAGAAGGGGCTGTGAATGGCATAGCGCTCCACCAGACCCAAACAGGTACAGCTGAAGTCTACATTTGTGCCATGCGTGGTTTGGCGGCACAAGAGCTTTATAAAATTGATGAGGAGGGCGAGAGGCAGCTTACTTTTGCCAATAAATGGCTTGAAGAGTATGCGCTAAGTCCTATCGAATCCTTCAGCTTTCAGTACGAAAACGACAATTTGCAGGGCTTTGTCATTAAGCCGACGCAGTATCAAGAGGGTCAAAAACATCCTGGTATTTTGACTATCCACGGTGGTCCAAAAACAGTTTATGGGGCGATTTTGCACCATGAAATGCAGATGCTGGCGGCTCAAGGTTATTTTGTCTTTTACACAAATCCGCGTGGTTCGGATGGTTTTGGGCGTGATTGGGCTGACATTAGAGGTAATTATGGCAAAACCGATTACCAACACCTGATGGCCTTCACCGATGCTGTTTTAGAACGCTATCCTGCTATTGATATAGAAAATCTTGGTGTAATGGGCGGCTCTTATGGCGGGTTCATGACGAATTGGATAATTGGTCACACAAACCGCTTTAAAGCAGCATGCACGCAACGCTCCATTTCAAACTGGTTTACGATGTATGGAATTTCTGACATTGGTTATTACTTCACCTACGATCAGGTCGCAGCGGATCCGTGGAGCAACCGCGAAAAGCTGTGGGAGCAGTCACCTCTGAAGTATGCAGAAACCATGAAAACCCCAACACTAATCATACATTCTGATGAAGATTATCGTTGCCCTGTGGCAGAAGGCCAGCAACTCTTTACTGCATTGAAGGTACATGGCGTGCCGTGCCGCATGGTGATTTTTAAAGGCGAGAACCACGAGTTGAGCAGAAGCGGAAAACCTACCCATCGGCAAAGAAGACTCAAAGAAATCGAAAACTGGTTTGATAAGTATTTGAAATAAACCTATTTAATACTGCAATGGGGGACTGCACATGAAAAAGCATTTTGTGAATCTATCGGTGTTTATATTATCGGTGATGCTATTCTTAGCATCTTGTGGAGCTCAAGAAATTCCAAATGCACCAAGTAACAGCGTTGTGAAGCTCTTAGCAGACCAGACCATTGTGACAACAAAAGAGTCTACCCTTCCTAATAAGTCGTTTTCAGAATCAAGCAAAGTGACACAAGTTGCTACAACCAAAGAGTCAAAACCAAGTAGTACAAGTACTGTTGCGAAAACCACTCATACCAGCACAATCGCCACTACAGCAGCCACCACAACTAAAGCCGAAGTCACGAGCACAATTCTGACTGAGGCGCCAGTAACTGAAGCAATAATAAACGAAGTCATTGAAACAACAACTGTCTTAGAAACTGAAATAGTTGAAGTGACTGAATTAACAGAAGCTCTGATAGTCGCCCCTGAAGCTGAAACAAGAGATTTTATTCTGAACAAGAACACGGGAAAGTTTCATGAAGTCGGTTGTCATTCGGCAGCCAAAATAAAGGATAGCAATCAGCTAGAAGTCAATGACACCTGGGATAATGTAATCTCAATGGGGTATGTTCCCTGTAAAAATTGCCACTAATAGGAATAATTCCTAATTGATGATAGCGATTAAATACCTTAATATGGTTTCATATAGATCATTACGATTATTTAAACTTTTGGGGGTCAATTATGGCGATTTATAAATGTGAAATGTGTGAAATGTTCTATGACGAGGAGAAAGAAGGCGTACCCTTCAGCGCCTTAGAGCGTTGCCCTTTTTGCGGTGCACCTCTCGATATGATGGTAGAAGTAGAGGCTCAAGCCGACGAAGAAGCGGCTGCGGCACCTGCGAATACACGTGAATATCCTTATATGAATGAAATTCATGAGATGGCTAAGCATGGCAAAAGCATCGTTGCCTCCATGGGCACTTTGCAAGCAAGTCCATCTTGGAATGACATTCTTATTCTGGGCTCACAGTTAAATCCACCACCGCTAGAAGAAGACGAAGACGTTGATTTGACCACTATTATCGGTCCGCATGCCAAGAAACCTATGGTTTTGGCGGGACCTGTTTTTGTCTCTCATATGTCATTTGGTGCTTTATCTAGCGAGGCGAAGGTGGCTTTGGCAAAAGGAAGCGCCGCTGCCGGTACCGCAATCTGTAGCGGTGAAGGTGGCATTCTCCCAGCAGAAAAATCAGCTGCAGCCAAGTACATTTTAGAGTATGTTCCGAACAAATATAGCATCACGGAAGAAAACCTGCGTGAAGCCGATGCGATAGAAATCAAAATAGGTCAAGGAACGAAACCGGGTATGGGTGGGCTTTTGCCAGGAGCTAAAGTTACACCTGAAATTGCTGCTATAAGGCAGAAGCCGGTTGGACAAGATGTTATTAGTCCCGCCAAATTCCCTGAAATCAATTCGAAAGAAGACTTAAAACAAGTCGTCGAGAGCCTACGGGAGATGTCAGGCGGACGCCCTATAGGGGTAAAGATTGCGGCAGGACACATTGAGCGGGACTTGGAGTATTGTGTTTTCTCCAAGCCTGACTTCATTACCATTGACGGCAGAGGTGGCGGTTCGGGGGCTAGTCCGCAATTTGTGCGTGATTCTACTTCCGTGCCGACAGTATTCGCATTGTGGCGCGCCAAGAAATATCTAAAGGAACACGCACCTGAGATACAACTAGTTATTACAGGTGGCTTGCGCATTTCTGCAGACTTCGCCAAAGCTTTGGCTATGGGGGCCGATGCTGTAGCCGTTGCTTCAGCGGCGATGCTTGCTATTGGCTGCCAACAGTATCGCATTTGTAATACGGGCTTTTGCCCTATGGGTATTGCCACACAAGATCCTGAATTGCGCAAAAGAATTGATGTGGAAGGATCCGCTGAGCGTTTGGCGAATTATTTAAGATGTAGTTTTGAGGAATTAAAGACTTTTGCCCGCATTACAGGAAGACGCAAGATCAGTGCGCTTAGCCAAGATGATCTAGCCTCATTCAACAGAGTGATTCTGGACCACACGGATATCGCAGCAATTTAAGCACTCCGCCGATCATTGCAATTGCTTATGTATGGGAAGTTAAGCTTGGCTAGAAATTGAAAGGAGCACTGGTAATTATGATTAATGGAATCGATTACTTAAGAGAACTCAATCTCGTTTCAATTTTGCTACGGATTTTTATTTCCTTACTGGTCGGTGGTGCCCTGGGCCTAGAACGCAGTCGAAAGAACCGTGCCGCAGGATTTCGTACGTATATGCTGGTGTGCTTAGGCTCCGCATTGGTCATGATGACAAATCAATACGTCGTCCTGTATTACAAGGATGCAGACCCGGTTCGACTAGGTGCGCAGGTGATATCAGGGATAGGTTTTCTTGGAGCGGGCACGGCCTTGATGTTGTCGACCTTCACCTGAGCTCGAATAAGCTAAATAAAGAAATGCCCTTATCTGCCACGCTCAGTGTGATTAGTCCTGTTCGTGTGTCGCATTCACATGTGATTTCCCTTCTGAACGATGCTACGGGCGTTAGTTTCATTGAGGAGATTTAGCCCACTCCTAACACAATTATCTTTGTATCTTTGCTATAATCATGCTGCTGGCAAAACGAAGCTTCCTTTTGCCAATAAACCTTTAATAAACGGAGGATTACAATGAAAGTATTAAAAGCCAAAGATTGCTCTGCCGTAGTAGAGCTAGTGCTGAACTGTGACGACGCAAGCTGTCTTGCTAACTTTGACGAACTCAAGGTAGGAACCGTTGACGCAGCCCAAGAAAAACATGTTCCGGTAATTGTTCGCGAAGGCAACAAAGTTACCGTGAAAGTTGGTAGCGTCGCTCATCCCATGGAAGACAAACATTACATCACGTTTGTCGCTGTCGTGCAAGGTAATAAAACACAACGTGTTGATCTTCACCCAGGAGAAGCTCCTGAAGCTGTTTTCATGGTTGAGGATGGTCCATTAACGGCGTATGAATACTGCAACCTTCATGGTTTGTGGTCCGCAGAGGTATAAAGATGATTCAAGCACCTCCCCATAAATCAACCATCGCTGACTTGGATGGCAATATATTAGCAATGCTTGTTTATATTACTGCTTACGTCATGATGTGGATTCCAGGAGTGAGCTATTTTGCGTGGGCAGCTCCGTTGGCAGTGTTTTTGTTAGAAAAACGCAGCCCGTTTATTCGCTTCCATGCTTTGCAAGCGCTTATTTTAACCGTAACACAGATAATTTTAACGTTTGTTGTTTCACTCATCCTTGGTGCAATCGTGGTAGCAATTATCGCAGCCTCTGCTAACCCATTTGGGCTTACAGGTTTTGTGTTTTTACCAATCATCTCGCTTCTGATTTCGCTTACATTTTCAGTATTCGCTGGCATTGCTTGTTATCAGGCATATCGCTATTTCGAATATGAAATTCCTGTGATTGGTAAGCTAGCGCGTAAATTTGGTAAATTTTAAGCCGTAGTACAAAAGACAGTTTTTAGAGTCGCAGAAATCTTTGATTTCTGCGACTTTTTCTATGCCTTTCATTCAAGTATTTAGTAAAAATATTTATGTGAAAGTCAATAAACAGTTGCAAAACTGTCACATCTTCGTCAGACTTTCCTGTTAGAATGCAGACTGCTGCAGAAGCTAGCCTGTCTTTTGGCAAGCTTCAGACAGAAGGGATATATACAATATGAAAAAACTATTAACTGTCTTTGTAATTTTGGTCTTAGGATTTGCTGCAATAATTTTCATTTTAAAGCAGAAGGAAGAACAGTCGCTTTCAGCTTCTGCTGATAACTATTCTACTGCATCAATTGAAGCAGAGAAGACAAATGATACGAATCAAGAAAGCATCCATGTGGAAGATAATGGAAGCATTTTAGAAAGCTCTATCGCAGAGACCTACGTAAAACAAGAACTTACACCAGAGATAGAAGCCAAATTGAAAACTATTATCCCAGATATGGGTGGCTTAGAAAAAATTGTTCTGATTCCGCCGATGATTGACGCAGTAGAAAACAATAAAGAGATACCTGATCTTGTTGTGAAAATATTTGAAGAAAAGAATGTCGATTTAGGTGATGTCGAAGGTGATACGTATAAAGAGAAGTTGAACTTCTATGTTGAAACATACCGTGAAGAAATCCTGCAATGGTTAAAGAGTCAGTAGACAGGTTTTTAGTCTGACAAAAATAATTGTAACCTTTTGCCAAACATCAGCGTATTATAGATGTTAATGGGAATTCATCCTTGAGATAAATCAAGGTGACTTATGGAGGTTAAAATTATGAAAAGCAAATTAAAAATCACAGCAGCTACATTAGGCGTTGCACTAATCGCAGTACCTCTAATGGCGTGCAACATGGGAAAAACAAATAAGGTAAGCGCTTTGACAACATCGATCAGTGAATCAAAAACAATAACGAGCTCTGGCATGGGAAGTGTGAGTATTAAACCAGATTTGGCTAACATCACATTAGGAATTACCACAAAAAATGAGAAAGCTGCAGTCGCCGCTGAAGAAAATGCTAAAGAGATGAACAAAATCATCGAAGCAGTAAAAAAAGCTGGTTTAAAAGATGAGGATATCCAAACATCTGGCTATAACATCAACTCGACCTATGACTATTCAAGCATGAACCCTACTTTCACAGGCTATCAAGTGATGAATACGCTCAGTTTGAAAGTAAGCGCAATAGATAAAGTGGCTGAAATTTTGGATGCCGCAGTAGCAGCTGGTGCCAATGAAGTTCAAGGCGTCTTCTTTAGTGTGAAGGACAGTAAAGAACAATATGCGAAAGCAATGGAGGCAGCGGTGGCCGATGCGAAGAACAAAGCAGAAGTACTAGCCAAAGCCGCAGGAATCAAGGGTAACTTAGTTGTTTACAGCATTAGCGAAGTCAGCAATTCTTACGCCCCGTTCTATGAATATTCCAAAATGGCTGCAGCTGATGGAGCAGGTGCACCTACCTCTATTATGCCTGCAGCACAGACAATCACAGCAAACGTCACAGTCACTTATACCTATAATTAATTAGAAAACGCGGATAGAAATCTCTAGAAAATTAGACTAACTACCATAAAGGCAAGATAAGTCTGAGCTCAGATTGTAGATAGCGAATACCCTTGAAACAAAAGTGTTTCAGGGGTATTTGTGCATTGTGCCAATATAAATATACTGAGTGATTAAATAAGTTGATTTTTATTTATTAAATGCAAACGAAATTGAATAAATATGAAAAATCTGCTTTCTATAATCGAATTGATAAAAGCTGTGAACAGTGTATTTAAGGGCATTATCTGCTACAATTAGACATATTACACAAAAATGAATAGTGTATTTTGATTTATTTATCGAAATAAAAAGGAGGACTGCCAGTGAACAAACAGGAAATGATGAGAAAAGTCGAAGCTGTTCTGGAGGAATCTAAGGTCGGTGTTCTGACTAATATCGATGCAGAGGGCAGGCCACATGCCCGTTGGATGACACCTATTGTGTTGCCACAATGGCCCGATGCAGTTTTCGCCGTTACCGCACCTGACTTCCCAAAAATCTTGCAACTTGAAACAAAAAAAGACGTTGAATGGATGATACAAACGAAAGCACTTGATCAAATAATTAACTTGAGAGGTGCAATGAATGTGCTGGATAATCCATCGCTTAAGGCGCAGGTCATTGAGGCGATTGGTGATAAACTAAGCATCTTTTGGAAGGTGAATAAAGAGAAAACGGATTTTGTCATCCTAGAGACAGTCATTGATGAAGTCTGCTGGTATAAACCTATGAAAGGATTACGTGAAATCGTTACTTTCCGAAAAGAAGGAGCGAACCATGAGTATTAAAGAAACGATAAAGAATTACGACAAGGATTTTCTCACCAAATTGCTCGAAGAAATGCTTCTGATTCGGCGCTTTGAAGAAAAATCTGCCCAGGCTTATGGTTTACAAAAAATTGGTGGCTTTCTCCATTTATACATTGGACAGGAAGCCGTTGCTGTCGGCTCCATAGCTGCACTAGACGTAAAGAAAGATTATGTTTTTACGGCTTATCGTGACCATGGACACGCCTTAGTTTGTGGTATGACGGCGGATGCAGGTATGGCTGAACTTTTTGGCAAAATCACCGGCTGCTCTCGAGGCAAGGGTGGTTCGATGCATTTCTTTGACGTCGAAAATGGCATGTATGGTGGCAACGGCATCGTCGGTGGTCATATCCCTGTAGCAACAGGCGCTGCTTATAAACTGAAATATCTTAAAGAAGATGGTGTCGTTCTTTGTTACTTTGGTGATGGCGCCATTCATCAGGGTGCTTTCCATGAAAGCTTAAATCTAGCGAAGATTTGGAACCTCCCAATTGTCTACATTTGTGAGAACAACCACTATGGCATGGGCACTGATTTCCGTAGAGTCTCATCAGTACATGATTTGTCCTCTATGGGTCAATCCTATGATATTCCTGGCAAACAGGTTAACGGCATGGATGTACTAGAGGTTTATGAAGCCACACGCGAAGCTGTTAAACAGGCCAAAGAAGGCTTGCCCTCGCTCTTAGAAATGAAGACATATCGTTATCGTGGACATTCCATGAGTGACCCTGGTAAATATCGGACGCGTGAAGAATTAGATGAATATCGTCAGCAAGATCCGATTTTGTTTTTGAAAACGGGTATGCAAGAAGCAGGCCTACTTACAGAAGAAGCCTATAAAGACTTGGATCAGAAGTATCGCAAGATAGCTGATGACTCGGTTGTTTTTGCCGAAAATAGTGACGAGCCTGAGCTGGAGACATTATATGAGGATGTGCTTGCTTGATTAGCCTCAAGTGAGCCGTTGGAGGTTAAAATGCCAGAAATTACCTTTCGTGAAGCAATAAGACTAGCGATCGATGAAGAAATGGCGAGAGACGAGACAGTCTTTCTGATTGGTGAAGAAGTAGGCCAATATAATGGCGCGTATAAAGTTAGCCAAGGTCTGCTCGATAAATATGGGGAATGGCGGGTTATGGATGCCCCCATCGTAGAAGAAGGGTTTACTGGATTTGGAATTGGGGCTGCCATGGTTGGCCTTCGTCCGATTGTTGAGTGGATGACGTTTAATTTTTCGCTTATGGCCTTAGATCAAGTGATTAGCAATGCTGCAAAGATGCGTTATATGTCAGGTGGTCAAATCAAAGTTCCGATTGTGTTCCGTGGACCGAATGGGCCAGCAGAATATCTGGCAGCGCAGCATTCTCAAGCGTTGCAGTCCTTTTTTGCCCACATACCTGGGCTTAAAGTGGTTTCTCCTGCCACGCCATACGATGCGAAAGGTTTGTTGAAAACAGCCATTCGTGACGATAACCCTGTTGTGTTTTTGGAAAGTGAAATGATGTATGGCATGAAAGGCGAAGTGCCGGAAGACGAGTATCTTATACCTTTTGGCCAAGCCGACATCAAACGTGCAGGGAAGGACATAAGCTTAATCACTTATGCTAAACCCTTACACATGGTGCTACGAGCAGCAAAGGAACTCGAAAAATTAGGCGTAGATGCAGAAGTAGTCGATTTGCGTTCAATTCGACCTTTAGATGAAGAAACGATTTATGAATCCGTTCGCAAAACGAATCGTTGTGTGGTGGTGGAGGAGTCTTGGCCTTTTGCCAGCGTTGGTTCTCATGTTTCTTGGTTGATTTCGCGCAATTGCTTTGACATGCTGGATGCCCCTGTTGAGATGGTGGCTTCGGAAGATGTTCCGATGCCTTATAACCACAATTTGGAACTAGCCGTACAACCATCTGTCGAGAAAATTGTAGCGGCTGCTAAATCTGTTTTATATATGTAGAGGAAATTAATTATGGCTGAGAAAATATTAATGCTAGCCTTGTCTCCAACTATGGAGGAAGGACACATTGCGCAGTGGCATAAAGAGGAAGGCGATAGCGTATCTTCCGGTGATGTGCTTTGTGAAGTGGAAACGGATAAAACCACCATGGACTATGAAGCCACTTCGGACGGTGTGCTATTGAAGATTGTCGTGCCCGCGGGATCGCAAGCCAAGATTGGGGAGACCATAGCGATTATCGGTGAGGCAGGGGAAGATATTTCTGCTTTGCTTGAAGAAACCGATGACAAGAAGGAAGATTTAGAACTGAAGCCCATAGAGACTAAGCCAGAACCGAGTCCTGATAGTTTGGAAGCTGGACAGGATTCAGATGCGAGTGAAATTTCGGATTCTGCTCCTGAGGTGGCGTCGAGTAGTGCCTTCCCGAAAGCATCTCCATTGGCCAGAAAACTTGCCGATATGAACGGCCTCAATTTAAAACAAATCAGAGGTAGTGGTCCTGAGGGACGTGTCATTAAAGCAGATATTGAAAATGCGCTGAAAGAACGTGAAGGCAAGCCTTCAGATGCTAAAGTTGCTTTACAAAAGCCTGTCAAACCTACGGAGAGCCGTAGCGCAACAGAAGATGAGATAATTCCACTAACGGGCATGCGTAAAGCAATTGCTCAGCGTCTAGCAGAATCTAAATACTCTGCGCCGCATTACTATTTGAAAGTATCCGTTGAGGTGGACAGTCTTTTGGTTGCACATGCAGAGCTTAATAAGAAAGCAACAGAAAAGATTTCGCTCAATGCATTCTTTACAAAATTCGTGGCGGAAGCGCTAAAGAAACATCCGAAAATCAATGCCAGTTGGCAGGGTGATTCCATTAAGCTCTTTTCAAGCGTAGATATTGGTACAGCCGTGGCTCTGAAAGACGGTTTGATTACACCTGTAGTACGTAACTGTGGGCAAAAAGGCATCATCCAAATCGACACAGAGCTTAAAGAACTCATCGAAAAAGCAAGGTCCAACGCACTTCAACCTGAAGAATATGCTGGTGCAAGCTTCACAATCAGCAATCTAGGCTCATTCGGCATTGAAGACTTTACCGCCATTATCAATCCCCCTGGTGCAGCGATTCTAGCTATCAGCACTATCAAGAGGAAGGCGATTGTTCAGGAGGACGATAGTTTGGCTATTCGCTCTGTGATGAACTTAAGCCTATCCTGCGATCACCGCGTAATTGATGGCGCAGTAGGCGCGGCATTCCTGGCTGAATTAAAAAATATGCTTGAATCTCCAGTACGAGCGCTTTATTAATGACCAAAGGAGATAAATAGATTGACAAATAATGATTATGATCTTTTAGTTATTGGGGCAGGCCCTGGTGGCTATGTGGCGGCCATTCGCGCAGCCCAGCTTGGCTTAAAAGCTGCAGTCATTGAAAAAGACAAAGCTGGCGGTGTGTGCCTAAACGTAGGCTGTATTCCTTCTAAAGCACTTATCCACCAAGCTGAAGTGTTCCAGTCCATTAGTGGATTAGAAGAACTTGGAATTACTGTGGATGTTCAAGGCTTTGACTATTCAAAGGTTTCTGCCAAGGCAGAAAAAGCTGCAAACCAATTGTCCAAGGGCATTCAATTCTTATTGAAAAAGAATAAAGTTGACTTCATTTCTGCAGAAGTAGTGAAACTTAAACAAGGCGAACTAGAATTAGCGGACGGCAAGAAGCTTAGCGCTAAAAACATTATCATCGCTACAGGCTCAAGAGCACGCGAATTGGCGGATTTTCCATTTGATGAAGAACGCATTCTTTCCTCAACGGGTGTTTTGCAACTAGAACGGCTACCAGAAAGTATTTTGATTCTCGGCTCAGGTGCAATCGGGGTTGAGTTCGCCCATATTTTGTCGAGTTTTGGAGTAGAGGTGCACTTGGTCGAGATGCTGGAGAGGGTTTTGCCAATAGAAGACGAAGAACTCGTAGACGTACTGGTTAAATCTTTCAAAAAACGTGGCATTAAAATGTATACTTCCACAAAAGCGCTATCCCAACAATATGTGGATGGCAAAACCGAGGTCCTCCTCGAATCCAAAGACGCCCAACAGGTGACGTTAAGAGTCGATACAGTCTTAGTTTCCGCAGGTCGCATCCCTAATACTTCAGACTTAGGGCTAGAAGAAGCAGGTATCAAATTGGATGAAGGCGGATTTGTTGAAGTTGACGCTTATTATCGCAGTTCTGTTCCAGGCATCTACGCCATAGGCGATGTCGTGCGCACCCCACTTCTGGCACATGTCGCCTCAAAAGAAGGTGAAATTGCTGTTGAACATATCGCTGGTGCTTCGCCTAGAGTATTGGATATGTTAGCTGTTCCAGCAGCAACTTATTGTGAACCTCAACTTGCCAGCTTTGGCTATACGGAAGCCCGTGCCTCTGAGGCTGGGATAGCAGTCAAGAAACTAGTCTTTCCTTATCGTGGTATTGGCAAAGCAGTTGCTGTTGAACAGTCCGACGGCATGATAAAAATCTTGCTTGACGCAGCCACGGACGAACTCATCGGCGCACACATCGTTGGCGCCAATGCAACCGAACTGATTCACGAACTTTTACTGGCGCGTAGTGCGGAGTTGCTCCCCGAAGACGTCATTGGCATGATCCATGCACATCCCACCTTGTCCGAAGGCTTGGCCGAAGCCATGCGCCAGGCAAAAGACGGGGCGATACACTCCTAGCTTCTATGCTCGTGCCAAATTAGTCGCAAATTTGGCACGGCTTGAACTTAGCGAAGATTCTGACCACCTACTAAGCCATAATATGGTGTAATGTAGGAACTAACACAGTTGTGGCAAGAATTCCTTGGAAGTGATGAAGCGAGGCATGCAATATGCAAATATGTTTGACAAAGAAGTTAGCAGATGCGCTAAAAATAAAGCCAGCACCCTATGATGAGAGTATTAGCCCATTGTTTTCTTAGACTGCAAATTGGACACATGTATTTCAGAATCGAAAGAAGGAAGAGATGCTTGTGTTGGTTAATAACAAGACACGTTTTATTGTAATTGTTTACCAGTTTAAGAGATCTAACTTCAACAATGTTAAAAGCATTATGAATCCGCTATTAGGAATTCGCTCCTTGCAGTAGATTTGGATCCAGATATGGTTAATCAATATATGGAGTTGGCAGGAGGATTTGATTTTGCCAAAAATAGCAACCGACAAACAACATCTTGGGTGAACCAAGCGGGAATTTATTGTGCCGTTTTAGTAGCAAATAAGTATCCATATGGAGAAGCAGCATTCGACGATGTGATTGATGCTAAGATAAATAGGATGATTGTTGGATATGCCAACCGAGAGGGTTATTACTTTGAACCGGCTGAGATAATGGCTGAAGCGCTTGCTGAATTGACGGGGATAAAGCCCACAAAAAAACACTTAGAAAAACTATAAGACTTTGTTCTATCAAAATTGATGAACTGTCACGATACGTTGGTAGTCCCGAGAGGACTCGAACCTCCGACCTGCGGTTTAGGAAACCGTTGCTCTATCCACTGAGCTACGGGACTGTGAACTTAAATTTCGTTTTAAATTGTGGAATCATTGTAGAAATTGGTTCTGGGAATGTCAATCATCCGGCTCTGTTCTTGTAACAACAATGATGATTGGCAAAAAAACAGCCTGTGCGATAGGAACCACTGAAATTGCTCAAAACAAAGGAAAAATTGACAATTAAACAACTTGTACGACAGATAAAAGCTCTTTTGATCCGGTATTTGTATATATGCGAAGTACAGGTTGCTTTTTTGCCGAAAAAACGACCCCATACCCGCATTTAGGAAGAAAAACGGCGCACAAGCTGATTTTTTGTCGAAAATTGAGAGCAAAAGTTGAATATGAAAATCGCGGCCGAAAATCGCGTTCGATTAATAAGGTGGAACTTCGTTGAGCGACAGCGAAGCCACCGCATTTACAGCGGCCAAATAGCCAGTCGAAAATGCTGCTTGCAGGTTGTATCCTCCGCTGGGCCCGTCAATGTCTAAGATTTCTCCGGCAAAAAACAGGCCAGGGTGGAGTCGAGACTGCATCGTTTTGCCAGAAACCTCATTAAGTGCGACACCACCCCGTGTGACCATGCCTTGTTCAAACGGTCGTAACTTAGCTAAACGCAGAGGAAGATTTTTCAACAGCCCCACTATCTGAAGGCGTTCTTGCTTTGTAAGGTGCGCAGCAGTCTTCCTGTCTCCGCCATCTCTCCAAACCAAAGTAGACAAAGCGTCTGCTAACCGCTGTGGTAAACGGTCACTAAAGAATGCAGAAGCGGGACGCCTAGCCTCAAGCTTTGAAAATGCCAATAAGTCTTGCATAAGGGATTCTTCTGAAATATCAGGCAATAAATCTAGGTGCAAGGCATCCGCTTCAGAATCGAGAAAACGTGATAAATGCAAGGCAGCAGGACCTGATAAACCAAAATGGGTAAACAAGAGTTCCCCGCGAGATTTTTCCGTTCTTTTACCAATGCCTTGTGAAGATGCGGAACCTTCAGCAACACTTAGCTTCAAACACACATCCAACAAACTCAAACCACTCAATGCAGAAAACAAAGGTTCATCTAAATTAATCGCTTGCAACGCAGCCCCAAGCGCCGTAATCGTATGCCCGAGGGATGAGGCTAGAAAATACCCGTCACCATTAGAGCCCGTATGTGGAAAGGTTTTCCCACCAGTACAAAGAAGTACGCGTTTAGCAAAAACCACATCCAAGGAGCATTTCTCACTTGGAGAAATTTTCAAGCAGAAAACACCGTCTGCCTCTTGCCAACTTAGTTCTTGAACGGCGGCGTGTAATTGAATGCTGACGGACTGAACTAAACAGAACTTTTTCAATGCCTCAAGCAAATCGATGGCGCGTCCGCTTACAGGATAGACTTTGCCACCTGCTTCAACAGTTGAAGGCACACCTAAATCAGAGAAAAATAAACGCAAAGCATCAGCGTCAAAAGCGCTGAAGGCGGGTTGGAGGAAGCGTTTGGGGGTTTTGCCAAAAAAAGCATTACCTAAATCAGTGCGTGAAGCAGCATGGGTAAAGTTGCCGCGACCACCTCCGGCAATAGCTAGTTTTCGACCGAGAGAATCGCCTTTTTCGAGTAGCAAAATGCGCGCACCTAACGCAGCAGCACGGCCAGCCGCCATCATACCTGCAGGGCCTGCGCCAACTACGACCAAATCATAATGTATTGAAACCGAACTTGTATTCATTTTGCTATACCCATGTTATTCTTCAAGAAGAAGTCTTGTGCTATAATTACCCAATAATATAGCAAAAAAGACCATGATTTGGTGCATTCGCACCCAATTCCAATTACCAAGGAGGAACTAACATGGCTAAAAATACGCGACTGGCCACAACTGTGACGGCTCGCTATTTTCCGAGTGCAGGCGCTGTCGATGCTTTTTATCTTGATGGGCGTATGAATGGAAAACGTGAAGAGCATTTTGCTGACATAACGCTGGATAGGGAGGACCGCGGCTCGTTTTATGCTGTTTATGCCTCATCGCACGGGACGAACATGCCTGTGGACGGCACAGATGGCAATCAGGATTTGCTGGCTAAAATCTCGAAAGATTTGAAAGACAATACCCGAGCAAACATTGATGCAGCAATCAATGAGCTAGCTGAAACTGCAGTTGGTGTGACTGGGCGACTAACGCTTTCTGATACAAGCACAATCCAGCCTTATTTCGCTGGTGTCATCGTCAAGGATGGCGAAATTGCTGCTGTTACTTTGGGACGTGCGTGTGCCTATCTTTACAGAGACGATGCGCTGTTCCCCTTAACGCAAGATGATTTGGGTTTTGAGGCGGTCGATTATTATGGCAAAAGTCTCCCCAACATTGGCGATTTCTCAGCCGGTGTCGCAGGAACACTTCGTTATTCCAATATTGCCCAACTAAAGGCAAATGACTGCATCATATTATGTAATAAAGAGCTGATGGAAATTATCGGCCAAAAACGCATGCTTCAGCTTCTAGATCAAGCCGAAGACCAAAGCGATGCAGCAGGCATGGTGATGGGTCTAGCAACGCATGAAGATAGCCAGAATTCTTTGCAATTCATGATTGGTTTTGTCGAAGATTTAATTCCTTTAGATCGTTTGGGACGCAGCACACTTGCTAGAGGGTTTGCCAAACTCTCGCGCGAAACGGGTATGCATAAAACTGCACCTAAGCTTCCACGCACGACGGGACGTACAGAATTTGCACAGGCAGCCAACACAGAAGACTTATTCGCTAACTTTGCACCTGGCGGTAGCGCAGCTCCTCCACAAGCTTCCTCATCACCCACAGGCTCAGTAGCAGCGGCGACTACCGCGGCGGTAGCTGCCAGCCAAGCAGCACGCTCCATGCGTCCAGAACCTAGCGTACCAAGCGCGCCTACTGACAGCAGTGCAATTCCGGTTTCTGATCTAATCGCAGAATTAGCAGCCGAAGATGATGATATTTTGAAAAATGCACCTTCAGGAGTACAAGATATCGTTAATAATTTGGCTAAATCTGAGAGTGCAGTTCCTTATAACGCGGAAGCCTTCTCTGATAGCGATCGTGCGGCAATCAATGAAGCATTGGAACGTGAAGGGTTAATGGACAAAGAACCAGCAGATGTTAACGCTGCTTTTGAAGAAACTGAAATCGTAGGCCAAGAAGATGTTCACACTGGTGTTTCGCCTGAAATACCAGCTGCAGGAAGTGAATTGCTCGAAGAAACAAGCAGACGTACCAATTTTGCCGAATCGCATAAACGCAAAGGTGGCTTTGGTAGTGG
>CAZNNL010000015.1:21132-24551 GCA_964574395.1 uncultured Oscillospiraceae bacterium | reverse complement strand
GAATCGCATAAACGCAAAGGTGGCTTTGGTAGTGGACCACAAGAACCTGAACAGAATGCAATTCGCAAGATTGCAATGTTCGTTCTTATTGGTATAGCTGCACTGCTTCTCATTTTTGTCATTTATACACTGGCATTTGGTGGCGGCACCAAGGCAACCACAACAGCTGCTACGAGCTCTACAGAAGCCGAAGTCGTAACTTTGCCAACTGGCACTAAGACACCTGTCATCGTACCTTCAACTTTTGCCACGACAGAAGCACCTAAACCAGCTGCTAAACCCGGTGGTGAGTACGAAATCAAGTCAGGTGACACCTTGTTCCAGATTATTAAATCCGCTTATGAGGTGAGTGACGCAGAAGCATATGAACTCATTTCTGTTGTCGAAGCTGCCAACCCAGGCATTGATGTAGATTACCTATCCGTTGGTGACGTCATCAACTTACCTGCAATTGGTGGTGCGGAGACGAGCGCCGAGACAAGCGCTGAAACTGAAGAAACAACTGTAGCAGAATAATTGGAATATATAACTGATTGAAAATTGCCTTCTTTGTCAATTCAACTTGACAGAGGAGGCTTTTTTTCACACTATTATGAAGTGCCGTTTAGATAAAAAAAGCACACAATCACACAATTAAACGAGGAGAAGAGTTATGCATAAGCGCCTATTCATTCCAGGACCAGTCGAAGTAAGAAAAGAGGTTTTGGACGTCCTCTCAACGCCCATGATTGGCCATCGTAGTAAGGATGCCAGTGCTTTGCAGGAGAGCATTTCTAAAAAACTGCAGCAACTGATGTACACTTCTAACACGATTGTACTTTCAACATCTTCGGGTAGCGGACTGATGGAAGGAGCTGTACGCTCTTTTACTGGCAAAAAAGCCGCCGTTTTCTCAATCGGCGCATTTGGTGAACGCTGGTACAAAATGTGTACGAGCAATAACATCCCAGCAGACATTTTTCGCAGCGAGCTCGGCACCGAAACCACAGCTGCGCAAGTCGATGAAGCGCTTGCATCCGGCGACTACGACCTCATAACCACTACCCATAACGAAACTGCAACCGGAGTCATGATACCAATTGCAGAAATCGCGGAAGTCATGAAAAAATATCCCGAAGTTATCTGGTGCGTTGACGCCGTCTCATCTTTAGGTGGAGCAAAAATTGAAGTAGACAAGCTTGGCATTGATGTGTGTATAGCATCCACACAAAAATGCTTAGGTTTGCCCCCAGGTCTGGCAGTCGCATCCGTTTCCGATAAGGCTCTAGCAGCCGCTGAACACGTTAAAAATCGCGGTCTCTACTTTGACTATCTGGAACTCGTCAAATTCGTCAAAGAAAAACCTTTCCAATATCCATCAACACCCGCCCTATCGCTGTATTATGGTCTGGATAAACAACTTGACCTTATTTTAGAAGAAGGCTTAGATGCACGTTTTGATCGTCATAGTCTTTTGGCAAAACGCACACAGGAATGGGCGTCACAGCAATTCTCTTTAACTGCCGCCGAGCCTGTTCGCTCCCAAACGGTCACTTGCATCAACAATGACCTGAACATCTCCTTTTCCGAACTTAATAAGAAACTAGGCGAACGTGGCTATCAAATTTCGAATGGGTACGGCGCTCTAAAAGATAAAACATTTCGCATCGCGCACATGGCTGAGACCACTTTAGAAGAGCTCGACAGCCTGCTTGCGGCTATTGATGACATTTTGCCAAACATCAGCAAAACAGAATGAGGGTAACATGAAGATTTTAATTAGTGAAAAACTTTCTCCAGCCGGCTTAGCCTACCTTGAAAATCAAGGTTTCGAAACAGACGTTAAACTTGGCCTTGATGCTTCCCAACTCGAGGCGATCATTGGAGTATACGATGCACTTATCGTCCGCTCCGCCACGCAAGTTAATGAGTCCTTGCTATCACACGCTACGCAACTGAAAGTCGTGGGCCGCGCAGGTAACGGTATTGATAACATTGACGTTATGGCATGCACCAAGCAAGGCATAGTAGTTGTTAATACTCCAGAAGCTAATATTATGGCCGCCGCTGAAATGGCTGTTGCATTGGCAATGACCATCTTCCGCAATATACATTTGGCTGACCGTATGGCTCAGAAAGATGACTTCAGACGCGGAATCTTAGCAGGCAACGAAGTAGAAGGAAAAACTGCGGGTATTATTGGTATTGGCAAAATCGGCGCTATCGTCGCACGCAAACTCCAAGGTCTAGGCATGAAAGTCATTGCCTACGACGGCTACGCGGCTCCAGAGCGCTTTGAACGCCTCAAAATCAAACGCTGTGCTAACCTCGACGAACTATTAACCAACAGTGATTTGATCACCATCCACACCCCTAAGACGAAAGAATCCTACAACATGATTACGGCCACTGAACTTGCCAAATGCAAAAAAGGTGTTCGCATTGTTAACGCCGCGCGTGGCGGTCTAGTCAATGAAAAAGATTTGTTAGATGCACTTGAATCAGGTCAGGTTGCTGCAGCTGCGATCGACGTCTTAGATGTCGAACCGAACTATACTGCAGAACCTGGAACACAGCATTACGAAAACCCTTTGTTGGCGCACCCACATTGCTTGTGCATGCCTCACCTTGGAGCATCTTCACAAGAAGCTTCTGAGAATGTTTCAACGGCGGTTACCGAATTGGTTGCTAAGGTTTTGCAAGGAGAATTAGTTGCAGCAGTAAACTTGCCCGCAATGCATGGCAGCATGAAGGATCTTGCGCCATGGATTCAACTTGGTGAACTTCTTGGTTCTGTCTATTTTCAGTGTGAAAAAAGTGCCATTAAGAAATTGGAAGTACATTATTCCGGAAATCTTGTGGCGGAAGCAACGGGCATTTTAACACTTTCTGTTCTGAAAGGTCTGCTGACACCAATTTCAGAATCACGCATTAGTTTTGTTAATGTTCAAGCTAACATTGATGCCTTGGGCATTAAAGTTGTAGAAGTAAAAGATACTGATCAAACGCGCTATGAAAATATGATTACTTTGCATTTGGAGACGGAAGAAAAACAGTTAGTCCTTGGTGGAACTGTTTTTGTTGGCGGAAAACCCATGCTAGTTGATTTCTTTGGTTATCAAGTGGACATTGCATTTGGTCAGCACATGATTGCACTCCACAACGACGACGTACCAGGCATCATCGGCGCTATTGGTACTAAACTCGGTCAGGAGAATATCAACATTAACTCAGTCCATTGGGCTGGCAAACCTGAGGTCAAACGTGCACAGGCCATGCTCGTTACCGATATCGCAGTTGATGCGGAGACAATCGACAATCTTAAATCCATACCTGGCGTTTTGCACGTTTCTCGAATGGAGTTTGATATTTAGTTCTTGTAACTAGCCTCTGTCTATTAAATATTGAAAGCCTTGTAGCAAGCTAGTTACGAGGCTTTT
>CAZNNL010000015.1:0-21032 GCA_964574395.1 uncultured Oscillospiraceae bacterium | reverse complement strand
GAAATGGTCAACTTTTCAAGCGGGGAAGGTTTTTGGGGGTGGGCGACCTCACTTACTTGTAAACTTGCCCAAACAGAGTTCGAAATGGTCAACTTTTCAAGCGGGGGAGGTTTTTGGAGGTGGGCGACCTCTCTTGCTTGTAAACTTGCCCAAACAGGTCCAACCAAGATTTAAATGAACAATAGTTTTATACAAAATTCGGTAAGCCCTGGCACTACGCAGTCTTAGTGTTATCCGTGCGGAATTTTAGGTATGTAAAACGAACTTTTGCGAAAAATCGAAGAAAAATGCTTCCACAATAATCCAATAGACCAGCTATGCTGTTCAAATGAAGTATTTAACACACGAACATGCGAGGGAATATTGGAGGATTTCGAAAGTGCAGGATTATTTTGCCAAGAATATTGACATGGAAGAAATGAATAGGTATTTGGTAAGAGATAAAAAGAACAAAACGTGGTACGAAAAGGACATAACTGTTGTGAATTCCAAAAAGTTGCCACCAGGTGCTTTGGATGATGAACGTGGCGTAGTGACTCCACCTTTTATGTTTGTACAACTGGCTGAAACATGGGATTTCTATAATTTGATAATTTTAGGCTGTCTCTTGTGTAGTTGTCCGGATGGTCCTCGGAGTCAACCGCTAGTGCAAAAGAAGGATTTGGTGAGCTTTGCGGAGGCTGCTGTTGGAATACATGGTAGGAGACAAGCATTAAGAGCTCTGAAGTATGTAAAGGATAGACCAGCTTCAATTATGGAAGTATTCGTACATATGTTTTTAGGCCTTCCTAATCATTTAGGTGGTTTGGGGCTAAAGGGCGGGATTTTTAACTACGAAGTGAAGTTAGGCTTGGAAGGTTCTAACGCTTTACGACAAAAGCACTGTTACATTGATTACTATTTTCCAGACAAGAAAATTGGCTATGAATACCAGGGAGGTTCGCATGTTGGGACTTATGATTTTGACTCCGCTCGCTCTGTAGCTCTGGAGCGATTAGGTTACAAAATAATTCCAATAACAAAGTCTCAGCTTTATGATCACAATAAAAGAAAGCAGCTATTTGAATATATTTGCGCGGAACATGACTTGAGATTTCGTATTAGGACGAAAAAATATGCAATAGGTGTTGAGAAAATATATGAGGCATTACCTAAGTTGACTGGTAAAAATGTAGCCTCCCCACTCGCAGACATGTATTCGAGTGACAAGTTAAATCTTTTTTAGAAGGGGAAGATGATACTTTTCAAACCACCGCACAGAGCAACTAGAACTAAAGTAATCAATCTACCTCAACGACATATGCATTTCCGCTACTGAAAACGACAGAACCGACCGACTTAAGTAAATCCTCGTTGATGTTAGGGTATGCAGTTCGCTCTATAGCTGCGACGACAATATATTTCACTTCGTAGATCTGAAGTAGGCTTTGAAGTTCAGCGAAGGACTGTGTGGTATACATGCTTCTAACATCGCCTTCCCGCGGCGCAACCAAACTGGCGTAAGCATTGTTTACAGTACTACTGGTGCGCCAGAGCCATTCATGAGTTTGCCAGCCTAAGACAGTAGGTAAACCAGTATATGCGGAGATTCTGCTGCAATCCGTGTAACTCAAACCATTTGCTTCTAATATCACGGGTTGCCCACTTACAGAAGTATTGAACCACTCAATAATTGCGTAGTCATCTTCTAGGGTGTTTTCACTGAGTTCCTCAGCGATTTGCGGAGAATTAGACGACAACATCCATGCTCTAGCATCTAGGCCTTGGTAGTTGTCTAATGTAAAAGGCGGTAACCACATGCTAGTAGCGGCAAATGGATAAACTAAAGGAGCTGATAATAAAGCGAAAATCAAGAAGAAGACGACTAAGACAGGTGCACGCGGTAAACGGCGAGCTCTTTGGCCAAGCGCTGCGCTGAGCGAAGCTTTTTCTTGGATCAACACATATTGGTTTGAGATTTGAGCGTTAATGGGGACGCCGGCGGTTTTGTCCATTTGAGAGGCGGCGAGTGAGACTTCGGTTTGTGATTTTGCCAAAACATTTAGCCTTCTTTGGATCATCCACTCCGCGAAAATTCCAACGCAAGCACTTGGAAGAGCTAAACCCAACAAAATGGACGCCTGGTAGGTGAACTTAAACATGGTGTTGGCCCGCGCGAAACCGTTTTCGTAAATGTCGCGAACATAGATGAATTCAGGTGCTAAGATTAGACCGAAAGCGCAGATAAAGAGCAGTAGAATCGCAAGCGTTCCAGGATTAAAACGGCGGATAAAACTTGATCTAGAATTCGCACGCAAGCGCTTGTTCGTGACCTTCTCAATTCGTTTATCCACTTCTTTTTTATATGTTTGTGGCAAAAGAGGCTTATTATTCAACCAAATTCTACCATTGACTTCCTTTACTTCTAACGGTGCATCAACAGCTACAGTATTAGTATCTTCAAATTCATTTGTTGGAGTCGATGCTCTGGGTTTTTTATAGCGCAAAATAGCAAACGCCAGGGCTGTGATAGTAAACAGTATGAATACCAAAGCTTGAGGACCATAGAGCACAATTAGTTGGAAAAGGGGTGTGTGGTAGGGGACGATGGCGATTTCTTTTGCCATAGGTGAAAAGGCTAAATTAAAAGGAACAATAAGTAAATGGGCTATTCCGAAACTAAGGTTCATGCTAAGACCTACGCTCGTCCAGACACTCGGGCGAAGCAGGTAGATGAGCATGGCAAAAAGCATTGCCGCTACAAAATACCACGCTTGATCCCTTGTGTCCGACACAAGCAGGAAGGGTGCGAAAACTATTGCAAGTTGTGCGAGACCGAGTGGCAAGCTCAGCCAATGCGACTGAGCGCCAACCGCACGTTTTACAGTAAATAATAAGAAGAACGCTAGGACGACCCAATAGATTGGGAAGTCCCAAAAGTTGCCCATCATGAAGAGGCCAAGTAACAAAGTAGCAAGGGGTAAAACGCCTGAGCCAATCCATGCCTTGAAGAAATCTTTGGCGAGTTGCCAGCGTGAATACATCAATGTGCTGTGACGTCCCATTTCGACGGGGGTTTCGTACGCTTTTAAAGGGAAGAAAAGGTGTTTTGTGCGTAAATTTCTTGAAAAACGCAAAAGCGCAGTAGATTCGACCAAGAGGAGCATCGAAGCGACAAACAACAGCACGAAAACGGTATTAGCTAAGTGTGCATGTAAGTCACCAACTAAAAAGGAATAATAGGGAAACTCGTGGATTGTTTTATCGAAAGTGTCTGGGTTGTAACCAATGTAGCGCGTGGCGTCAGGGAAGAAATAGCGGTTTAGATCGCCGAAACGAGAACTGCCTTGTGCGATGTTTTCGAGCAACGCTTTGGCCGGAGCGATGGGGCTGATGAAAAAGTCGTGTGCGTTTCCGGCAAAACAAGTAAAGATTGCGCTGCCGATTCCGGCGGTCGTGCGGAGGAGGGTGGATTTGCCAATACTAATGTTTTTTCGACGAGTGAGTATCGTCAGCAACATGTAACCAATCCCAAAAGACATAGTTAACATATAGGCAAAAGTCGAAGCCATCCCTAAATTGTAAGCATATGTTGGCTGTACTCCAGCTAATTTCCCAATAAGCGTATATGCGTATTGTCCGTAATAATAATAGTTTATGCTATGGCCAGAGAACCATATATCGGCGGCAGGCAGGTAGTCACTGCGCCAAAGAGACATCATAAAGCCGTAATCCATGAATTTTTCGAGGCCACGTGCAGCAGGCATCAAGCCACGCACGAAAGTCATAGCTAAAAGTGCAAAACCGAACGCAGCTAAAGTTAAGAACAATGCGCGCCATTGTGATTTCTTAAACAGTGAAATCAGTGCAGGCCTGGAAGTTTTGGGATTCAAATATGCTATGAGGGCCCAGGCAGCCGTTACAAGGAGTACTATTTCTTGGCTAAAAGGTAAGATTTTTAGGTACGCCAACGTCCACACGGAAAAGCTAATGAGCGTCAAGCCCAAAGGCAGCGAAAATAGCCATGCTAAACCTTGATGCCTTTTGAAAAGCCTTAGGGATAAAGGATAAACCGCAATGCCCATGAGGAAGGTACTTAGTATCCAAAAGAGGAAAACGAGGCTATCGTCTTTAAGCAAGTATAGGGTGAGCGGGGCTAGAAGTAAGCAAAACAGTATGCTAAGAAACAGAGTTGGAACACTTGATTTTGGTTCATTTGATTCAAGTTTGGTAACCCTTGCTTTTCCACGTCTGAGTTTTTTTCCGCGCTTATGTTGCTCTACTTTAAAAACACGCGTTTTTTTCGGCTCAATAGCGTCCGATTTTTTCATCTAATGCACCGCGCTTCTATATAATGACGTTTCTCAGCGGCTTCCCCTAAAGAAAAAGTCTTTTTAGGTAGCACTTTTAGTTTTTCGAGGGCAGGAAAGAAATCACGTTTTTGTAAGTTAGGTAAATATAGTGCCGCGTGGTCTCGTTTAGAAAGGTCTGCAAGCGCTTGTTCACCATGGATGTAGTCGATCCTTTTGCCAAACTTTTCTTGCATACCACCAGACCAACGATGTGCAGCGGAGATAGCCAGGACATCTTGTGGTTTATTTAGTGTGAGTAAATATGCCTTAGCGCCTTGACGCAGAATAAGCGTATGCGTGCCGCTGTCTTTCAATTGTTCACGCATGAAGTGTGTATACGCAATGTTGAAATCCTGCGCTTCGCTGACTTGCAGATCTTCGTTTTTGAATAGATTTTTGGCAAAATCCAACGCTTCCTCCGCTTCTGTATCGTAGATTAGCTGATGAATTGGATGGAAAATCAACCCAGGGTCATGAACGTTTATAAGTTCGACCAAAGCGTAACGTGAGGCATCATCTGCTTGAGCATGACCCGTTTTGATCTGTGTTTCTCGGATACGCTTGGCAGCAGCTAAAGAATGGTTACCGTCACCGACATAAGAAAACAGGCCGTGTTCTACAAATGTAGGCAATGCCTTCAGTGATTCTGTAAATGCGCGTGCGGCCTCACTGGCTTCAGGCACGAAATAAGCAGTTACGCGACCAGCGCTTTGTGGAAGCTCTATATCGTAGAGCGGATCTTCAGTTTGGACAAGTGATTTAGCCAAACCTTCAACTGCTTGGCGTTTAGGATCATCAATTAGCAAGAGCACATGAGGTAGTTCTAAGCTTGCTCCTTCTCGGATAGCAATGCGTGATGGAAGGCGGCTTTCAACCGTTGCTTCAGAAGCTTTAATTGCAGGTTCACCGTCGTCTGTGTAGAGATAGGCATCAAGGTCTATGGCTAGAACAACGCCATTGCGCTTCGTTTTGCCATCAGGTAAAAGACGACTACAGAGAATATACCCAGGCTCCAAACTTTGGAAAACATCCTCCTCGATATACTTTTCCATGGTCTGCCAAATACTTTCTATCTCCTCTTGGCAATTTGCTTCGCCTTTTTCCTCCAATATATATTCGGGCAAAATGAGGTTTAGGGTAGAAGGCTTACTACCATTCTCTGCGGCAAGGTTTTCCCAATAGGCTGGCTCGGAAGTGTATTGATCACAGGCAACAACCGGCCAATGCTGATTTTGGTAAACTTGCTTAGGAATAAGTATGTTGGTGGCTTTGATAGGAAGCTGGGTTTCAGACATAGACAAACTCTCCAATTCCGGCAGCTAGGCTGTGTGCCGATTTTCACCATTTTAACATATCAGAGTGCGGGAGTTTTGGTGGTATGGAAATTGGATGGGGGGGAGTTAGAGCTTGCGAAATCACAAATAAGACGCTCCATCAAACTCCATCTTGATGCAGCGGATTTTTTGCATTCCAATAATCAAACGATATATAATTGTCAATAAAACAAGCCGACATTTTGCCGAATAATTCAAAGAACACGTGAATTTCAATTAGAGCTTGTGTTGGAGAGCGATTATGGAGTTTTCCCCACAAAAACATATTCAT
Source organism: uncultured Oscillospiraceae bacterium (assembly GCA_964574395.1). Lineage (GTDB taxonomy): Bacteria > Bacillota > Clostridia > Saccharofermentanales > Fastidiosipilaceae > JAXGQD01. The sequence continues at coordinate 15,096 of CAZNNL010000015.1, read as the reverse complement.
ATGTATAACCACCTGATGATTTGCACGGACAATGAAAATGTATATGAAGCCATATGTGAAAGTGCACCCACAAAAGAACCGACCCTGTTGTTTTGGTTAGATGATTTTAAATTGCCTGACAACAGGAGAGAAACATTTATAGAGGAATTAGAAAACTGGTGTTCAACGCACGAGTATTTGTGCACTATTTACGATGGGAAAGGAAGATGAAAAACTAAACTCCAGTTCTTCAAGCAATGAACCGTAATATAAGAATTCTTGAATAAAGGAGTAAGCTATTGAACAAGACAAGTGACTTAAAATTTTTAGCCATGAAGTGCAGCTCTTGCGGAGCTCCTGTATATTACGATGCCAAGAAAGATGGTTTCACATGCGCCTATTGTAGCAATGTGATGCCATATGAAGGCGACGATGGGGTCGCTGCAACATCCTTTCAACTAGATCATCTTCCACTTAAAATAAAAAATGGGCGATACCTCCTGAATCAACTTGGTGAGGCTAGGGATATGGCTCACGGAAGCGGGTGGAAAGCCGACAGCAATTGGCAGCATCTTATTAAACAGAAGTATCTACATCATAAAAAGCGGCAAAACTACAAAACAAGAGAACTCCTCTTACATCCGTGCACAAACTGCGGTGTGGGGGTGGAGGCTTTTACGACTCAGAACATTTGGAATTGCCATTATTGTAAAAACATATTCATTAAAGAAGATGTCCTTAATTCTTGTGCTGGTTCAGTCTATGAGGTTGTGGATAATGGCGACGAGCTTTTGCCTCATTTTGCCGTTCCCTTTTCGATAACAAGAGAGGCAGCTAAAAGAATTATATTGCAGTTTGCAGCACAGAGGCCCAAAGCATTTCAAGAACAAAACCTTGATGAAAGAATAGATGAACTCTGGGCAATCTATGTGCCACATAGGATTTGTGACTCCAGTATCGTTGTAGAAATCGAAAATGACAATGGAACTGCGTTGCTTTTTCAGGACTACGTGAACTGGGTAACACCTATAACGCAAGAGCATAATCAGCATATGTTAATGGATGTTGAGCCATGGGATCTGGCAAAAATCACGCCATTTTCGATTAAATTTGCGGAAGGTGACATTAGTTTTGCCAAAGCCTTTGAGACTGATTGTCCTGCGGCTTTAGCTACGCGAGAAAACACATTAAGACCGGAGATTAATGCGGCCATTAAGAAATTATATCCTTCAAAGAATTCGAGAATAAACTGGATTAGAGAAGAAGCCAGGACTGTGAAATCAGCAATGTTACCTATATATTTTCTGGACAAAATGAGCAACGGTGTTAAGGTCTATTTTATGGTTAACGGACAGACTGGTGCGGTTTGCGCATTGGGTCGTGGACAGATGGAGGGCAAGTCGACCTTATTTTCGCCCGGGAAAATTGATCTGAATCGCGTCCATGAAACGACGCTGAAATCAGGGCTTCAAACTGTGATAGAGGAAGGACCTGGGGTATATAAACCTGTTTCGGCAGCAGATGCTTTCAGAAAAAAGGGGATGCTGAAGCGACTACTTCAAGGATTTTCTCGGTGATTATTATGGCAAAAGAAGCAGCAAATCGCTCATCACTTCTTTTTTAAGAATGAAATAGATTCCTCATCATCAAATACTATATCAAATCTAAAGATATGGTCTTCTATTGTTTTAAAGGGTGGAACGAATAATAACACGAAAGCATTAATAGCAAAGAATAAAATATTGCTATAAATACCAGATCTTATAATTCTCCTTAATAATGGAGTTATAAATGGATAATCGAAAGATTTAGAGCTTGGAACCATTCTAAACTTCATAATCTTGTTTCCTAGACTACGATGAAATAACAATTGACAGACTGTGTCATAAACAAAAACGGTTACCACCGCGTAAACGGGACTAGATTCTAAGAGTGCATTATATTGATCAGTGAAACCTTTTGAATAATCTATCAGCTTGAATGGTATTGATAAAATCAAAAAGGCTACTAACAAGAGTGTCGCTGCTACAAAAAAATCAATTGCCATTCCGGCAAATCTTACTCTTCTTCGTGGATTAAATAATGTATCTGCAAATTCTCCTGGCTCCATTTCAGCGAGTTTTTTTCTTTTTGGTTCCATTTGAATCCTCCAATCTCACTAGCATATGATAATTGGGGTATTAATTGATTGTCAAATTGGTAAAATCACCGACAAGCCCCAAGTCTTGAGAAACAAACATATTTTAGTTACTATTATGCCCAAGACTTTATAAAGTCATTCGTGCGCCAGGAACGCTGTCTGACTTGCTCGGGGATCTGCCAAAACGCACCCCTTACTGGAAGGAAATGAATATTATGCGATATATGGGATTAAATGAAATACGCGAAGCTTATCTTTCGTTTTTTGAATCGAAAGGGCATTTGCGTTTGCCAAGTTTTTCGCTTGTCCCCCACAATGACCCCTCAATATTATTAATCAATGCAGGTATGACACCTCTGAAACCCTATTTTACGGGCTCCGAAGTGCCGCCCTCATTGCGCATTACGACTTGTCAGAAATGCATTCGTACCCCCGACATTGAACAAGTTGGACACACTGCGCGGCATGGTACATTTTTTGAAATGCTGGGCAACTTTTCTTTCGGTGATTATTTTAAAAAAGAAATCATTCCTTGGGCTTGGGAGTTTTGCACGGACGTGCTTGAACTTGACCCTGAACGTATCCATGTCACGGTTTACGAAGAAGATGATGAAGCCTATGACATTTGGCAAAACGATGTCGGCCTCGACCCCTCCCACATCTCCCGCCTTGGCAAAGAAGATAACTTCTGGGAACACGGAACCGGTCCCTGTGGTCCTTGTTCCGAGATTTTCTACGACCGTGGAGATGCCTATGCCTGCGACAATCCTGATTGCGGTGTAACTTGTGATTGCGATAGATTTATCGAGTTTTGGAATCTAGTTTTCACACAATTCGATCGTAAAGAAGATGGTAGCTATATACCGCTTGAAAAGAAAAACATCGATACCGGTGCAGGTTTAGAGCGCGTTGCTTGCATTGTACAAGAAGTTGATAATCTTTTTGAGGTTGACACTGTAAAGGCAGTTCTAGATACCGTTTGTAAAATGGCTCAAGTCCGCTATGGAGAAGATAAACAAACCGATATTTCTATTCGCGTAATCACGGACCATATTCGTAGTACGACCATGATGATTTCTGATGGGATTTTGCCATCAAACGAAGGGCGTGGTTATGTTCTAAGAAGACTCATCCGTAGAGCCGCTAGATTTGGTCGTGCGTTGGGGATTGAACGTAATTTCTTAACGAAGCTTGCACCTGTCGTTATTGAGAATTCCAAAGAAGCTTATCCACAGTTAGAAGAAAACAAAGCGTTTATCTTGAATGTGATTTTAAATGAAGAAGAACGCTTTAATCAGACAGTAATTCAAGGTCAAGCAATGCTTGAAACCTATATTCAAGATGTTAAAAAACGTGGCGCCGGCATTCTGGCAGGTGACGAAGTTTTTAGACTACATGATACCTACGGTTTTCCTTTAGATTTAACTAGAGAAATCGCTGCAGAAGATGGCGTGCAAGTTGATGAGCAAGGCTTCCGAGCTGCTATGCGTGAACAACGTGAGAAGGCTAGGAAAGCCATGCAGAATAAAGTATCAACTGCTTGGGGCGAAACTGGTCTACCTGATGAAGTTAAAACTTTGGCAGCAACCGTGTTCACAGGTTACGAGAGACTGAGAGAAAAAGCCGAAGTGCGTATGATTTTGGCTGCCAATGAGGAGGGCAAAGCGATAGCTCTAGAAGAAGCTGTGGCTGGCATGAAAGTGAGTTTGATTTTTGACAAAACACCTTTCTATGCAAACGCAGGTGGGCAGTTGGGGGATAAGGGTGAAGTTTTTGCCGAGGGGCTAAAAATCGTTATCCAAGATACGACTAAAACTGCCGAAGATGTCGTTCTTCACCATGCTGAGATAAAGTCTGGCAACATTAAACGCGGCCAGAAAGTCGAGCTCGTTGTAGATGAGGTTTTACGTCTTGCAACTGCACGCAATCATACGGCTACACATCTTCTACACAAAGCCTTGAAAGAGGTGCTGGGTGCGCATGTTAACCAGGCGGGGTCCATGGTTTCACCTGAAAGACTGCGTTTTGACTTCAATCACTTTCAAGCCATGACCAAAGAGGAATTACGGAAAGTAGAAGCCCATGTGAACGCCTCGATCCTTGCGGATAAGCCAGTTTTCACGCATTTAATGACTATTGATGAGGCGAAGGCAGCAGGCGCTACAGCACTATTTGATGAAAAATATGGTAATGAAGTACGCGTTGTTGAAGTCGAGGGTATCAGCAAGGAGCTTTGTGGCGGTTGTCACTTGCAGCGCAGTTCACAAGCTTGTATTTTCAAAATCATATCGGAAGCTTCCATCGCTTCTGGTGTTAGAAGAATAGAAGCCGTAACTGGATTAGGTGCCTTTATCTTTATCAGCGAGTCTGAACGCATTCTTGATGTAGTAGCACAAGAGCTGAAAAGCAATCGTGAAAACTTAGAGCAGCGTGCGGATCAACTCCAAAGGGAGCTTAAAGTCAGAGAAAAAGAAATTCACGCCTTAGAAAATAAGCTTGCTTCAGGTCAAGCAGATGAACTTCTGAATAAAGCAGTTTCTGTTGGAGAGTTGAAGGCTCTGGTGGCTGAGGTGCAGGTTGAAAATGCTGAAGCACTGCGTGAAATGGCTGATAAGCTACGCGATAAATTGGCTCCAGCAATTGTCGTACTTGCTTCTGTCCAAGACGAAAAGGTTTCCTTCACGGCTATGCTGTCACCAGAAGCTGTTAAGGCTGGTCATAATGCTGGCAAAATCGTCAAAGCCGCAGCTCAACTTACAGGCGGCGGTGGCGGTGGCCGTCCCGACATGGCACAAGCTGGAGGAAAAGACCCGTCCAAGTTGCCTGAAGCACTTGAAGCTGTAAAAACCCTGATTTTAGAAAACTAAGCTCTCTGCTAAGAGAGACCATATATGTAGGAGAAAAGTATGGATTGTATTTTTTGTAAAATAATTGCAGGCGAAATACCAAGCACAAAAGTTTACGAAGATAATGAAATTCTGGCGTTTCGTGACCTTCATCCGGTTGCTCCTACACACGTTTTGCTTGTGCCAAAAGCGCACCACGACAATATTATGGAGCTAAACAATGACTTTGATAATGCTGGCAAAACCCTTGCTGCCATCAACCGCGCTGCTGCCGAAGTCGCCAAAAGAGAAGGCCTAGAAAATGGGTTCAGACTAATCAATAATTGCGGTCCAGACGGCGGTCAAACCGTCATGCATCTGCACGTCCACCTCATAGGGGGTAAAGCATTAGGCGAAGGCTTGATTTAATAAGCTAAGTGGTTTTATATTAAGTAAGAAGATTGGTCCACGTATAGTAAGAAAATGTAATATGGAGGCTAAGCTATGTATCTGAAACGTATTCTAACCCCAAGTCTAATGGCATATTCATATATCGTTGGAGCAGATGGTCTAGCAGTTGTTATTGATCCAAGGCGCGATTACGGTATCTATATTGAAGAAGCAGCCAAAGCTGGATTAAAAATAATCTGGGCTTTGGAAACACATCGTCACGAAGATCAGATTTCAGGCGCTGCTGGACTTGCTAAAGCGTGTGGAGCTAAGGCCGGCTATTCACGCTATGAAGATCTTGGTCAAACATTCGGCACGCCAATCGGCGAAGAAGATATCATCAATTTAGGAGAATTGGTACGCGTTAGACCCATACACACTCCTGGTCATACCTTAGGAAGTCTCTCATTCGTAGTGGAGTACAACAAGCGACCAATGTATGTAATCACGGGCGACACACTCTTTTTCGGAGGGGTAGGGCGCACTGATTTTTATGGTGAAAGTAATTTGAAGAAGATGACTACTCTATTGCATGAGTCGCTTTATCAAAAGATTGCACCGCTTGGAGATGATGTTATCGTGCTGCCCGGACATGGAGCTGGCTCGGCTTGTGGGAATGATTTGGATGAAATAGAAGATTCTACTTTAGGGCGTGAATTTAGTGATAGTAAAGCTCTGAGCGAAGACTTGGATACTTTCATTAGCTTACATGGAAGGATGTACTTCAAGAATCCTGCTTTTTCAAAAATGGAAGTAGTTAACGTTGAAGGTGCAGGAGATTATGCTCCGCCACCACGTTTACTGTGTTTTGAGGTACCAGATGAAGCCAGAATAATCGATGTCAGGGATCGCTTTGCCTATACTGGTACACATTTACCCCATGCGCATTTAGTACCGGCAGAACTCACGGCAAATTATGTAGGTTGGCAATGTGGTACGGAAGAAGCACTTTGTTTGGTGAGAGATGGTTTGTCAGAAGATCAAGTTGAACTTGCCTGGGCAACGCTGTATCGCACGGGTTTTGATGAGGCTTTGGGCTGTTTACCTGACGGAATTCTACGCTATAACTTAATCATGGGAAATACCCTGCCACAATTGAAGATAATCGCTGCAAAAGATTACCTTGCCATGGATAAATCTGAAAATAGCTTTACGCTTGATGTACGTCTACCGGAAGAATTTGATGCAGAACTTGATGTGCTTCACAACCGTGTAGCCATTCCCTTACAGGAATTGAAGCAAAGAATGGCTGAAGTGCCTGCAGAAGGAACTTTATATCTTCTCTGTGGCAGTGGCGAGCGTGCGACTGTAGCTGCGGGAATGATAGATCAGCCAGACCGCATTCAAGTGATCTCTGGCGGGATACATAGTGTGCGAAATCTTCTGGCGTAGAAGTGAAGTAAGTCATCGGAAATAAGTATCTTGTAGATTTAGTGAATTAGAAGGTATGGTTGCAACACTATTTCGCCAAAATCGGTTTGTAGTAACCTACGTTGAGTCTGAAACTCTGCCAAATTTTGCCACCTGACTATCTTAGGCAGAACTTAGAATCGAAAGTGAACAACACGAAAAATATCAAAAGTATAATAGAAAGTTAAGTTGCGTCACAATAAATAACGCAATTCGAAAACTCTACATCCCTTGACGCATACTCCCTGGTCAATTATAATTCCTAAGACTAAGCAATGACCTCAGTGTTTTTGTAGCCGAAGGGGGGGAAGAAGATGTCAGAAGTTAGAGTCAAAGAAAATGAAACCCTCGACAGTGCCCTACGTCGCTTTAAGCGTTCATGTGCAAGGTCCGGCGTGCTCGCAGAAGTGCGTAAAAGAGAACATTATGAGAAGCCCAGCGTAAGGAGAAAGAAAAAATCCGAAGCTGCCAGAAAGAGAAAACGCTAATAAGAAGAACTTTCACTTTTTGTAAAGCGCTGGCTTGGCAAACGAAATCATAAGAAGCTTTTGAAACCCGGTGTCCGTAGATATCGGGTTTTTTTAAACCCACAGATAAGAGCCGTTATGGCAGATACAGAAAGAAAAAACAAGATGCTAGATGTTAAACCCATGAACCCTGAGATGACTAGATACCATGTTGACGAGCCATTGGCTTTGCAAGTCCTACGCGCTCACGGTAAAGAAGAATTATGGTCTAAATGGGAAAAGGAACATCAAATTATAGACTCTGCTGAGCGACAGGGTGTTCTGCCTGACGAAGAATTCTTTGAAGATCCTTTTTTACTAAAGGATATGGCAAAAGCAGTAGACACCTTACTACCCCTCATCGAGCAGCGAGCAAAAATACTTATTCATGGTGATTATGACTGCGATGGCATTACAGCAAGTAGTCTCTTGTATCGTTTTCTAAAACATTTTGCTGTGAATGTCGACTATTATATTCCAGACCGTCTAAGTGAGGGTTATGGACTTAGCGAAGCAGGGGTAGCACATGCCCTTAGCACAAAACCAGCGGCACTCATAACCGTTGATTGTGGTGTACAAAGCTTTACAGAAGTAGAAGCGCTCGAAAAAGCTGGAATCCAGGTCATAATTACTGATCATCATGTGTGTTTAGAAACTTTACCAGTTGCTCAAGCTGTGATAAATCCCAATCGTTTAGATGAGGCCGAGACGTATAAAATGTTGGCAGGAGCTGGCGTAGCCTTAAAACTCTGTCAAGCTTTAAATTCTAAACTACCTGAAAAAGCCGTGTGGATGCAAGGCTTGCAATATGCGGCACTTGGTACTGTCGCAGATCTAATGCAACTGGAAGGTGAAAACCGCCGTATTGTGTTGGCGGGGCTATTACAGCTTCGTCAAAATCCAAGTGCTGGCATGTCGGCATTGCTTGAATTAGTAAACGTAAAGTCAGAACAAGTGCGAGCTAGAACTTTAGGCTTTAGCATAGCGCCGCGCATTAATGCTTGTGGAAGAATGGGTTCTGTTGCACCGGTGATGGATTTGATGCTCAGTGATGATACAAAGTTTTGCCAAGAGCAGGTGCACTATATTAATGACATCAACCAAGAACGCAGAGATGTTGAGACGCGGGTTTTTGAGGAAGCCTTACTATACCTAAAAAACCATCCCGAGCGACTTGAAGCGAATATAATCGTTACTTTTGGCGATGACTGGCACCCTGGCGTCTTGGGAATTGTTGCCTCTCGCTTAGTTCAATATTTTCAACGACCTGCAATTGTATTAAGCAAAGAAAGCGCCGAATTATACAAGGGGTCTGCTAGAAGTTTAGGAAGTATAGACATCTTGTCATGCTTGCAAAAATGCCAGGCATATCTTAGTCATTTCGGCGGGCATCATGCTGCAGCAGGGCTAGAAATACCCGTTGAACAAATAGAAAATTTCAGCGCTGCACTCGCAGCCTGTGCTGAGGAAATCGACTTAAATAGTATCGATGAATCGATTAAGTATAGTTTAAATTTGAAATTACCTGAGCTAGATTTGGACTTGCTAAGCAGCCTTGAGACTTTAGAACCTTTTGGAAAAGGGAATGAGGAACCTGCTTTTTTAGTCACGGGTGCGCTGCTTTATGAAGCCAGAGCAGTTGGCAAGGAGAGCGATCATTTACGCATCACGCTTGATGAGGAAACCGTAGAAAATCGTGTGAATGGCATAGGCTTTGGCAAAGCTAATCTCGTACCGTACCTCGTACTGGGTGAAGAAGTCACCGTTCTCGCGCATTTGCAACGCAATAGTTTTCGTGGTCAGGATTCACTCGATCTACTGGTCATAGATCTTGCCTCAGAAAGTAAGATGAAGGCATCAGAAGACTTATCCAACGAACTTTTACGCTTACAGAATATGTTTCCTTCGTGGACGGCAGGACAGCTTGCTGCACCTTTTGCCATAGACCCAAAGGCACTGCTGCCAACAGGTGAAACCTTAAGAGAAGTTTACTTAAATTTATTAGCATCTGGCATTGAACGCGCACCAATAATTTTAGATAGTTTTGGACACGAGCAACTTTGCTCCTTCCAAGCGCTGAGTGATCCACGCTTTCGTCTCTTTGTTGTGCTAGCCTGCCTCAAAATCTACGAAGAAGCAGGGCTATTGACGCAATTGGATTGGAGAAAGAACAAAGAAACAAAAGATCTTCTTCGCTGTTATAATTTACAAAAGAGCACACATAAAGTAAATTTATACGATACAAAAACTTATCGTCGTTTGAGCAAGTCCTGATAACAAATTCACAACTGCTGTAGAAAGGAGGGTTTTATGCAAATACCAAGATACGATGAACATTTGCCTTTTGCCAAAGAGGTTAATTCCTCTATTTCAACCCTTCTCGCGCACTACATGTCTTATGCAACGAAAGAAGAAGTAGAAGAGTTCGAAGACGCCCTAAATTACGCGATGGAGGCGCACAAAGGCCAGCATCGCGCCAATGGTGAACCTTACATTATTCACCCTCTTGCAGTGGCAGACATACTAACCGAGCTTGAAGCAGATGGTGCCACGCTGATGGCGGCAATGCTGCACGATACGGTTGAAGATACGGAATCGACAACAGTAGAAATCGGGGAACAGTTCGGACGGGACGTTGCTGACTTAGTGGATGGCGTTACCAAACTCGAAAAGATGCAATATTCTTCCAAAGAAGAATTGCAGGCTGAGAATTTTCGTAAAATGTTCTTGGCTATGGCAAAAGACATCCGCGTAGTCTGGATTAAACTCGCTGATCGTCTACATAACATGCGCACGCTCAAACATCTTCCACCCAGCAAACAAGAGCGTATCGCTCAAGAGACCTTAGACATCTATGCACCGCTTGCGAATCGTTTGGGTATTTACAAATGGAAGTGGGAACTAGAAGATCTTTGTCTCCGCTACATCGATAGAACGGCATATTATGAACTAGTCGGTGCTATTTCACAACGCCGAAATGAACGTGAAAATTATCTGGAACAAGTGATACTTGAGCTAACGGAAGCGATTGAAAAACTTGGCATCAAGTGCGAAATCGAAGGGCGCCCGAAGCATTTCTACAGCATATATCGCAAGATGAAATTGAAAGAAAAGAATCTGGATCAGATATATGATCTTTTTGCCTGCCGTATTATTGTAGATACCGTCGCGGATTGCTATGCCGTGCTTGGTCTCGTCCACGAAAAGTATCGCCCTATCCCTGGCCGTTTCAAAGACTATATTGCAATGCCTAAACCCAATATGTACCAATCTTTACACACCACCTTGATTGGTCCACAGGGCATTCCTTTCGAGGTTCAAATTCGCACGCTCGCCATGCACCGTACAGCGGAGTTTGGTCTAGCCGCACATTGGAAGTACAAAGAAGGCATTAAATCAGGTAGCGATGCCGAGGATCAAAGTCAGGACAATTTGGATGGCAAGCTCAATTGGCTAAGACAATTATTAGACTGGCAAAAAGACATGCGCGACGCCACCGAGTTCATGGACACTCTAAAAACGGGTCTTGTCTCTGATGAAGTTTATGTCTTTACCCCGCGCGGCGACGTTATGAGTCTGCCCGCTAATTCTGTGCCCATTGATTTAGCCTACGCCGTCCACTCCGGTGTCGGAAATCATATGTATGGCGCTAAGGTTAATGGCAAAATCGTCCCCCTGACTTACAAACTCCAAAATGGCGACATTGTTGAAATTTTAACCAGTGAAAAAATTCATGGACCGAGCATGGATTGGCTCAAAATCGTTGCTAGTTCAGGCGCGCGCTCTAAAATCAACCAATTCTTTAAAAAGTCCATGCGTAGCGAAAATATTGCGCGTGGTAAAGAACTCTTGGAAAGAGAAATTAAGAAATCCGATTTCACAGCACAGCAATTGCTCAAGGCGCGCATTGTCGAGCCTGTTTTACAGCGCTTCAACTATGGAAGTATCGACGACTTATATGCAGGTCTAGGGCACGGCGCTCAAACGTCTGGCAAAATCGTCCCCAAACTCCGCGATGAGTATATTAAGAGCCTGGATGAAGAAGAACGCTTCAAACTTGGCTATCGGGTAACCTCCTCCGGACAGGTTGTCTACAATCCGCCTACGGTGCAAATGGTTTCCGAAACCGAAATACAGCCAACCGCACCACCCAAAAAATCCAAACCTTCCAAATCTGGAAAAAATGAGTACGGTATTATTGTTCGTGGCATAGACAACTGTCTCATCCGCCTCTCCAAATGCTGTAATCCTGTCACCGGAGACGCCATCATCGGCTACATCTCCCGTGGTAAAGGCGTTGCCATCCACCGGCGCGACTGTCCCAACATCCGCCACATCCTGGAGGCATCCTCTCGAGGTCCTGCAGAAGCTGAGCGCGCTTCAAGACTCATTGAAGTGAGCTGGGATCATGAAGAAGTCGGTGCCACTTTTGAAGTCACCTTAAAGATTTTGGCCCACGATCGCCACCATCTCTTAAGTGACCTTTCCAACGCAATTGCCGAAGAAAAAGTCTCCATCCTTTCCGGTCAGATCAATTCATTTAAAGATGTCACTGCCCGCATGTTTCTCACCATAGAAGTGAGTTCACAGAACCAACTCGACCGCGTCATAGGACGCTTAAAAGCTGTGCGCGATGTAATTGAGGTGGAAAGAAGCTAATTGCGTAATTTTGCGTAAGATTGCGAAAAAATGCGTAACGATTTGTCAAATAACTTTGTTTCCTTGGTGAATAATAGATTTATTAAGCTAAGGAGGACAAATTGATGTCTGAACTAATGAAGAATGAATTCATATCAGGAGCAAGGCAAGATAGCAAGTTTATCTCTGAACAAAATCGTAATCCACAGGTGAGGCTAATCAAATATAAAGATACCCCGCTTGCGGCGAAATCATTGAAACTGACTTGTGAAATTATTGCGTTTTGCCGTTTTATTAGATATACGTGTAAAGAACATGAACTCGCCCGACAATTATTAAGATGTACGAGCAGAGTAGGTGCCAATATTAGCGAGGCGCAATTTGCCATGCACAAAACTGATTTTGTCTACAAGATGAGTGCGGCTCTAAAAGCCTGCTCTGAAACAGACTATTGGTTAGTTGCGCTGCACGAGCTAGGAATGACGAATGAATCATTCGATTTGATTTACTCCTTGAATAATGAGTGCTTAAAAATGCTCATTTCATCTGTCAAAACATCACGTCAAGTTAAACCAGCAACGATCACTAGTGCAGAGCCTAGATCCTCATACCAAGCAAATAGAGCGCAGTACACTACCTCTAGAACACCTTACCAATAAAATAGAACAGGAGTATAGCCGCTGCGACACCTAAGACGCCAGCGACGGCAATCACCAAATTTTGCTTCTTCTTTTCATGCGCTATTTTTTCAGCAGTGAGCTCTTTGTTATTTTCCATTGTGATTATCCTTGTTTAAATATCTAATAGTTCGCTGCCTCAGTCTTAAGTGCTAATAACCGAAATGAGGAGCACGGGTCTGCGTTTGGTGCGTTGATAGAGCATGTTTTGAAGTTGGTCTTTAAGTTGACCAATCATCATGGGTGAGGAGAGTTGTGCACCACGATTTTTGCTGCTGTTGGTAAAGTCGTTAATGCGACGGATGGACTCGGCTTCGAGACCCGGCATGTCGCGTTCGTAGGTGAAGCCACGAGCAGTGATAACAGGTTTACCGAGGACCTTTTTGCCAGTACTATCAAGTGCGATAGCAACAGAAAAAACACCGTCATCTGAAAGCGTACGTCTTTGTTCGAGAATTTCGCTATCGACCGTGCCTTGGGGTGAGCCATCGATCAGAATTGCTCCAGCGTTCGTGTAGCCTGCGATACGTGCGTGCTTTTGATCACATTCGAAAATATCACCGTTGTTCAAAATATAGATGCTTTCCATGGCTTGTCCCATTTCTGAAGCAACCTTTGCATGTATATAAAGATGACGATATTCCCCATGTGCTGGCAAAAAGTACTTTGGCGTCAGAAGCTGATGCAGAATTTTTATCTCTTCACGATATGCGTGTCCTGAGACATGAATCTCGGCCATATCAGAATAAACAACGCGTGCTTGACGCTTATAAAGTTCATTTATCACGCGGAAAATGGGCTTTTCGTTACCCGGAATAGGTGTGGCAGAAATGATTACGGTATCGCCAGATCCAATCTCGATATTGCGGTGTTCTGAATAAGCCATACGCGTCAATGCAGCCATGGCTTCGCCTTGACTACCTGTAGTAATAATACAGACCTGTTCTGGCGCATATTTATCAACTTCGTATAACTCGATTAGAGTACCAGGTTTGATATCTATGTAGTTTAGGTTTTGGGCTGCCTTGAAGACATTGACCATGCTGCGACCAACGATTGCAACTTTGCGGTTGTTAGCTTCCGCTGCCGTGATGATCTGTTGTACACGGTGCACGTTTGAGGAGAAAGTAGCCACAATAACGCGTCCACTTGCTTTGGCGAATTGTTCGGTGAATGCCTCACCGACTGATTTTTCTGAAGGGGAGAAGCCTTTTTTCTCAACGTTTGTGCTTTCACAAACAAAGAGCAGCACACCTTCAGAACCAAGTTGTGCGAAGCGTTGCAGATCAATTGGTTTACCATGAATAGGCGTATAATCGACCTTAAAGTCTCCTGAATGTACTGCGACACCTGCTGGTGTACGAATTGCTAGTGCAGCTGCATCGGCAATGCTGTGATTGACGTGAATAAATTCAACATCAAATACGCCGGCTTTGACCGAAGATCCAGTTTCAATTCTATTGATTAGTGAGGTCTGACTACCGAGGCCCTTATCTTCCATCTTCAAGCGCAAAAGCTCACAAGTCATCGCAGTTCCATACATAGGCGCCGAAACTTGCATTAATAGCCAACTAATCGAGCCGATGTGGTCTTCATGACCATGTGTGAAAAAGATGCCTCTAAGTTTTTGGCGATTGTCGAGAACATAAGACATATCAGGGATGACAGAATCAATGCCAGGTTGTGTTTCTTCTGGAAAACCGATGCCGACATCGACGATGATCATGTCATTGCCGTATTCGTAGATGGTCATGTTTTTGCCAATCTCACAAAGACCACCGAGAGGAATGACTTTAAGTGCCGACCGCGATGACGAATCGATTGAACGCAGTGCTTGACTTGTTTCTCCGTCGCGCCCCAGTCGTTTCAAAACATCAGGAGCAAATTGTGGCGATAGATTTGGAATAATCTGCGTGCCTTTATGACCCGTTACATCGCTTTGACGAAAGGTGCTTTTACGCTTTCGAGCAGGACGGTTCACTTGCATTGCAGAGGGTGGGATAGGTTGTCCGCTACTTCTTTTACAGGTTTGTTTAGGGTTTTGAATGCTTTTGTTGTGGGGTGAATATGTGTTCGCCTTGTTTTTCGCTTTGGCTTGCAGTTGTGCCTTGACCGCCGCTTTATCTTTGGCTTTTACCACACGGCTTGCGGTTTCGGCTGTGGGAACTTCTTTCTTTGGAATTTCGTAATCAAATATCTGGTGGGGGATGAAGCTTGCCTCTTCCTTTGGGCTCTTGACCTTCTTCTTAATGGGCGCAATTTTATCGTCGCCGTTCTTTCTAACCATTAACGGTTCTCCTTTTCATAGCACACCACAAGTATGGCAAAACCACACCATAATATGGCTAAGCTTGCTTAAACTGGTATGCATACCTCTATGAGGTTTTCTATTTAATCGTCTCATGACGTATATATTGTCCTGAACAAATGAACAGCAATAAATGCTCATCGGATCGAAAATCAATTATTCC
>CAZNNL010000014.1:0-44723 GCA_964574395.1 uncultured Oscillospiraceae bacterium | reverse complement strand
AGCGTATAATGGTGACCCTAACGAGAATCGAACTCGTGATTCCGCCTTGAGAGGGCGGCGTCTTGACCGCTTGACCATAGGGCCGTCACAGCGAAAGTTATCATAACATTAAGCTGGCTTAAAATGCAATCAATTCTTACCGCAGATTTTTGACACTTATTTAGATACAAATTGAGTGTATAGACGCGCAACACTTACTCGTGCGCTGCCCAAGTCCCCTCGCCCATACTCACTTCAGAAAACTGCGCAGTAAAACTGGACTCGCCAGGACTGCAGGCATACAGACCAAACTGCACTACTTTATCAGCGCTTTCCAAATGAAAAATTCTAAGCGGTTGGTACAAGACACCATCATAGGAATACTCAACTTGAAAATCATCAACGCGCCTATTGAGACGAAGATAAAGATCTTTGACCTCAGGCTTAATGGGTGACATGCTCCAATCTGAAAAACCATTGTTGGTAACGACTCCTCCAAGGTTGGAATAAACTTCATTTTCGCATTCGATGCCTGATTTTGCCCAAGTGTCCGCATCTTGATAAACAATTATTCCACACTGGTCAAAACGCAGTTTGCCATCGAAGGAAATTTTGGTGCTGAAGGCAAAATATGGCTCGTCACTACGTGTCAGATACATGTGGCCGTTATCGTGTTGGAAATGGTAGTAGGTGTTTTGCCAAAAATCACTAAGCGGAAGAGTGACGAAGGACACACGATCTTTCTCAACAGTCATCTCGGTCGGTGGGTTCTTCCAAAAAAATGCATCTGTGTTTAAGTTCATCTTTCTCTCCTATTCAGCTTTCGCTATCGTCACGAACAACAATTCAGAGTTTGTCATGACACGAATGGGTGGCCCCCAAGTACCGATTCCTGAACTGACCAAAATTTGTTGACCTACTTCGTTCGTCTCATGGAGGCCATAGTCGTAGTCATAGACCAAACGCGTCATAAAGTTCCCTGGAAATATCTGGCCCCGATGTGTGTGACCGCTAATAATTAAATCTACATCCGTTTCCAAATACTCACTGTAGTTTGACGGTTGATGGTCTAAAACAATCAAGGGAAGACTCTTATCCTTGACCGAACTCCAATTGATAGCTGCACGCGTAATGCCTTCATACATAATTGGTCTCGAATCGCGCCGCCCTACCAAAGTAAACACATTATCCACTTGCAGCACTTCATCTTCAAGTCTAATTATTTTGCTTTGGTCAATCATGTCTTGCATCAATGTAAACGTTGGGCCGGAATCATGATTTCCCCAAACCAAATATACACCTAATTCAGCCTTTATATTTTTCAACGCGTCAACTATTGCCTCTGGATTATCCAAAGCATGGTAATCATCGTTAAACATGTCACCGACAATAAACACCATATCCACGGTTTCACGATTAATAACATCAACAATCTCTGCGACTTTCTTATGTCCGTATTGCGCTCCTAAATGCAAATCAGAAAAGACGGCGACCTTCGTTGGCTCTGTGGACGTATACTTCTCCAACTGAATATCATAACGATTGATCTGAATGTTTTGGGCGTGAAAGCTACCATACAGCACAATTATGATGCTCATGGCAAAAACAAACACCGTCGAACGACGCACAAAGACAGAAAAATCCCGCCGTTTCCTAAACAATTTGATTACAAATAAAATGATGTCTCGAAGCAGAAACAAGAAGACTGAATACGCAAGTACAGCTAAATAATAATACGAAAACAAAGTCAATACTCTTGGAGCAGAGCCGCGAGGTATGAAACCATACACCGCAATTGCACACAAAATAACTAAAGAAAGTACCAGCATCCAGTAACGTAAGCGCGGATAACGCAGCCTAAATAGATTAAATAATTGCCAAGCAAGCTGAAACTGCATCAGTACAAGAATTGCTAGTATTGTTAAAAGAATATATAACATAGTGTACCTTGGGATAAACATAGGCTAATGATTGTTAATCACTAGCCCATATATTCATTCTTACTTAGTTAAAATAGATTTGCTCTTATGCTTAGCGGTTTTCCAACTCAATATAAGGTCTTCTCTTCTGAACAGTTTTATAAGCAGGACGAATAATTCTGCCACCTGAAATGAGTTCTTCAAGGCGATGTGCCATCCAGCCTGTTATACGAGCAACAGCAAATATTGGCGTAAAGAGTTCTTCAGGAATGCCTAACATGTCATAGACAAAGCCTGAGAAGAAGTCCACATTGGCACACACAACTTTATCGCTTTTCTTAACAGCTCTAAACGTTTCAGGTCCCATGCGCTCAGTCGTAGTGTAGAGCAAATATTCATCTTCTCTACCACACTCATATGCTAGCGCTCTAGCATAATCACGCAGCAACTTAGTACGCGGATCAGACAGGGTGTAAACAGCATGTCCCATACCATAAACTAAACCAGAACGGTCGAATGCTTCTTTTCTAAGTACTTTTGAAAGATAGTCAGCTATTTCCATTTCGGAACGCCAGTTCTTTACTTCTTTTTTAAGGTCTTGCATCATGGCAAAAGCTTTGCCCGAAGCACCACCATGCTGTGGCCCCTTCAATGAGCCCATAGCCGCAGCGATAGCTGAATAGGTATCCGTTCCGGTTGAACTAACAGCGCGGCAAGTAAAGGTCGAGTTATTACCACCACCATGCTCAGCATGAAGAACCAAAGCCAAATCAAGCGTGCGTGCTTCGAGTTCTGTGAATGTGCCATCTGGACGAATCATGTGCAGAAGGTTTTGTGCCGAGTTAAATTCCGGTAGAGGTGCATGAATGTATAGGCTGTCGTGGTCGATGTAGTGTCTTTTTGCCATATAAGCATATGCTGCTAATGACGGGAAACGTGCCACCAAACTAATGCCTTGCATAAGTACGTATTCAGGACTGATATTATCGGGATCATCATCGTGGGCATAGAGTCCTAAAACCGAGCGAGCAATTTTATTCATAATGTCTTTACTCGGCGAACGGAAAATATGGTCTTCGATAAAGTTGTGAGGCAAAACCCTAGCCTCTGATAAGGCTTGTGTGAAAACCTCCAAGTTTTTAGCTGTTGGCAAGTCTCCATAAAGTAAGAGATATGCCGTTTCTTCGAAGCCAAAAGACTTCTTCGCGTAGAAACCGTTAACTAAATCCGTAACACTGTAGCCGTGATAGAACAGCCTACCCTCAACAGGTAAGCGTTCTCCATCATCCATAATGTAAGAATACACTTCACCGATATCTGTCAAGCCGACCAAAACACCCGTTCCGTTGTCATTACGTAAGCCGCGTTTCACGTCGTAGCGTTGATAGAGTTCAGCAGGGATAGCTGCCCTTGATTTGGCTTGGGCATAATTTTCCAATAAGAATTGCTGGTTCTTAGAAGTGACTAAGCTCATATAAACCTTCTTTCCGCACAGTTGTTAGTCGCGATTACTCACCTAGATCAGCGGTGTAATTGAGTAATCCGCCTTTCGCCAATATTGCTCTTTGTCTATCTGTTAATTTCAAAACACAAGTAAAGGTATTGCCTTGTGTCAAGTTTTCTACTGTTACTTCTGAGGTACTTGCAGTATTCTGCAATTGCTCATCCGCGTTATTAATAACTAAAGCATCGCCTTCGTTTAGTGCATCGTATGTGCTGGCATCCTTGAATGTTAAGGGCCAAATACCGTTATTAATCAAATTAGCTTCATGTATTCTGGCAAAACTGACCGCCATGACCGCCTTAATGCCTAACTGTAAAGGAGCTAAAGCTGCATGCTCACGTGAAGAACCTTGTCCATAGTTGGAACCTGCGATGATAAAGCCACCGCCTTCTGCTTTAGCACGTGCGGGGAATTCAGGATCGCAAGGTGTTAAACAATAATTAGCCAAATATGGAATATTTGAACGATATGGCAAAAGCTGCGCATTCGACGGCATAATGTGGTCGGTAGTAATGTTGTCTTCTACCTTAATCAACGCTTTTCCGCTTAAAGTTCGGCCAATACTGGTGTTGATAGGAAATGGTTTGATGTTTGGGCCTCGGACTACTTCAATTTCTGAGCCGTCTTCCGCAGCATCAATGACCATATTGTCGTTAGCCATAAATTCTGTTGGCATTTCAATGACTGGTGCCTCGCTGTAAGTACGCGGGTCTGTTATGACACCAGTTAAGGCTGACACCGCAGCAACTTCGGGACTCACTAAATAAACTTGTGCGGATTTTGTGCCAGAACGACCAATAAAGTTTCGGTTTATCGTTCTCAGTGACACAGCATCTGTACGCGGGGCTTGCCCCATGCCAATGCAGGGCCCGCAACCCGATTCCAAAATACGCGCTCCGGCAGCAATCATGTCTGATAATGCACCGTTCGCGGCAATCATGTTAAGTACTTGTTTGGAACCTGGGCCGATGACCAAGGAAACGTCTGGATGGACCGTCTTACCTTTGAGGATTTCAGCGACTTTCATCATGTCTACATAGGAAGAATTAGTACAGCTACCTATGGTCACTTGGTCCACTTTAATGTCACTCACTTCGCTAACCGGCACAACATTGTCTGGGCTATGTGGTTTGGCAATCAGCGGTACCAAAGTGTTTAAGTCAATCTTGATAACTTCGTCATACTCAGCATCTGCATCTGGCAGTATTTCGGTATATACTTCTTCTCTGCCTTGTGCCTTCAGGAATGCCCTTGTGACTTCATCACTTGGGAAAATTGAAGTGGTCGCGCCTAATTCGGCACCCATATTAGTAATGGTCGCGCGCTCGGGAATCGTGAGGTATTCTAAGGCATCACCGCTATATTCGATGATTTTTCCTACTCCACCTTTTACAGTCAAGACGCGTAAGACTTCCAAAATGATATCTTTCGCACTAACCCACTCAGGGAGCCTTCCACTCAGTTGTACATTGCAGATTGCAGGTGCAGTGATGTAATAAGCTCCGCCACCCATGGCACAGGCGACATCTAAGCCACCAGCACCAATAGCAATCATACCCAAACCCCCACAGGTTGGCGTGTGGCTGTCTGATCCAAGCAAAGTCTGGCCTGGTACTGCGTATCTTTCTATGTGTACTTGATGGCAAACACCATTGCCGGGTCTTGAGAAAGCTATCCCATATTTATTAGCTACAGTTTGGATGTATTTATGGTCATCCGCATTCTCAAAGCCTGCCTGTAGCATATTGTGATCGATATACGCTACCGATTTTTTGGTCTTTACACGGTCAATGCCTAAGGCTTCAAATTGTAAATAAGCCATTGTACCTGTAGAATCTTGTGTTAAGGTCTGATCTATTTTTAGAGCAAGCTCTTGGCCTTTTGTTAAACTGCCATCGAGCATATGATTTTTCAATATTTTTTGTGCTACACCTAAGCCCATTTTGTTCCTCCCCTTTTTATGCAAACTATCCTGTAATTATCCATTACATCTGTTACATCTGTCAAACAGGTGAGGTTAAAAGATGTTCACATTATCCAACGAATGTTTTTCCGTCAGGGTAAACCGCTTCTACTGCTTTGGCTGTCTTAAAATTAAAACTCATGGCAAAAGATGCAGGGCCGACTCTACCTAAATACATGCACGGAATCAGTGTAATCCAGGATGCCATGGAGAGATTAACCGTTGGAGTGGTTGAGTTGCCTACTGTTGCGAAGGCTGAACAGGCTTCAAATACCAGGTCAATAAAGTCAAAGCGATTGGCAAGAATGTGGTTGCGTTCGAATATGAGCAACAAGAAGCTTGCAACGCCTATTATGCTTACACCAAGGAACATGATGACAAATGACTTGATGAAAATGTCATTACTTAGTTTGTGTCTTCCGATAAGTGGTGATTTTTTGCCACGCAGAAAAGAGAAAGCGCCGAACAAAATTACCGCAAAAGTCGTGTTCTTAATTCCTCCACCAGTAGATGCAGGTCCGGCACCAATAAACATTAGTAGAATTGAGATTACCTTAGAGGGTTGAAAAAGAGTGACTTGGTCTATGGAATTAAATCCCGCAGTGCGCAAAGTGGTTGATTGAAAAAAGGCTGCGATGGGTTTTTGCCAAGTTGGTAATGTGCCCATGGACATAGTCTTAGTATTATTCCACTCTATCAATCCAAAAGCTATGGTACCCAAAAGCAACAAACTTGCAGTAGCACCGAGAACAAGCTTGCTATGGAAATGCAATTTTCTAGTTTTTCTTAGATTAATCACATCTGTCCAAACAACAAAACCGAGTCCACCAGTGATGATGAGAAAGGCAGTCGTGATTAAAACAATCGGTTCATTGTTCCACGTATTTAAGTTCGTAAATGTGCCGCGCACGTCTCCCCATAAGTCGAAACCAGCATTGCAGAAAGCAGAAACTGACTGAAAAAAGCCTCTTCTGAGGGCTGATAAGAAAGGAACATACTGGGAAAATCGCCACGTTAAGATGGCACCACCAATAAATTCACAAGTGAACGTTATCTTCAGAATCTTTTTTACTAACGATTTAACATCGACAAAAGTATCACTACCGGTTGATTCTTGCATAGCCAACATCGTTTTAAACTTAACTTTTCTGCGAGCGGCAATCATAAAAAAAGACATAATAGTAACTATACCCAGGCCACCTATTTGGATAAGGCTAACAATTACAAATTGACCAAAGTGCGACCAATAAGTCGCCGTATCAACAACGACCAAGCCCGTCACACAAGTAGCTGATGTGGCGGTAAAATAGGCTTTAACTGGATGCGTCCACTCTCCACTTTGAGCCGCAAGTGGTAGACAAAGGAGAAAACCACCAATAAGAATGGTAAGCGCAAAGCCAATTGTTATTGTGCGTGTAGGACTTGAAAACACCCAATTTTTAAGCCTCTGATACGGAGTCCTATTTACGACGCTAGTCTCATCAAGCATAGTTTTTCGTTTGCTCTCGAGTGCTTGTTCTTGAATTGATTGGTCTTCAGCTTCCTGTGCAAGCTTTGGCATGGCCTTATGCGCTAATGGTTTGGTCGATTCTTGATTAGCTTCATCAGGTTTCATGTGGTTTTGTTTAATAGAGTTGGGATCTTTATTCATTCGCCTTTTACCAAAACCTTCCAAACCTGCTCAAAGTACTTTTCATCAACAACAAGTAACATGTTGTCGCCGGCCTCCATCACTACTTCACCAGTTGGTGTAAGTACCGTGCCGTCGGGCCTTGTTATAAGAACAACTTTAGCGTCGCCAGGAAATTCGTATTCAAGTAGGGTTTTGCCGACCGCATTAGCATGTTCATGCAAATTGAATTCGACAATTGCTTTGGTGTTACCAGGCACATTAAAGGCGAGACGCATCCCCGTATATTCAATTTCTTGGTCTATGATGTCTGCTAATAAACCGACGCTTGAAAAAGACTTATCAACGCCAAAGAGATGAAATACTTGATCATTTTTGGGGTTGTTAATTTTAGCTACCGTAGTCTTCACTTTAAAATGGTGCTTGGCCAATTGACATGTGATTAAATTGACCTCGTCTAGCCCCGTTAGTGCAATAAGCATGTCTGCTTCAGCACAGCCCGCTGCTTCTAGAACAGCAATCTTGGTACCATCACCCAAATATACTTGTACTTCTAGTTCATCTGCCAAACGCTGACTGGGTGCATCACGGTTTTCGATAACCGTAATCTCATGTCGCTGCTCGGCTAACAATAATTGACATAAATAGTAGGCAACCTTATCCCCACCGACAATTATGAGTTTCATACTTCAGCCTCCCCTTCCCAGAGGATGATTTCGTCATTTTCTTGGAGTTCAAGATTAGGATTGGCAAAAACATAGCCTCCCTCACGCATCACAGCCATAATTTTTCTATCAAGTATGGCTTCGATGTCGGTGATGGTTTTGCCAAAAAAATCATGAACCAAGCGTTCTTTCTTCAACAAAACCTTTGTGCCAAATAAATCAACAGACCTACGGTTTTCACTTTCAAAAAGTTGCTCAATAATATTGTCGGCCTGAACACTTGTAGAACAAATGGTTTCTAGCCCCATATCGATAAAAACTTGGTTGTTTTCCTGATTTAATGTGCGCACCAAAACACGTGGGACGTTGAAAATCATTTGAGCTACTTCAGCAGCCATAACGTTGATATTTTCGTTACTCGAGACAGCTATGAAAACATCGGCCGTTTCAGAACCAGCAAGTCTTTGTGCTTCAACATCAATCGCTTTGGCTTGAATCTTCACGCAGTCTAAATCTTCAACTGCTTCAAGACTCTCTGTTTTTTCTTCAATGATGATAAGGTCGTGCCCCATATCATAAAGTTTGTGTGCTAAATAAGCACCTACGCGTTCACAGCCTGCAATAATAATTTGCATGCTAAGACCCCCTGAAATAATATGCCATAATGGCGGCGGCGGCGGCGGCATTTAATGAATCTGCATGCCCACTCATGGGAATTCTAGCACTTTTATCAACCGTGGCAAGTACCTCTTTACTCAGGCCTTCTGCCTCGTTACCAATCATGATTGCACAGCTAGAAAAAGCGGGCAGATTTTCGATGCTTTCCGCCTCAAGACTCGCAGCTATCGTAGTGATTTTGCAGGATTTGAATGTCCTTAACAATTCTTCAATATTTGTGCTTGGTATTAAAGGGATAAAAAATGCTGAACCCATGGATGCACGCAAAGCCTTGGAAGCAAGTGGATTAGCACACCCTTCTGTGTAAAAAACGGCATCATAAGCGAACGCTTCCGCTGTCCTTACAATACTGCCGACATTTCCCGGATCTTGAACTTTCTCAAGAACAAGGCAACGAAAATTCCCATCAGCCATAGATTCTTTAATCGTCTCTTCATCACTTAAAGAGCGATTCTTCAAAATCAAAACGATCCCTTGCGGGCTTTTTGTTTCCGTCAAACGATTCATGATACGATCTGAGGCTAGGTAAATGTCGCACCTAGCGTTAATGGATGTTTTAATATTTTCCAATCGTTCTGTATGTTTTTTGGCAAAATCGTCACTCACCAGACAAATTAGCGGTTCATATGCACTTTGCAAAGCTAAGTCCACCAAGCGATAACCTTCAGCCAATACATAATTATCTGTTTTCCCTTTTCTCCATAATGCTTCAAAGGGAGCTAGGGCTTGATGTTTTATATCTTGAATTCTATCCATAGATAAGCACTTTCTGAGAGCGATACGATGTGTTTACTTACGTACCAGGGGGGATTTTTGATTCTAAAAAAGGCGGGTTGCTTACCCGCCTTACTGTAACTCAGTTTAGATTAAATGGCTTCCTTGACCTGGTCACAAATCTGTGTGAAGGCTGCTGGATCAGTTACTGCGATATCTGCTAGGATTTTTCTATCCAAGCCGATTCCAGTCTTTTTCAAACCATTCATGAAACGACTGTAGCTGATGCCATTCATGCGCGCTGCAGCATTAATACGTGCAATCCATAGACGTCTGAAATCACGCTTTTTTAATCGACGATCGCGATAAGCATAACTTAGTGATTTCATAACTTGTTGGTTAGCAACCTTGAAAAGCTTGCTCTTACGTCCAAAATAACCTTTAGCTAATTTTAATACTTTCTTGTGGCGTGCTCTACCAGTCACACCTCTTTTAACTCTTGCCATCTTTATAGCCTCCTAGACCATACGAATTATTGATTCACCCGAATTTATTTGTAAGGTATCATTTGTCTGATATTTGCTTGGTCAGCTGCGGAAGCAACTACATTACCACGCAAATTACGCTTTTGTTTGGCGCTCTTACGTGTCAGTTTATGCTTCTTGTAAGCTTGAAAGCGAAGCACCTTACCGGTACCGGAAACTTTAAAGCGTTTCTTTGAAGAGCTATGTGTTTTCTGTTTAGGCATCTTATCCTCCTTGTTCTTGCATACAGATTAAGAGCAAAGTCCTCTCCTGCAGCAGAAAGTTTTTATTGTTTTTTGGGCGACAGATACATCACCATGTTGCGGCCTTCTACTCTAGCTGCGCGATCAACTTGCGCAATGTCCCCACACTTTTTGACGAAATCATCCATTACGGCGTAACCCTGTGAAGTGTAAGCCATTTCCCTGCCTCTAAATCGGATTGAAACCTTAACGCGGTCACCGTCCTCCAAGAATTTAACAGCGTTCTTAACTTTGTAAGATAAATCGTGTTCTTCAGTGGAGAGTTTAAGCCCAACTTCTTTTACTTGCACAATTTTTTGTTTTTTCTTAGCTTCTTTTTCGCGTTTAGCTTTTTCAAAAAGAAACTTTCCATTGTCCATAATCCTACACACAGGATTTTCAGGGTTATTGGCTATTAGTACCAAATCGAGGCCTACTGCTTCAGCTTTTGCCAAAGCTTGACCGATTGGCACCACGCCTAGCATTTCGCCATTTTCATCAATTAAGCGAACCTTGGAATAAGGGATTGCAGCATTGATTGCTTGTCCAACATTTTTCTTAGCGATGGATTTTGTACCTCCGTAAAATAAAAAAAGCCGATAATTCAAAACATCGGCAAAAGTAAACCCAAAGCTGGGTGTTTTCCTAATTAACCTCTTCGTTTTCCTTGAGGTGAGAATTACTTCTGCTTGATGTACGCCAGTCATCATACTGGCTTAGAGTGTGATTGTCAAGCAATTTGTGCATCTTGGCTTCGCCTTCAGTTACGCTATCGCAATTTATCCGTTTATTGCTCATTTGCATTTGTAGCTGTCGAAGCGCTTACTTAGAATTTCCATATAGAAGCTGCTGCGAATTAACAGCATACTTGAGGATGGGGCATGAATTCAATAGACCTAATAGATAAGGTTCTAAGCGAACATAACATTAGCCAGAATGAGCTTGCAAAAATACTAGATGTCGAGCCTGGTACACTTTCACGTTGGAAAAACGGTGTTCATGCTACTCCCATTTCTGCCCTATGTTTAATTTCGTATTATTTTGACATTCCTCTTGCTACAGCTGTCGACTTTGATGCACACATAGCTCCCCACAAAAACTTGCATGCAAGCATTTCTAGTAAAATCATCAAGTACAAAGATATTAATGACAAAAGCCTAGCTAAAACCGCTTTAGCAGTGGCGGAAGATCTGAAAGCTGGACCAGTTTCATACACTCAACTTTTGCAAGATGCAAGATATGAGCATCACAAGCTAAATGGAAACTTCACAAGCGAACCATTCCAAAATGGGGATATACTTTTCTATAGATTAGAAAACATAAATGAAGACGCTTATGTGTTGTTTCAGCGAGAGAAACAAGTGCCTGAAGTATATTATCTTCAGCATTCTAATCGCAACATTTATCTCAAAAGTCTTACGCTAAAAGGTGAAAGCATCCATTACAACAAAGAGGGGCGTAAAGCAGGTCACCTACTAGGCCGTATTTACTATCTTGTTAGAAGTTTTGGAGAGGCTTTGACACCATAGTCTACTGCTAGTTCGTCTTTCAGGACTTGAGTGACAAGATTTCAACTCCCTGCACGAATCGGAGAGTCAGTGTAGTATACTAAATTGCAAAACAAATTAGTCTTTCCAGGAGGCTCACATGATTGCAAAAGATATCGCTAATGAACTCTCAGGTTCTTCATTAATTCGTGAAATGTTTGAAAAAGGCCAGCGACTTCGTCTTGAATTCGGGGCAGAAAATGTTTTTGATTTTAGTTTGGGTAACCCAGACTTGCCAGCTCCACCAGAGATAGCTGACGCCATAAAATTAGTCGCTGACAAGAACGACCATGCCTATATGCCAAATGCCGGTTATCCAGCACTACGCGAAAAGATTGCCGCCCAGGAATCTATACTTAGTGGCAAAAACATTAATGCTTCTGGCATCGTAATGACTGTCGGTGCTGCTGGTGCCATCAACGTGATTCTGAAAGCAATCCTCGATCCAGGAGATGAAGTACTTGTTTTAACACCATACTTCCCTGAATACATTCCTTATATTACACATTGTGGTGGTGTGCCTCGTATTGTCGATTGTTCAGCAACAGAGTTTATGCTTGATTTCGAAAACATAAAAGCAGCCATTACCCCGCGTACAAAAGCAATTATTCTGAATTCACCTAATAACCCATGTGGCAGAGTTTATCCGGCCGAGGACCTCATGCGTCTCAATTCTGTATTACTGGAGGCCGACCAAACCATCTATGCAATCGCAGATGAACCATATGCAGAAATTATCTTTGATAATAAGATCACACCTTCTCCCTTACGTTATATAGACAATGCCCTGCGTGTTTATTCATGGTCAAAAGCTTATTCTCTCCCCGGTGAAAGAATAGGCTATATCGCCGTTTCGCCTTCTTGTGCTGACTATGAGAGATTATGTGCGGCCTTAATCTTTTTAAATCGTAGTTTAGGTTTTGTAAACGCACCGGCTCTATGGCAGCAAGTAATACTAAATGTGGGAGAATTGGTATGCCCTGTGGATGCTTATGAAACACGTTTAGATCGCTTGGCGGAAATTTTAAATATTGCAGGTATTCCCTGCCCAAAACCAGAAGGTAGTTTTTATCTTTTCCCAAAAACACCAGACTCTGATGATAAAAAGTTTGTTGACCATTTATCTAAGTACAATATTTTAGCAGTACCAGGGACAGCTTTTGGGGCTCCAGGTTATATGCGCCTCTCAACTAGCGTTCCTTGGTCGAACATTGAAGGTTCCGAAAACGCGTTTAAACAAGCAATGCATGATTGGAATAGTTGATTAAACAAAAATTGCAAGAGTCGAACAATTAATCAATCAATTTGTGCACGAGATGAATATCATATTAAACCGCAATACACTAGTCTTGAGGGGTCACAATCATTAATCCCTCACCGGCATCGACCGAGAAAGCGAAGTTCCAAACTTCGTTTTCTTTTTCAAGAAACTCTTTTTTGCTCATCGTGTCGAAGTATGCCGGATAGTTACTTGTCCCTTGGGAGCTACCACGTTCCAAGTCGTTTTCTAAGTCGTATGAGAGACCTGTGTAGCGCAGATTTTCTAAAGTTTTCCCTGTACTCATAAAGGATACAAATGGCCGATAGCCAAATTCATTTGCAAAGGAAAACGCCTTCTGCTCTTTGCCATTTATTGCGAGCAAGAGACTATATCCATCTGATAAAGCAACATCAACACCTGATCGCTTAATGCGTTGCATCAGCGCTATGTTCATCAGGCTGTGATCTGGTCGGATTGGACCGAGTGCTGTTAATATGAGCACCTTCTTACAAGCAGATTTAAGCAGCTCATCAACTACCAGTTCACCGTCAGTTGCATTTTTACGCTCAGGATATCTCTCGATTTGGCTTCCTAATTGTTCTAGCTGAGGAAGAACAGCTGGATTGACAGAATCAAAATCGCCAATTACAAGATTCGGTATTATGCCAAAGTTAAGACTTGTGGCCGCGCCTTGATCAGCAGCGACAACAAACACACTATCATTTGCGTCTTTATTTAGATTATCAATTAAGTATGTTGTTAGAGACGTTCTGTTGATTGCCCCGCCTAAAAAGACTAGCGCTTGCATACTTTAAAGCGCCTTATTGCCTCGATTGGATCGGCTGCGTTAAAAATCGCGCTTCCAGCAACTAATATGCTTGCCCCAGCATCCAGAATTTCTTCTGCATTTTCAAGTGTGACACCACCGTCAACTTGAATATGTACTGGGAGTTCACGTTCGTTCAAGGTTTTTCTTAATCGACTTATCTTATCAGTCATAGTAGGGATATACGATTGGCCACCAAATCCTGGATTAACAGACATAATAAGAACAAGATCTACATAGGGGAGAATCTCGTCCAACGTCTCCAATGGAGTTGCAGGGTTAAGCGTTACCCCAACTGACATGTCATGCGCTCTAATATCCTGGACAACGCGATGCAAATGTGGACAAGTTTCAACATGAACTGTCAATAGGTCTGCACCGGCGTGAGCGAAAGCGGAAACATACTCAGCTGGATTTGTAATCATTAAGTGCACGTCAAACGGAACTTTACTATAATTTTTTATACCTTTGAGGATAGGTAAACCAAAACTGATGTTGGGCACGAAATGCCCATCCATCACGTCAACATGAATGGCGTCACAAGCCTCAGAGATAAGGGCAACATCTCTACCTAAGTTAGCCGCATCAGCGGACAATATTGACGGTGCAACCATAATACAAGGATTGCTAGGATCGTATGCAGGAAATATCATAATTCTATTTCTTCCCCTCTTTTCTTAAACTCGCGACTGTTTCAATTTGTTCCAATAGTATAGCATAGCGATTAAATCTTCCAGCCTGTTCAGGTGCTTCACTGATGTAGGATTTTAAGGCACATCCCGGCTCCTGCGCATGTCTACAATCAGCGAACCTGCACTGTTTACCTAGCTCAGTAAAATCCGGATAAGCAGCATCCAAATTTGCACGGCTTAGTTCTAGGTCAGCAACATCCAGCGCACTAAACCCTGGCGTATCAACCATGAAACCATTTTTATAAGGAATAAGTTCTACGTGACGCGTGGTGTGCTTACCTCTACCCAAACGTTCACTTACAGAGCCAATGTCCATGTAGGCTTCTTCTAAAATAGCGTTCACTAAACTAGATTTTCCTACTCCGGACGGCCCTGCTAACGCCCAAACTTGCTCACGCAAATGTGCTTCTGCATACGTTCGTACACTTTTGCCCAGGTCATCGGAACTACTTTCCAATAGTTCAAAACCTGCATCTCGGTATGCGCGCATTTGGATTTGTAAATTTCCATCCGCCTCATCTTGCGATACCAAATCTGCTTTCGTTAAAACAACGCAAGTTTTTATATTCAAGCTAGCTGCATAGGCTAGCATTTTGTCGAGCAGAATAAAATCAGGTTCCGGATCTTTTTGGGCTAAAACGATAAACAAAAAATCCAGGTTGGCCATCGGCGGTCTGAGCAAAAGATTCTTACGCTCTCTTACCTCATCAATTCTCCAAGGGATATCAACATCGCCTGAAGGGCCAAGGATTACAAGATCCCCTGGAAGCACAAGAAACTGTGTCTTCCGAAAAATCCCTCTAGGTTTGGCTAAATAAGGAACTCCATCTGCATCCAATAAATTATAGAGTCCACCTACTGCGCGTATTACACGGGCTTTAATACCTATATCACTCACATTAACGCACGCTCATCTAGCCAGCCACGGTGGGAGCCTCAGTCGGAGGTGGAGCGGTAGGCTCAGGTGTTGGTTCCGGAGAGGGTGACGGACTTGGGCTAGGACTCGGACTTGGCGTCGGAGTCGGTGTTGGTGTTGGCGTCGGAGATGGCGACGGTGTAGGACTGGGATGAATATCTCCCCATGTAGCAACAATTAAGGTGACCGGGGTACCGTACTGTACCGTTGAGCCTGCAGGCGGTGACGTATCAATGACGTATAAATCAGAATCAGCCGGATTGGACATGCCTGATCTCACGCTCTTGATGGGTTTCAAGCCCATTGAAGTCAACAAATCTGCTGCGGATAAATAGCGTTCGTTTGCTAAGTTTGGCAAAAGCACATTCGCATGCCCCTGACTTACGATTAGATTAATGGTTGAGCCAGCAGGCACAACGCTTCCGGCAGCCGGATCCGTTCTGATAACATGATTGGCAGCCACGTTATCATTGTTCTCCCAGATAACTTTAGGAATCCAGTCATTTTGGGCCTCAATTGATTTCTGAACGCTAAAAAACTCTTGATTAGCATAGTCAGGAAGCACAAGCGAATCTGCACCTTTACTAACGGTTAATACTAAATTCGTCAGACCTGTTGGATTTAATTGCGTTCCTTCTTTGGGATCTTGCGCAATAATTATGCCTGATTCAAAATCCGAACTGGCGATGTACTTTGTTTCATAAGCTGTAAATCCATCGGTCTTAAACTTCTGTACTATATCGTCGTAGTTCAAATTAATATAGTTTTCAATGGTATACATATCTTTAGCTGTGGTTCCACCATCAGGTTGGAACGTTTTCAAAATATTAGAAGCAATTGCCAAGACTACAGCAATGCCGATAAGTAGCACTGTGATGACGATACCAATCTCTCTGCGTCTAGATCGTCTTCGATCGCGAATTTGTTGTTCCATCATATGGATTTTGTCATAATTGGTATCCTGGCCTAGTCCTTGGACTGAAGTGGTTGGTTCGGCGGGATCTAGAGCCATGGGAACAACACCGTAAACGCCATTGGGATTAATCAAGAAGGCATCAAGTTCATCAATCAAATCACGTGCATTCTGATAGCGCTGTCTGGGGCTCTTCTGGATGCATTTCATGACAATATCACTTAAACCCTGGGGCACTTCCGGAGCGATTTCAATTGGACTAACGGCCTGTTCTTGTAAATGTTTTATCGCAACGGCTACAGATGTTTCTCCGTCAAATGGCACGTCACCGGTGAGCATTTCATAAAACAATATACCAAGAGAATACAAATCTGCGCTTTCGCCAACAATGCCGCCTCGCGCTTGTTCAGGCGAAAAATAATGAACGGAACCCATGGCATTTCCGCCGGCCAGTGTTATGGTGTTAGAAGTACTTGCTCTGGCTATACCGAAGTCAGTAACCATGGCAACACGCTCGGGCGTAATTAAAATATTGTGTGGTTTGATATCTCGATGTACGACGCCTGCTTCATGGGCATGTTCCAACGCAAGCGCTACTTGCATGCCGATAGGAACCGCCACACGCCAATCTAATTTTCCATAATGGTCAATCATATCCTTGAGGCTGGTACCTTCAATATATTCTTGAATCATATAGCGCATGCCGTTCTCTTCGCCAACACCTAAAACTTTGACTATATTAGGATGGTTTAAGCTCGAAGCAGCTTTGGCTTCCGTATCAAAGCGTTGAACAAATTCGTCGTCATTGGACAGTTCTTCTTTTAAAACTTTTACAGCAACTTTTCTTCCGGTTTTTAAGTCTTGAGCCAAGTAGACATAAGCCATGCCTCCTTGACCGAGAATGCGCATTATTTTAAAACGTTGTCCCAGGACTACACCTTTTGTTAATCCATATTGAGATTGACCGTTCATTTTTTACCTCACCAGCTCTTAGCTCACAATACCAACAATCACGGTGACATTATCCATGCCAGCCGTGTCGTTCGCAAGCTTTATAAGTTTTTTCACCGTTTCCTTTGGTTTGTTTTCTTGTTTTAATACCTTCTTAAACTCGCGTTCTTCGACGTAATCATGTAATCCATCCGAACAGAACAACAGTTTATCACCTTTTTGAACTTGAAAATCAATAATGTCGGCTTTTACATAGTCACGAGAACCAAGGGCTCTTGTAACTACATTTTTTCTTTTGTGCTGCCTGGCGGCTTCAACAGTCAAATCACCACGGTCAACTAAGACTTGTACAAGCGTATGGTCTGTTGTTAACTGTATGAGCCTGTCTCCTCTAAGTACATAGACACGACAATCGCCGATATGTCCGATAACGAGTTTTTCTTTATTAATAACTCCAACAGTTAATGTTGTCCCCATGCCGCGTGTGTCTTTGGAGTCAAGCGACTTAAGATAAACTTTTACATTGGATTTTTCGACAATTTCCGCAATAACTTTTCGCATCTGAGATGCTTCCATATTCATATTGATTTGGCGTGCTAAGGCAGCAGACACATACTGTACCGCAGTACTAGAGGCGACTTCTCCTTTTTGATGTCCCCCCATCCCATCGGCTAAAATGACAACAAATGAATTGCGCTCAGAACCAGCAAGCACAACATACGAGTCCTCGTTGTTGTGCCTCTTTAAACCCACATCGGTTGCTGCTGCAAAGTCAATTGCCGCAATCATTCTTCTAGTCTTCTCCTTAACTGCCCGCAGGCGGCCATAATATCTCTACCTAATGCTCTCCGCACACTACAAGGAATGCGAGCAGATTCCAGTACTTCTTGGAATGCTTTTATACTAGACATGTCGCTTGCTCTGTAAGGACTACCCGGAAAAGGATTAGCCGGAATCAAATTGACATGACATAGCATTCCACGTAACAACTTACTTAGTTTTGTCGCATCATTTACACTATCGTTTATGTCCTTGAACATCGCATATTCAAAAGTCACACGTCGCCCTGTGTTTTTTATGTAGACACGACACGCTTGCATTAGATCGTGAATCGGATAGCGCTTGGCGATTGGCATGAGGCTTTGTCTCAATGCATCATCCGAGGCATGTAAAGAGACCGCCAGTGTAACAGGCAGACGTTCATTGGAAAATTTTAACATTTCAGGTATTAGACCGCAAGTTGAAACGCTCATGTTACGAAAACTGATATTGAAGGATGAAGGCTTATGCAAGGCATGTAAGAACGTCATTAAGTTATCATAATTTTCAAAAGGTTCTCCAATACCCATAACAACAACATGACTCACACGCTTGGGAGCTGCGTTAGCCACAAATCGGACTTGCGCTAGCATTTCACCATGGGTAAGGTTTCTGGCAAAACCTGCTACCGTAGACGCACAAAACTTACAACCCATTTTGCAACCCGCCTGCGATGACACACAAACAGATGCGCCATAATGATATTCCATATAGACACATTCAACCACGTTGCCGTCTGCTAAACGAAACACATACTTTCGTGTGCCATCTTCTTTTGAGTTGTGCTCTTCAATACATTCAAGAACCGTAAATCGGTATGCAGAACGCAGACTTGTACGTATCGTCTGGGGTAGATTGCTCATCTCATCGACTGATTGGACTCCGCGATCCAACCAAGTTTCAATTTGTTTTAAGCGGTAAGCAGGCAATTGATATTCCGCTAGAGTTGTTTGTATGTCAGCTAGCGAGACGTCATATATATAAGGTTTAGAATTATCTGTATTCATGCATTTCTCACTTCTTTTTCTGTAGTTGAGCGATAAAAAATGCTTCGCTCTCGTGAACATGTGGATACAAATTCACCATACTAGGCGTTGTTAAAACTTGCTTTTTTACAAATGGGTTATGCAGCAGCGCTTCTGGTAAACCTATCAAATCTAATGGTGCGAAATTACCAGCTTGCTCAATCAAAAAGCGCTTTACTTGTGCTTGGTTTTCTTCAGGATTAAGTGTACAGGTGCTATAAAGCAAAACCCCACCCACTTTTAACGCTGAGGTAGCAGTTCTCAGAATCGCTGCTTGTGTTTCTAACAACGCTAAGGACGAAAATTCATCAGTAAACCGTAATTCTGGTTTACTATCAATCAAGCCTAAAGAAGAACAAGGTACGTCAGCGATGACCAAGTCATATTTCGCTTCCATTTTTTTTGGCAAAAACAGACTCGCATCCAATTCTTGTAAGCCAATATCCTCTATGCCTAGACGAAGCATGTTTTCCTGCATCTTACTTAAGCGCTCTGCATGCAAGTCACAGGCTGTAATCGCGACCTTGCCAGCCATTAAGTCGTAGAGTTGTAAACTTTTTCCACCAGGTGCAGCGCAGAGATCCAGCACTTTGTCTGGTCTATGTTGCGCGGCTATTAGCGCAGGTAACTGGGCTGCTTTGCCTTGCACAATAATGCGTCCTTCACGCCAAACTTGTAATGAAGTGAGAGCTTGTCCAGATAGTTCGATTTCTAAAGTGCCATTGGGCCATGCGGCCTTTTTGACTGAAACACCTTCATCTCTGAGTTCTGCTATTACTGGGTCAATATCATCCGCCGAACGTACACGTAAATTCAATGGTCGAACTTGGTTGATTTTTTGCCAATATGCTTCTATGCCTTGAGCATCAGATAAGAGTGGTTCATCCTTTAGGAAAGTATTTATAACGTCATACAGTGGCTCAATCACACCTGCCCCTGCTGCGCCGGTGCTTGGAAAGGCTGGCAAATCACGAAGCAATGAACGTAGCACGGCATTAGTGTACGCGGCCATACCCTGATGTCCATAGCGTTTGACAAGTTCAACCGTGGTGTCAACTGCCGCTTGAACCGGTACTTGTGGGGAAAAGTAGATTTGAAATGAAGCCAAGCGTAACGCATTAAGTACCAATGGATCTAGCTTTTTTAATGGGTTTTTACTATGTTGTTTTAAACATTGATCTAAGCCTACGCGCCGACTTAAAGTACCATAGAAAAGGGCGGTCGCTTGAGATCGCTCGCGCTCGTCTAATTCTGATCGTTCCAGTAAGGCGGACCACATAATGCCACTAAATGAATCTTGAATATCAGTCTTATATAGCGCTTGTAAAGCTAATTCACGTGCGTTTCTTGCCGCTTTAAAACGGATGGGACGAAACTTAGACATCAGCGCCCAGCACCTCGTCACCTTTTAATCTCTGCATAAAATCATGCGCAGACAAGCGCTTCCCACCTTCTGCTTGGAGCTCTAAAATTTCAAGAAAAGACTTTTCTTCGGCACCGCAAACAACAAGGAGACGCTTTTTATCTTTGAGCAAGGTGCCGACCCTTGGGTGCGCAGAATTTTGTGTGTTAATTTGATCAAGTGTAGCTAAGTCGATTTCTTTTACAGTAAAAATCTTAAGGCGTTTTCCATCTAAAAAACTGTAAGTTCCTGGCCAAGGATAGCATGCGCGAACTTGTCTCGCTATCACCTCAGCAGAATTTTCCCAGTTTATTTCGCCATCTTCCCGCTTAAGTATTCTCGTAAAAGTAGCATTTTCATGTGCTTGTTCAACACCAAGCAGGTCCTCACGCGCGATACGCGGAATATATTTTACAGCAATCTCTGCTGCTAACTTGGATAGCTTATCGCTTAATGTTTCATAATTGTCTTCTTTTTCTACGCTAATTATTTCTTTGGCAAAAACAGCCCCGTGATCGAGTTCCACATCCATGCGCATCAAGCTAACACCCGCTTCTTCATCTCCATTTAGCAGAGTCCATTGAATGGGTGCAGCTCCTCTATATTTTGGCAAAAGTGAAGCATGAAGGTTGAGTGCCTCATACTTTGGGATTTTTAATAACGACTCGGGCAATATCCTTCCATAGGCACATGTAACAAGAAAATCTGGATGCAAAGCCCGTAAATCTGCCTCTAACTGACCATCTTTAAGTTTTACTGGTTGCAGGACCCGAACGCCATGCGCCAGGGCAACACGTTTAACCGGGGTCTCAACCATTTGCATACGCCGACCTTGCGCCTTATCTGGTTGGCTGACGACGGCCAAGACCTCAAATTGTTCATCTTTCAACAAAGCTTCTAAGGGCGCAACCGCAAATTCAGGTGTTCCCATATAAACTATGTCAAGTTTCTTCATGAACAAGTTCTCCAATAACTTTCTCGGTAAATAAGACACCGTTCAGGTGGTCGTTTTCGTGGCAAATACACACGGCAAAAAGACCTTCAGCCTCTAGCTCAAAGTCCTCTCCCTTTTCATTGGTAGCTTTTACTTTTATCTGTGCTGGTCTACAGACCTCACCAAAAGTGCCGGGGACACTTAAACAGCCTTCCATTGCAGTCTGTTCGCCTTCAGTTTCAACAATTTCAGGGTTAATAAACACTTGTAAACCCTTTTCATCTTGCATATCGATGACAAACATACGCTTTAACAAGCCAACTTGTGGAGCAGCAAGTCCAATCCCGTTGCCCGCCGCATAAAGTGTTTCGCCCATGTCCGCTATTTGCTCAAGTACTCTTGGAGTTATTTCTTTAATCGGTTTCGAAACTTTTCTTAAAAGCTCGTCACCATCATGTAGTATATTTCTAATTGCCATATTGTCTCCCATATTGTGTCATTGATTCTTAATTATAGCAGATAGGCGTCACTTACTTGAGTACTTATTTCCTTATCTCTATGCCGGGTCAAGGCTAAGAGACAAACTTATTTGGGGCGCACTGCGTATTTGTCTGAGCAAGCGAAGAATATACGACAAAGCAGCCTCATCCTGAGATTTGATTAATATTTGAAAGCGCGCTTTACCGTAGAGACGTGCTGGGTAGGCAGCCTGCATCGGAAAGAGCTTTAGTGACTGAAGATTCTTTTGTTCGCGCACAGCTTCCGAGATTACTCGCTCTAGATAAGCACAGTGATCTTCTGCTGTTTTGCTGTCGGTACATGCGACGACGATACGCGCGATAGACGCAAAAGGAGGATACGCCAGCGCCTTCCTAAATGCAATTTCCGACGTGTAAAAACTAGCATAGTCTTGTTTGGCAGCAGCTAGCAAACTATCCTGCTCAGGTTCAAAACTTTGTAAAATTACATTGCCAGGGAGTTCTCCCCTGCCTGCACGACCGGCAGCCTGCGTTATTAATTGGAAGCCACGCTCGTTTACTCTATAGTCATTACCATTCAGGAGTTGGTCACAGGCTAAAACTCCGACTAAAGTTACGTTTGGAATATCATGGCCTTTAGCTATCATTTGTGTACCGATTAAGACGTCAGCTTCCCTTCTTCGAAAAGCATCTAAGAGTTCTTTATAAGCATACTTTGAATAAGTTGTATCCTGATCCATGCGCAAGGTTTTTCTTCCGGGAAACAGCGTTTGCATGGTGCTCTCTACTTGTTGTGTCCCTAAGCCATAGGCCTGAATTTTTTCCTCGCCGCAGGATGGACAGCGTTGAGGTGCTGTTTCAATATGCCCACAATAATGACATTCTAATCTTGCGCGCCTGTTTTGAGCATGTTTGTGGTAAGTTAGAGCCACGGAACACGAGGGACAATACGGTTTGTAGCCACATGCTCTGCACAGGTATAGACCGGCAAAACCACGCCTATTAATAAAGAGCATCGCTTGTTCACCCTGCTGAAAACATTTTTCCAGTGCACTGAGCAGTGGTCTAGAAAGAAGCGTGGCATGTCCGTCTGTTAATTCGCGGCGCATGTCTACAATTTGCGTTTTCGGAACTTGGGCCAAACCTGGTCTATATTTTAATTCTAGCAACCTTGCCTTGTCGAAACTGCATCTAGCATATGTTTCAACGGCAGGAGTGGCCGATGCTAGTAAAAGCAAACAATCTTTATCTCTGGCACGTAATCGCGCAATAGTTCTGGCATGATAACGTGGATTCATTTCTGACTGATAGCTTGTTTCGTGTTCTTCATCAAGCACAATCAATGCCAGGTCCTGTAATGGCATAAAAATTGCTGAACGTACTCCGACTAAAAGTCGCACTTGACCGCTGATGATGCGTTTCCACTGTTCATAGCGCTCCCTTTGACTAAGCCGGCTGTGCATAACGGCGACATCCGTGCCGAAGCGTTTCGTAAAGCGCTCAATCATTTGCGGTGTTAAGGCTATTTCAGGTACTAAAATAAGGCAAGTCCGGCCTGCATCTAACACGTCCTTAGCGAGTTGCAGGTATATTTCAGTTTTTCCGGAACCAGTAATTCCGTGGAGTAAGTACTCCTTAAGTCTTCTTTCGTCGGTTTCCGGTTTACGCAGCAATGCATCCAACAATGTATTTAACACGGCAGCCTGCTCCAAAGTTGGTTCCAGAGCCTCTTCACTATCAAAAGTAAAGTCATTGTCTAAGTTATCCACTAATGGTCTAGTGCCATAAGTCAACAAGCCTTTATCTGCTAAGCGTTTAAGGACCGCTTCCGTTACCTGCGCGCTCTCTTTTACTTCTGATACGGAAGTCTCGCCATATTCTAGAAGCATTTCTATCACACGCGATTGCTTTACCGTCTTTAATTGTCCACTGTCTAGAAGTATAAGCGCTTCTTTGGGATCTCTAATGCTTAGCGTTCTTTCAACTTTATCTCGCATATTTGTCTTTATATTAAAACCTGGTGGCAACATGCAGCGAATCGCTTCACCGTAAGTACAGGCATAACGCAGCCTCATCATTTCAACAAGTTGAATCTGATCAGGCATCAAGACCGGCTCTGGGTATAATATTTTAGCAACGGGCTTCATATGAAAGTATTGATCCAATGTATCGTTATCTGGCAAAACGGTCCATACATACGCTTCCCTCAGCTTATTGGCTTTACCAAAAGGAACAGAAACGCGCATACCAACGCGCGCATGTCCCAACGCAGATGGCCACGCGTAACTATAACGTCGATCAAATTGAATAGTAGCGTCTCGCAAAACAACTTCGACAATCATTTTAGAACCCTGCCATTAAATCAAATAGGCTCATCTGGGCTGAATCTGGCATGCCGTTTAGCACACCAGCTTCTTCAAGAGATTTTATTGCGACAGGCCCTAACTGGGCGCGTCTGGCCAACTCCTCTTTGTTATGAAATTCACCGTCCTTGTCTCTTGAGTCGGTGAGTGTTTTTGCCATACTGCTGCTTATGCCTGGAATGACATTTAAGGGTGGCAAAATATGTTGGTCATCGACGGGAATAAATTCAATTGCATCCGATTCCATCAAACTAATAGGCACAAATTGTATGCCACGGTTATACATTTCCTCGACAAGTTCTAGAATATAGAAAGTGTTCTTGTCTTTAGGAGTGGTAGAGCGATCTTGCATCATACGACTGTAATGTCTGCGATTTACCATAATTTGTTCTAAACCAACACACATTAAGGAACTATCAAATTCGTCTGCACGCACCGTGAAATAAGCTGAATAGTAAGCCGCGGGATAATGGACTTTAAACCAGGCTACGCGTAGCGAAGAAATTGCATAGGCAACCGCGTGTGCTTTGGGAAACATGTATTTAATTTTCTTACATGATTCTATGTACCATTCTTCAACCTGATTTTCTCTCATCAAGGCTTCGTGTGCGTCGCTTAAACCTTTGCCTTTTCTGACTTTCTCCATAATATCGAAGGAGTCTTTTGAAGGTAAACCTTTGTAAATCAGTGTAGTCATGATGCTGTCACGACAACCAATGACGTTATTGATGTCACAAGTACCTTCTTGAATTAAGGTCTGAGCATTTCCCTGCCAGACGTCCTTACCATGCGATAGACCCATAAGCTGTACGAGGTCATAAAAGCGCGAGGGTTGTGTTTCGGCAATCATATCTCTAGCCATGAGCGTTCCCATTTCCGGTATGCCTAAGGTGCTCGCCTCTTGGTCGCTCGGTTTGGTGAATTTTAAAGGATTCGTGGAGCGGAACATAGCCATGACATCAGGATCTGGGATGGGAATCGTTAGGACATCTATTCCAGTTAATTTACTAAGCATGTGCAAGACAGTCGGATCATCGTGCCCCAGAATATCTAGCTTCAGAATCGTTTCATGCAGAGCATTAAAATCGAAATGTGTTGTTTGCATTAACGACTCTTTGTTATCCGCAGGGTATTGCACGGGCGTAAACTCATAGATGTCACGATCTTTAGGGATGACCACGATACCTCCGGGATGTTGACCGGTCGTGCGTTTTACACCTACAAAAGGTGTAGCTAAGCGCGTTATCTCAGCCTTGGGAACGACTTTGAGATTGGCTTCAAGGTAGCCGCGTACCAAGCCTTCAGCATTTTTTTCTGCATAAGAGCCAATGGTACCCGCGCGGAACGTAAAGTCTTGTCCAAACATTTCTTCAATAAATTGATGGGCTCTTGACTGGTATTCACCAGAGAAATTCAAGTCAATATCTGGTTGCTTATCCCCGCTAAAACCTAAGAATGTCTCGAAGGGTATATCTTGTCCCTCCCGAGTCAAGCGCGTCTTGCAGCTAGGACAGTCTTTCTCTGGTAAATCATAACCAGAGCCGTAGGTTCCGCTCAAGTCGAATTCTGAGTAATGACAAGCAGAACAATAATAGTGCGGTGCAAGTGGATTAACCTCAGTTATTCCGCACAGTGTTGCTACTAAAGAAGAACCCACTGAGCCTCTCGAACCAACAATATAGCCGTCATCGTTTGATTTCTTCACAACCTTATGTGCTATGTAATACATGATGGCAAAACCATTCGAGATAATCGAATTCAACTCACGTTTTATACGCTTCTCTACGATGTCTGGCAAACCATCTCCCGCATCATAAATTGCTTTCGCATTGGTATAACAGAGCTCTGTCACTTCACGCTCTGCCTCTGGCATCTCGGGCGGGAAGCTGCCTTGTGGAAAGGGCCTAAGACCCGTCTCAACACGTGCTGCAATGGCACGCGGATTATCTATAACGACACGCTTGGCTTCTTCTTCACCAAGATAAGCAAATTCCGCTAGCATTTCTTCTGTATTTCTAAAGTAAAGGTCCGCTTGCATTGAAGCGTCGCTATAGCCCAGATTTGTCAGCAAAATTTCACGGTATATGCCTTCTTCTTTGTTTAAGAAGTGGACATCACAAGTCGCAACGAGTGGTTTCTTGACTGCTTGAGCTAAACCTTGGATTAGCTGATTAAGTTTTACCAAATCATCTTCAAAGAGAATGCCTGTTTCATCGCTATTAAGTAAGAATCGGTTATTACAAAGCGGTTGTATCTCTAAGTAATCGTAGTATCTAGCAAGTTTCTTATATTCAAAGCGCTGCAAAGTAGCTTGTGCCGAGGCGAAATTTCGTCCGGAACTTACATAGACTTGCCTGACTGCACGAAAAACTTCTCCTGCTTCGCAGGCTGCACCTAACAATAAACCTTGGCGCAAATAATCAAGTAAAGAGCGGGGTATCCGTGGTCTAGTAGCGATATAGCGTGTGTGGGACTCAGAAACCAAGCGATACAAATGGTACATGCCCAGTGCAGTACTAGACAAAAGGATGATGTGGTGACTGGGATGTTTTCTTAGCATAAAGGTTTCTGGCGGTATTTTGCCTGACTTCGTATTTAATTCCTCGAAGCTTGGCTCCCCAACTTGTATGAACAGTTTAATAAACACCTCACCACAGCAGCGCGCATCATCTACTGCTCGGTGATGTTGATTTAGCTCAACACCTAGTTCTCGTGCTACATTGTCTAAACTGTAGCGTTCTAGGCCTGGAAGAAAACTCCTGGCCATTTGAAGTGTATCGATTAAACAAGGGTTGAACTTTAATTTCGGATCAGCAACCTGCTCAGTTCTAAATGCCTCAGCCCTAATAAAACCAAGGTCAAAGAGCCCATTGTGGGCCACTACCGGCGAATCACCTATAAACGCATGTAGTTCACTCAAAACCTCTTTAGCTTCAGGTTTCCCCAAGAGATCAAAATCCGTTAAACCCGTTAATTGCGTAGTCTTTTCCGGGAGCGAGACACCAGGCTGAATCAAGGTCTGATACACGGCTGTCTCTTCGAATTGTCCACTGCTATTCTTGGCAAAACGTACCGCCGCCACCTCAATCAACCGATCGACATTGGCATCCAAACCTGTCGTTTCTACATCGAGGGCAACAAATTCTTGAGCAGCGGGAAAAGGTTCAAATCCATACACACAAACCTGGCCATCATCAACTAAATAGCCCTCCATGCCATAAATTAATTTGATATCCTTGCCTTCTCTGGCCAGTTCATCCGCCGCTGCACAAGCATCCGGGAAAGCTTGTACAACACCATGATCAGTGATAGCCACAGCTTCATGCCCAAATTCTGCCGCAAGTTTAACCAATGCCTTAGGATCACAAAGTGCATCTTTGGCACTAAGTTTCGTATGCGTGTGTAATTCTACCCGTTTTTCGGAAGCAGTATCCTGCCGTTTGCTTACTACCTCTGTTGCTGCCATAAAGCCTAAAACTCTAGCCTGTAAATCGTGAGAGAAACGATCATCAAAACTAAGCTCCGCCTCAACACGTATATAAGCACCTTTTTTTAGTTCGGCTTGGACTAACTCAAGTTCTTCCGGTTTTACGAACATGATACAGCTTACCGCACCTGTTTTGCCTTCTAAATTAAACCTTACGATGACAGAAGTACCCGTTCTCGCAGTTGTGAATTCAGGATTTCTAACCTTTCCTTCAAACTGTGCAATGCCGGAATCTTTATTTAACTCATGTAATGGCGTGGACTCCTTCACCTCATACATGCGTCCCCAAATTAAATCCTGAAGTTTCTTCTTTCTAAAATACTTACCTTTTTCTTTCCCGTTACCATTACCATTGGTTTTAGTCGTAGTATTCGGTTTAGCTGGTACAGGCGCTACTTGTTCAACACGCTCTAGCTTTTCGTTATAATGCGCTTGCATATTCTTTAGATAAGTCTCTACATCAAAGTGCTGGCGACCCTCGTCTTCTTTTTGGCAAAAGAAAGCCACCGACAAATCCAAACCGCCCCTATCCTTCAAAAAGCTATTAATCCCATCCTCTACACCCGCATCAGCCTTTTCGAAGACAACAGGGTTTAAATGCAAGTTAATAGTCTTTTGGTCAGCACTTAAGCAATCAGGCTTCAGTTCACTAAAAGCATTCGCTAGTAGGGGTTCGTGCAACTCTAAATGCTTAGCTAACCACGCTATGACAGCGTGTCTAAACTTAACCATCGCTTCCGTACTCGAATCATCTGCAAAGCGAAGCGCCAACTCTACGGTCTCAATTTTCAATAGTTCTGCTAATTTCAACTCGTCCTGAAATAGCGCATCACTTGCTGGATTAAGATGCGAGATGAGCACGTGCAAGCGCAGCACAGAAGCTTCAAGTCTTTTAAAAGACAAAAGCTTGGCAGCTAGAACAGACTGCGAAATCTGCTCCTCAAAATGTACGTCTTCTACGCCATACGCGCTTAAAAAATCTCTGACTGTGCTCAAATTCTTCCCCCGACACAATGCTTATATTGTCACATTAAAACGCTTTAGTAATTCTTCTCTAAGCCTTGCCAATGCCTGTTCTTCAGGTATTTTTTCAATAATTTCACCTTTGGCAAAAAGTAAATACCCATCCTTACCCCCTGCCAAACCAATATCCGCTTCCCTCGCTTCACCAGGGCCATTCACGGCACAGCCCATCAAAGCTATCTTTACTGGTTTTTCCACGTTGGCCAGAAGTGGTTCAATTTCTTCAACCAGCTTCTGCAAGGCCACTTCAGTACGCCCACAAGTCGGACAAGAGATTAAGGTTGCCCCGCGTTCACTGAGCTGCAAAGCGTTCAAAATGCTATGTGCAACTTTCACTTCTTCTACAGGGTCAGCGGTCAGCGAAACCCTAAAGGTATCTCCAATGCCTTCTGCGAGTAGTGTTCCAATACCGATTGCCGAACGAATCGATCCTTCTCTAACGCTACCTGCTTCTGTTACGCCTAAATGCAAAGGATAATGACTAGCAGTTGCTAGGAGACGATAACAGGCAATTGAGAGCGCAGGATCCGAAGCCTTCATCGAAATAACTATGTCCTCAAATCCTTGGTCCTCTAGCAATGCGACTGACTGCTGTGCGGATTCAAGCATAGCATGTGCCGTAACGCCACCATACTTGGCTAGAATATCCTTAGCAATGGAGCCAGAATTAACACCGACTCGGATTGGAATATTGCGCTCTTTACAGGCTTTAGCGACTTCACGCAGGCGATCTTCGCCACCGATATTACCAGGATTGATGCGGATTTTAGCTGCACCTGCAGCAATGGCAGCCAAAGCCAAACGATAGTCGAAGTGAATGTCTGCCACTACTGGTAGAAGTGCTTTCCTACAAATTGCTTTAAGAGCAGTCGCCGCTTCCATATCTGGCACAGCCAGTCGCGTAATGTGACAGCCTGCCGCAGCTAGAGCACTAATTTGGGCAAGAGAAGCAGTTACGTCTCTTGTGTCTGTGTTATTCATAGATTGGATAAGCGGAAGCGTGCCGCCACCCATTTTTAAATTGCCAACTTGGACAACACGGCTAACACGCCTATTGCCTAGTATTCTTTCTGATTCTGCTAAGCCCATATCTTCCTCCTACCTGCCCATAATACGGCTTATATCAAAATACAGGCCGACTGCAAACAAGCCCACTATGATGAGTAGTCCTGCCATGGTAATGGCGGTTTGCGCTTTTTGTGATAGCCTTTTGCCACGAATAGCTTCTACGACTAATAAAAGCAAATGTGACCCGTCTAAAAGTGGGATTGGCAAAAGGTTCATTATCCCCAAGGACAGTGAAATTAAGGCAAACAGTTGCAAGAGCTGCATAATTTTCTCAAT
The DNA here is from genome assembly GCA_964574395.1 of uncultured Oscillospiraceae bacterium. Lineage (GTDB taxonomy): Bacteria > Bacillota > Clostridia > Saccharofermentanales > Fastidiosipilaceae > JAXGQD01. The sequence goes on along the minus strand of CAZNNL010000014.1, from coordinate 14,923 downwards.
GACATCGACCTGTTCCTGTTTGACAACGCCTGATATGGTATCAACAATTCCCACCGGACCACTTAATGCATCTTTGGCCTTTAGTTGACCGCTAATCATTTGGCCGATTGAGGAAAAGGTCATTTTCAGTATGGACGTGGAAAAATTCAAGGCATATGGAATAGTGCCTAAAAAGTCATGTTTTTCTGTAAACGCTAAACCTACTGAATTGTAGCCTTCTACTATTCTAGCCTTAGTAGTAAGTTCTTGTTCCTGGCCATCTCTAACGACGGTCAATTTAATATTGCTGTCTTGTGCTGAAGCTATCGCTTGGGAGACTGAATCAACATCTACAGTTCGACCATTCACTTTGATGAGCTGATCTCCAGTTTTTATAACTGGAGATCCTTCATTAGATTGAGGATCGACTGCTTCTACAACGATGGCACTAGAGGCAGGGTTCCAAGAAATGCCAATCATTTTTCTGCTTGTCGCTTGCGGCACTAACTCTGCTACCTGCTCTTGTCCGTCCGCGTTGAGGTATTTAATCCCTACGGTTTGACCATCGTTAATAAACATGTAGGCGTAATTCCAATCCATGGCATTTCGGACTGGGGTGCCATTAATTTCAGTAATCGTATCTCCAATTTCTAAACCAGCAGCTTGAGCCTGCCCATCGCTACTCAAGTCAGATATTTGGGGTACCACATAACCCAAACTTGAGAAAATGATGACAAAAGCAAGCACGCCACTGATGATGTTCATCACTGGACCAGAAAGTAACACAGCTGCCCGATAACGCTTGGGTCTGTTATGAAATAATCGCGCATCCAGTGCACCACTTATGGGTTTACTATTCTCAGTACCCCAAGCCGAGGTGATTTTCCCGCTTTCTTCTTCCGCGCCACTTGCCCAAGCAGCCTGCGTTGTGTCGGCATCGGGGTCCGTATCGCCTTCCCCTGCAAACTGCACTGACGCACCGATGGGTATTGAACGCAAAGAATATTTCACGCCGTTCTTGTGAAATGAATAAAGAACTGGGCCCATGAAAATATTGAATTCTTCTATTTTAAAACCCAGTTTTTTGCCCATCAAATAATGACCTAGTTCGTGCAACCACATCATCAGGCTTAGTAAAACCAGGCCAACTAATATACCTATAATATCGTTCATATTGCTCCTATATCACATATAACAAAAGACAGTACTAAAGCTGTCTCTCACGCCAAGTAAACTAATTAAGAATCACTATTGTAACAGAAAAATGTGTCAGATCAGTAACGAAATCTTCTCCGAGGCGAAGCGTCGCCCAATTTCGTCGCACGCCCAGATTTCCTCTAAACTCTCAGCTTTACTTAAGCCAGTAGCTGCATGTCTGAGCATACTTGCCTCAATGACACGAGGAATATCCAGAAACTGTATTTCTTCTTTCAGGAACGCAGCAACCGCAATTTCATTGGCAGCATTCATCACAATCGTTAACGATTTTTGTGCTTTAGCAGCTTCTTCAGCCAAAGCTAAGCAAGGGAAACGCTCTCGGTCTGCCGGCAAAAAACTTAACGATTGTGCACTTTTAGAAAAAGGATCAAAACGACGCTCAGGACTATTCAGTCTTTCAGGATAAGCTAAGGCAATTTGTATTGGCAAACGCATATCCGGATGACTTAACTGTGCCATGACTGAGCCGTCTTGCCACTCGACCATGGAATGAATGATGCTTTGAGGATGAACCAAAACTTCAATTTGTTCTGCATTGACATGAAATAGATGCATTGCTTCAATAAGTTCTAGCCCTTTGTTCATTAAACTTGCGGAATCTATGGTGATTTTGCCACCCATATCCCATGTTGGATGCTTAAGCGCATCGCTTCTCGTCACCTGCTTTAAGTCAGCAGCTGAGTAATGTAAGAATGGCCCTCCGGATGCAGTCAAAAAAATACGCCTCAATCCGCGTTCGTCATTTCCCCACAGGCATTGCCAGATTGCAGAGTGTTCGCTGTCAACCGGTAGAAGCTTTCTTCCATATTTTTTCAGCTCAGTTTCGACCAGATAACCAGCCGTTACTAAAACTTCTTTATTAGCCAAAGCAATGTCTTTGCCAGCAGCGATGGCTTGCAAGACGGGTTCCAGTCCTGATATGCCAACCATTGCAGCAAGAAGCATGTCAGCGGCAGGATCAGTCGCGATTTCTTTTAAGCCTTCACGACCCCAGAGAATGCGTGGACGATAGTCAGCATTTTCTAGAATACTAGCAAGTTCAGCTGCTGCAGTTTCATCTCCCACACTGACCAGAGCGGGTTTAAAACGTTCGATTTGTTTCGCTAGTAGTGCAACATTTTTGCCACAAGCCAATGCATGAACAGGATAAGAGAATTCAGCACAAACTTCGAGCGTTTGTGTACCTATGGAACCGGTTGAGCCAAGGATAGCTAATGCTTTCATACGTATACCTAGATTAAATAGAAGATACTCGCCAGGATGATACTGACAGGTAAAGAAAATAGAACGGAGTCAAAGCGGTCCAGAAATCCACCATGCCCTGGAAGTGCATGGCTGAAATCTTTAATGCCAGTCCAGCGCTTTAAGGCTGAGGCAAAAAGGTCTCCCATTTCTCCCGCAAAGGCGAGCAAAGCGCCACTTAGCAAGCCGTAAGCCAAAGCAATGGCGGTGCTCTGCATGGTCATACCGTCGCCTCTAAAGGCCACTAAAAAATAGATACCGCCAATGAGCGCACCCGCTAGGATTCCTCCCATGGCACCTTCCATAGTTTTGTTCGGACTGATTTTGTTGAAGAAGGGCTTTTTCCCCATGTAAGTACCGGCATAGTATGCCCCTACATCTGAAATCCAGGGGATAAATATTGCAGGTAAAAGCCACCTAAAACCGTTGGGTAAAGCAAAGAGAAACAAGGTAATACTCGCTAAAGGTACACCTAAATATATTCCGGCAGAAAGAGCCGCGGCGTTTTGTGGCAATCTTGCGGGGCCGTGTTTTAGTACGGTAAAGGTAGAGGAAATCACCATTAAGAAAAAGAGATAGGTAAAAAGAATTGCTACGCCTGAAGCCAATAAGAACAAGGAGTCAGTGCGCCAAGTAGCTAGATCGGGGCTTTGTAGTTCGGTTTTTTGTAAAAACTGCCACCCACGATGTGCGTCACGATAAATGTACCAGATGACGCCAGGCACAACGATAGAAAGGCTGGCTGCCAACATCAGCGGGAGAGACAGAGGTTTGAATATGCGTTGCATCGCTTGATGATATTCCAAGGTCATGATGACAGCGAGGACGACCAAGAAAATCATCGTCCACCACGGCCAGACAAAAGCAGGAATAATCACAATCAGCATTGCGATTGTAAAAACAAGGCCTGTCATTACTCGGTTACTCATAAACTACTAATCCTCCATTGTCCAACTAAGCTAAAGTCCCCCAAAGCGTCTTTCACGTCTACCAAACTCTGCAATGGCCATCTGTAGATGCTCATTGGAAAAGTCAGGCCATAGTACATCTACCACCCAAAGCTCACTATACGCAGCTTCCCACAGTAGAAAGTTAGATAACCGCATCTCTCCACTCGTCCTGACTATCATATCTGGATCAGGGACATCATTAAGATATAAGTAAGAACTGAAGAGTTCAGAATCAATGGTGTTTGGATCAACTTTCCCTGCGATCGCATCTTTCGCCAATGCTTGCGCTGCATGCACTAATTCGTCACGTCCTCCATAGTTGAAGGCAAGTATTAGCTGCATGCCCTGCCTGTTCTGACTACGCTTGTCAGAGGCTGCGATAGCCGCACGCACATTTTCAGGCAAGCTAGCAAGATCGCCCTGGAACCTCAGACGAATATCCTGCTCAGCAAGTTCTGGGTCATACTTATCCAGGAACTCGATAAACAGATTCATTAAACCATGCACTTCATCTTGGGGCCTTTTCCAGTTTTCAGTAGAAAAAGCGTACACAGTTAAATAACGGATGCCGGCATTAGCGGCAGCTTCCGTGACGCGCTTTAGATTCTCAGCACCTGCTCTGTGCCCAAATTTTCTGGGTAGGAAGCGCTTTTTAGCCCAACGCCCATTGCCGTCCATGATAATAGCAAGATGTAATGGGATTTTGGATTCTCCAATCTCGCTAAGTTTCTGCACTTGTGCTCTAGCCATGCTTAGATTTCCATCAAATCTTTTTCCTTGGTTTGAACAATTTTATCCACTTCAGCAATATATTTATCTGTTAGTTTTTGAATACTTGTTTCAGCATCTCTTAGAACATCGTCGCCAATTTCTTTTTTCTTGTTATAGCCTTTAACCAAATCTACGGCATCTCTGCGAATATTGCGCACGGCAACTTTTGATTCCTCGCCATATTTTTGGACTTGTTTTACTAAATCTTTCCTTCTTTCCTCAGTCAGAGCGGGAAAATTCAAGCGTAAGGATTTACCGTCGTTATTGGGGTTAATGCCCAGATCAGAAGACTGTATGGCACGTTCCATGTCTTTTAAACAAGTCATATCCCATGGCGTGATAGTAATCATGCGTGCTTCCGGAACCTGAATATTGGCCAATTGAGAAAGTGGCGTATCCGTGCCGTAATAACTGACTGTAATATGCTCTAAAACCTTGGGATTGGCACGTCCTGCACGGATAGTGTTAAGTGTCTCTTGCAAAACCTGACAGGTTTTTTTCATCCTATCCTCAAACGGACGGTAGCTTTCACTATTTAATTCGATTGCCATAAAATGCACCTCCTAAGATAAGTATCTTGAATATAATACTAACAGATACTAGCTTTCTTGAACCATTATAGCAGTTTGAAAATTGCTCCGCTGTTCTTCTCAGCATCGTGTCAAATTAGTAAACCAAAGTCCCTATGTCTTCTCCTAAGATGATGCGTTTAATGTTATCGCTTTCGTGTAGAGTGAAAACTATGATTTTTAAATGATTATCGCGACAGATAGCGGCTGCGTTTGAATCCATGACTTGAAGTTGTTTTTGTAGTACTTCAAGATGCGTCAGTGATTTATACTTCACCGCATCCTCATATTTCTTTGGATCCTTGTCATACACACCATCAACATTCGTGGCTTTAAGTACGAGATCTGCCTCAATTTCAGCAGCACGTAGTGCCATGGCAGAATCGGTTGAAAAAAACGGATTTCCGGTTCCACAAGAAAAAATAACAACGCGGCCTTTTTCTAGATGGCGTGTTGCTCTTTTTCGAATGTATAGCTCAGCAATTTGGCGCATCTCAATAGCGCTCATGACACGTGTCACGGCACCTGCTTGTTCTAAAGCATCACTGAGTGCTAGAGCATTAATTTGGGTGGCGAGCATGCCCATATGGTCGGCAGTCACGCGGTCCATCCCTTCAGATGTTCTTCCTCTCCAAAAGTTTCCGCCCCCTACAACGATGGCAATCTCTACGCCCAAGTCCGATACTTGTTTGATGCTTTTGCCAATAGAGATGAGGGTTGCATTGTCTAAACCCCAGCCCTTGTCTCCTGCTAGTGCTTCGCCTGAAATTTTTAAGAGTACGCGTTTATACTTAATGTCCATGATTTCGCCTCCGTTGTTGTTTTGCCATGAATTTAATACTACTTTATAGGAAAAATGCGTATAAAAAAAGTGCCCCTTTCGGAGCACTTCGGTTTAACCTAATTGAGCGGCGACTTCTGCTGCGAAGTCTTCGACTTTTTTCTCAAGCCCTTCACCGACTTCATAGCGTGTGAAGCGGCGAATGGAAATCTTCTCGCCAATTTTGAGAATTTTTTCTTGTAGCAAGTCTGCGATTGTTTTTGAATCGTCTTTTACGAAGGCTTGGTCCAAGAGACAGTAGTCGGAGTAGAACTTCTGCATGCGACCTTCAACGATTTTGTCCACGATTTTTTCGGGTTTGCCTTCGTTGAGTGCTTGATTACGAACGATTTCACGCTCTTTTTCGAGTTCGCCTTCAGGAACTTCATCCTTGCTGACCCACCGTGGGTTCATTGCTGCAACTTGCATTGCACAGTCTTTAACAAATTGGATGAAATCTTCGCTCTTAGCAGCAAAGTCTGTTTCAATATTGACTTCGATTAGCACACCAACACGACCGCCAGCATGAATGTAAGATTCTACAATACCTTCTGCTGCAATACGTGAAGATTTCTTGGCTGCTGTTGCAATACCTTTTTCACGCAACCATGCGATTGCTTTTTCCATATCTCCGTTGGTCTCGACGAGTGCCTTTTTGACATCCATCATGCCAGAACCCGTTTTTTCACGCAGTTCCTTAATTAATGCTATTGAAATATCTGCCATGTGTTCCTCCAATAATTATGCTTCTGTATCTTCTTCAACGGCTGTAGCCGCTTCTTCTGTGACTTCTGCTGTAGCTTCTGTTTCCACTGGGACTGCAGTCTCAGTTTCTTCAAATGCTATTTCTTCGATGCTTGGTTTTTCTTCGCTAAGTTCTGCACTTTCTTCAGGCATGTCGTTGCCTTCCATTTGCAGTTGTTCGCCTTGTTTACCTTCGATAACAGCATCAGCCATCTTGCCGGCAATCAGTTTAACGGCACGTATTGCGTCGTCATTACCTGGAATAACGTAATCAACTTCGTCAGGATCACAGTTTGTGTCAACAATACCGACGATGGGAATACCAAGACGGCGTGCTTCACGAACAGCGATGTGTTCTTTTTTAGGATCAACCACGAAGAGACAATCTGGCAAACGCTTCATATCTTTGATACCGCCCAGATTAGCTTCGAGCTTTTCTTGTTCTAAAGCGAGTTGAGCAACTTCTTTTTTAGGTAGCACATCCATGCTGCCATCTTCTTTCATGCGCTCCAGCTCTTTTAAACGATTGACTCTCGTCTTTATCGTGCTGAAATTGGTCAAGGTTCCGCCTAACCAACGATTGTTCATGTAGAACATTCCGCAACGCTCAGCTTCTTCTTTGATTGAATCTTGCGCTTGTTTTTTTGTTCCAACGAACAGCACTGTGCCATCATTTTCAGAAATTTCACGGATAAACATGTAAGCTTGGTCCGCTTTCTTTACGGTTTTCTGTAAATCGATGATGTAGATACCGTTACGTTCGGTATAGATGTACTCCGCCATTTTGGGGTTCCAACGACGGGTTTGGTGACCAAAGTGGACACCGGCTTCTAAGAGTTGTTTCATACTGATGACTGCCATTTAATTTCCTCCTGTTTATTCCTCCACAACGCATAACCTCTTTGGCAAAAAACAATCCGTCTCTCGCCTCTCTAGGCAACATTTGTTTCGTTGTGTGTGTAATGGGCATCAAAAACCTTAAGTAGTCTACCATGTCAAGCATGGTTTTTCAAGCGCTTAGCAATTTCTCGTTCAGCACTTTTTTTAATTTCCGATTGACGTTTATCGTAGTCTTTTTTTCCTTTTGCCAAAGCTATTTCTAACTTCACACGACCATCTTTAAAATACAGTCGTGTTGGGACTAAAGTGAGCCCTTCTTGTTTGACTTGACCGTAGAGTTTATTAATCTCGCGCTTGTGCATTAATAACTTGCGTTCGCGCATTGGATCGAGGTTGAAACGATTGCCCTGCTCATAGGGGCTGATGTGCATGCCAATCACGAAAAGCTCGCCCTGTTTAACTTGCGCATAACTATCGCTGAGATTTACGCGACCAGCACGCAGCGACTTTACTTCTGTGCCGCTTAGTGCAATTCCCGCTTCGAAACGCTCCATGATGGTGTATTCATGAAAAGCCTTGCGATTATCTGCAATTGTTTTGAAGCCTTTTTGTTTAGCCATTTGCTCTTGCCTCCATGCGCCAAGCTGGTCTGGCATTGAGACCTGAACCTGCTGGTGCTTGCCCCGATATAGCTTCAAAATAACCTGCGGCAGCTATCATTTCTGCATTATCCGTACAGAGTTTCAAAGGCGGAATATAGCATGTTTTGCCTTCTTCTTGAGCGGCTGTCTGAAGCCTTTCCCGCAGCAAGCTATTGGCTGCAACACCACCTGCTAGTGCAATTTTCTCGCAGTCACAAGTATCTGCTGCTGCAAGGGTTCTAGACACTAGCGTTCTGACGATAGCATCTTGAAAAGATGCTGCGAAATCATTAACGGAAAATACTTCTTCAAATGGACGATTCTCGCGCACCGCTTGTTGCTGAGCTTGCTGATACTGTGTGAGAGCCTGTGTTTTTAAGCCACTAAACGAAAAATCTAGCGGATGATTGGCTATCTTTGGATCGGGAAACTGGTAGCGTTTTGCATCTCCAAGCTTGGCTGCTCTGTCGATTGCAGGGCCGCCGGGGTAGCCCAAACCTAGGACTCTGGCAACTTTATCAAAAGCTTCTCCAGCCGCGTCATCTCGCGTACGACCCAGAATTTTATACTTTGTATAGTCTTCAACATATACCAAGTGGCTGTGCCCACCTGAGGCTACTAAACAGACAAAAGGTGGTTCGAGTTCTGGATGCGCCAAATAATTGGCTGCAATGTGCCCGGCAATATGATTGACTTCATAGAGAGGTTTTTTAGTCACGGATGCCAGTGCTTTAGCTGCGGTTACGGCAATTAGCAGAGCTCCTACTAAGCCAGGACCCGAAGTCACGGCGAAAGTATCGATATCATCTAGTGTTAGGTCAGCTTGTTTAAGGCATTGATCGATTACAGCTATGATGGCCGTCGCATGCTGACGCGAAGCTATCTCTGGGACAACTCCACCAAAATGACTATGCAGGTCAGCTTGAGAAGCGATGACCTCACTAATAGTCTCACGGCCATCGCGTACTAGCGCTGCGGCTGTTTCGTCACAAGATGATTCAAGACCTAATACCAGCACAAAATACCTTTCACTTAAACTCCGCTATGTCCGAATCCGCCACCACGATTCTCTACCATCTGTGATGTATCTTCCGGCATGCCCTCTATCAGGATTGCTTCAGAGACCGCTGCGACAATTAGCTGCGCTATGCGATCACCCGCTTTAATTTGATAGACACCTTGGCGATTTTCTTTTTCATTACAATCTAGACATTCGCCTAGATGTTGGTTTTCATAACTACTATTGTGCATTACCACATGAAGTTCATCTTTAAAACCTGAATCTATCGTGCCTGGGCTGTTTGGCAAACGTAATCTCGTCTTTAAAGACAAGCCACTACGTGGTCTTACCTGCACTTCATACCCGCGCGGAATGTGTAAAATCAAACCCGTAGGAATTAGTTTGCTTTCGCCGGGAGCTAACAAAACATCGTTAGCCGCACAAACATCCATGCCGGCATCGCCTTCGTGTACATAAAAGGGAAGTTTAGCTTCTTCTCTCAAGCGTTCAATATATATGGTTGGTTGACTGTTCATAGTATTCTCCGTAGCTATATGCATCTAAAAATCATAGGCAACTATTATAGCGCAGTTGCAAAGCGCATGGCGAATGCAGTGTTTTTGCCAGACTCAAATTCGCCTCATTTTTCGCCTCTTGATTAATAAGTAGTTCAATACAGCAGTCGGCTTCAGGGTGAAATATCTTCTTTAATTCAAGGCCATTTGATGTCTGTATTAAAACCGCGTCCTTATTTTGGCATGCCGAGCAGTTTTTTCTTCTATGACCTAAATTGCAATGTCTACAATACATGGCGCGCCTTAAGCCAGACACCTGGACTTCCAAAGTCAACGTTTGTGGGTCTAAACCCCAGGCAGTATAGAGCATGACTAAATCATCGACTAATGCTCTGACATCAGCTGTACTTAGTTCATCCGCTAAAGACAAGCATGCACTTCCCTGCGTTAATGACCAGAGCGCGCTAAGGCTATTCATAATATGGCTACCACTATCCTGCGTCCAAGCCAGATTTGGAATGCGCTCAGCCCAACGCTTCGCGCCCGCTACTGAACAATACAGTAGCCTTGGGGCCGCTGAGCAAAGTTGCTTCAACAGATTGGTCCATTTCACATGATTCTCTATATCAACAAAAATTGGTAAAGAGAGAGCGTAACGTCCACTCTTATCATCTAAGAGATGCTCAAAAAGCTCTGATGACTCAGCTAGATAAGCGAGAGGCACTACAATTTGGTCATAATCATTCTCGTGCTTACTTATTTGACCTAGCTCTCCCTTGTAGTTTTGGAAATACAAGATTTTTCTGTCATGCCTGCTATTCGTTTGCTCAAGACCTTTCCTCTTTACGAGTGTATCTTTCAAGGCAGTGAAATCGTTTAATTCCATTTCAACTGCTGGCAAAACCCTTTTCCGAGATTGGACTATGTTTGCTTCAAGCTCTTCACAAATTGACCTTCGTGCTTGATTTAGGCTGGACAAAGCTAAGTGCACGTCAGTATCTATCTTCACTTCACCAAGTGTGAATACTGTAGAACCAAGCTTCCCTAAAGCTTGTGTAATTCTGTCTTCGCTGATGGCTGGATAAGATGAATCCTGAATAAGTGGCACAGTGCAAGAGTTTCCATCAGTACTTCCAATCAAATGCAAGCTGCTTCCAATTTCATGCAAACAAAAATCGAGACTGCGTTTTTTGACAGGCTTTCGATTTGCCACATCCTTGTTTAACCTTTCAGACTGCATTAGATAAACGCTTAAACCTCTATTGATCTGACGAAGCACTTGAGGGTGAAAAGCTTTGATTTCTAGAAGCCCACCTTGTGCATCAATTTTGCCAATAGGTGCAGATGCGATTTCCTTTTGTAAGTAAGGGTCGCGCACAGTGACAACAGATCCAGGCACTAAATCTTCTTGTAGCTCTGCAGCATGTTCTGGTCTGATGATGAGCTTACCACTTTTGTCCTGTGCTTCAACCACAGTCCCTAAGTGCAGCCCATGACTTCCAGGCCAAGCACCACTCAAAAAACCCGCGTTACGCTCATCGCCAAACCAATTTCTAGTAAAAGCTCCGCCTCGATTGAACGCGAGCAATAAATCTTTCTGAGATTTCTCAGTCAATTCAAAGTCATTGTCTAACGCATTTCTATATACATATGTTGAGGAGCCTACATAACTCGCAGAACGTCTTCGCCCTTCTATTTTTATCGAGTCAATACCAAGTGCAGCAATCACGCGCAAATCATTAACTAAGGCCTGGTCTTTTGGTGAAAGAAGGGCCCCATTTTTGACATCTGTACCATCGAGTTCGAGGGTATAATGTAAACGGCAGGCTTGGGCGCACGCCCCTCGATTAGCTGATCTACCCCCATTAAAGTAACTCAATGCACATTGGCCCGATGCACAGACACAAAGCGCACCGTGAACAAATATTTCTGTCTCAAGCGCAAGTTCATTGGCTAAGGCTTGCATAAGTTCTAGTTCTTTATAGCTTAATTCTCTTGGCAAAATCACACGCGACAAGCCTAATTCTTTGGCTTCATACAGTGCTTCTGGCTGAGTTAAACTCATTTGTGTACTGCCGTGCAAGGCAAGGTCAGGCAAATACTGTTTGAGCGCCAATGCTAAACCCTTGTCCTGCAAGATAACGGCATCAACGCCAGCTGCATAAGCACGCGAGGCAAGCTCAAGTGCAGGCTGCAATTCGTGATTGGCAAGCAAGGTATTGAGGGTCAAATATGTTTGGACCTTATAAAGACTTGCTTGTCTAACAATATAGTCTAAATCTACAAGGCTCAGGTTAGCAGCCTCACTTCTGGCGTTAAACGCGCCTAAACCAAAATATACAGCATCTGCACCAGCATTGATGGCTGCGTCGAAGGCTTCTATGCTACCAGCAGGAGCCAGTAATTCGGGGGTCTTTTTACTATTCATTATTCTCACAATTCAATATTAATGCCAAGAAACTATACATCGAGAGCAATCTGAGTTTCAGCAAAATCAGGTATTCTCTCTTGCACACTACTGCTAGATTTTTTAGCTACTCTTTTCTTCTTGTTTTTACTTTTCTCTTGCCATTTAGCAATCGTTTCTGAATAGGCTAAAGTAGCTTCTAAGTATTCGAGGCGACTTATCAAAGCAGCTACTTCAAGACTTTCTGAAGGCTTTACGTCTCTCTTGGCTTGTAGCTCTGCCACTGTGTCTAAAAATGCCAAGATTACTTGCTCGCGCGCCCCTAAGTTCATCACAGCTGCATTTACGATCTCGATACGTTCTTTCACTTCTGCAATGACTTCTTGCATGGCGTCTTCGTCCGCTTCAGATTGGAGTACATATCGGTGACCTGCGATAAGTGCTTCTACTTTTGCCATTATTACTCTCACTTAGAAAAAGCCCCAACACATATGTGTCGAGGCTTAGTTATTATTAGCCTAGGCTAGATTATAAACGCCTTGTCCTAAGAAACTCAAGCTTTGGCAAAACGATCCTTCAATGCCACTAACTGAGTTTTCAATTCTTCTGGTAGACGATCGAAGATGGCGTAATGTTCTTCCATACCCTTTAATTCATCGTCCCAGATTGCTTTGTCAACAACCAAGAGTTTTTCGAGTTGCGCTTGATCAAAGCCTTCGAGACCTTCAAGATTGATATCTTCAGCTTTCGGTAGATAACCAATTGGTGTTTCTACCGCATCTACTTTTCCTTCACAACGTTTCAAAATCCACTCAATTACGCGGAAGTTGTCGCCGAAACCAGGCCAAGCAAATTTGCCTTCGTCATCCGTTTGGAACCAGTTAACATTGAAAATCAAAGGTGGATTCTCAATTTTCTTACCCATGTCAATCCAATGTTGGAAGTAATCCCCCATGTTGTAGCCACAGAAAGGCAGCATAGCCATTGGGTCGCGACGCACAACACCTACTGCACCGATAGCTGCAGCAGTTGTCTCAGAAGCCATTGTCGAACCAACAAAGACACCGTGGTTCCAGTCAAATGATTGGTATACCAACGGAGCAGTTTTCGCACGACGGCCACCAAAGAGAATAGCTGATACAGGAACGCCTTGTGGATCTTCCCATTGATCAGAAATACAAGGGCATTGTGAAGCTGGCGCGGTAAAGCGTGAGTTGGGGTGCGCAGCTTTATCACTTGATTCTGGTGTCCAAGGTTTTCCTAGCCAATCGGTAGCTTCGGCTGGAGCGTCAACGCCCATACCTTCCCACCAAGGTTCGTTGTCTTTGGTTACAGCAACGTTTGTAAAAATCGTATTGGACTTTGTAGTTAAGAGCGCATTGGGGTTGGACTTCATGCTAGTGCCTGGAGCAACTCCGAAGAAACCGGCTTCTGGGTTAATGGCCCATAGGCGTCCGTCATCGCCAGGACGCATCCAAGCAATGTCATCACCGACAGTGTAGACTTTGTAGCCTTTCATGCTGGCGGGAGGGATTAGCATGGCGAGGTTGGTTTTGCCACAAGCAGAAGGGAAAGCACCAGTGATGTATTTTGTATCACCTGTTTCTGTGTTTTCTACACCTAAGATGAGCATGTGTTCTGCCATCCAGCCTTCTTTGTGTGCTAGGTTAGATGCGATACGAAGGGCGAAACATTTTTTGCCAAGCAAAACGTTACCACCGTAAGCAGAGTTAATTGACCAAATGGTATTGTCTTCTGGGAAGTGCACAATGTAGCGATTTTCAGGATCAACTTGTGCTTTGGAGTGAAGACCTTTAACAAAGTCACTCGAATCGCCCAATTGTTTCCAGGCAATGTCACCCATGCGTGTCATGATACGCATATTTAAAACAACATAAATGCTGTCACTTAGTTCTACACCAACTTTTGAAAAAGGAGAGCCAGCAGGACCCATGATGTATGGAATAACATACATAGTACGGCCTTTCATGGCGCCTTTATACAATGGAGTCAATTTGTCGTACATTTCTTGAGGTGAAGCCCAATTGTTTGTAGGGCCAGCATCTTCTTGCTTTGTTGTACAAATATAGGTTCTGTTCTCTACGCGCGCGACGTCATTTTGGGCGGTACGATGATACAAGCATCCCGGCCATTTTTCCTGGTTGAGTTCAGTCATTTCACCAGTTTCTAAAGCTTCTTTCTCGAGTCTCGCTTTTTCTTCTAAAGAACCGTCAACCCAATAAATATTATCAGGTGTTGTGAGAGCGGCCATCTCTTCTACCCATTTGTTTACTGCTGCGTTTGTTGTTTTCATAAGTTCCGCCTTTCAAATGTAAAATTAAATTGTATTCCAACATGACTAAATAAGTCATGTAAAAAATCCGCATTGGAATAATCGTATCATACATTTACGGATAAAAAAATAGCTAATCATATAAAATTCCATGCTGTTTCTTGTGATTATCTTAATGAAACGCCTAAAGTGGTATAGTGTGATATCCTGCCGCAATCAAGAAAAGAGGCGACCAATAGGCCGCCTCGATATACTCAAGCTTGAAAGGCGATTAAAACTAAGCTGCTTTCTTGTTTTTTATCACACCAAGGATTACTAATACGGGCAGAACAATACTTGCGAGAATAGATAATATGTTGCTAAAACCGAATTTAAACGATGTTTCAAGACTTTCAAACGTGCTGTTCATGCGAGAAAACTCAGCTATCTTACCAACAGTGCTAAAGAAATATATGTTGAAGACTAAGGTCAATACAATCGCAATAGCGGCGAAGATTAGCGCAGGCATGCCCTTGTCAAGCTTACGGCAGAGCACAACAGCTAGAATACCAGTGACTAGTGTAACAACAGATGCCACGGTTGCTATTAAATAGGCTGAACTGATGCCTCCTAACAGAGCTGTAATGCCTTCCAACTCTTTATCCATCCCCTGATCAGCAAAAACCTGAATGCTTGCCGATACCATTGAAATTCCAGCAGATGAAATGAGCTGCAAAAGCGTGCCAATGGCACCAAAAATAATCATTAAGATGCCACTTACCTTCATCAAAGTGGTGCCTGGTCCTTGAATTTTCGTCACGTAACTGCCTTCTTGTACTTGTTGATTCATCTTTCTTCCTCCTCTAATCGATGCTTTCTAATAAATTAATTCTTACTTCGTTCTAAACAATTTTCTTCGTATTACAAAAAGTGCGGTCGCAGCTAACAAAATCAT
>CAZNNL010000013.1:26074-44816 GCA_964574395.1 uncultured Oscillospiraceae bacterium | reverse complement strand
GAGCTGAATGTCAATTATCGTTCCACCACAACAAAACCAAGCATCGAATTACTGACTGAGCCCAAAATTGCTGAGGGTGGAGATGGCTCGATGGCGGTGCTTTTATCATTTGTTAAAGCGACGGATTTAGAAGGTACGGATATCAGTGGCTCCATTACGGTTGAACCCACAAGCATAGACACATCAATACCTGGTCCTGTAAATGTGACCTATAGTGTGACCGATAAACTTGGTAATACGAGTACCAGAACAGTGTCTGTTTTAGTTGGTACAGACTGGTATACTTTCCCGCTTGGTAACGGTTGGTTCTCGGTGATTTTACCTATGAGGGCAATAAAGTTAACGGTTTTACTGAGCAGGGTTTGGCAAAAGTAAGCACCGTAAAAGATTTGATTTTGCCACACATAAATCCTGCCGATGGTATGACAGTGATTGATACGGTAGGTGCTAACGCAGTCGATGCTAGTTCATTTAGACTCAAGCAATTAACTTCCGTTGCTGATTATGCAAACAATATCAGACGCATAGATGGGCGTTATTCGGCAACAAGTGCTGGCGAACGTGATCCAGGCGCATTTTCTAATAATCTGGTTAATACGATAGATTTGCCTAATTTGGAATATGTAGGGAGAGAGGGTTTCTCCAGAAACCGACTTACGGCAGTCTCATTCCCAAATCTTAAATTCTTAGGTTCAACAGCATTTGGTTATAATCAAATAACAAATATCGATTTCCCCAAGGTTGAATTTGTTGATGTGTGGGGATTAGGCAATAACCAAATAACAGAAGTTATTATGCCTAGTTTACAAACTATCGATAATGCAGGCTTTATTAATAATCAGATTGCAAGTATTAGCCTTCCAAAGCTAACAACTATAATGTCTAATGCATTAGCAAACAACAAATTGCCCAAGTTGGAACAAGCTGACATACCTAAATTGACTGTTATAGGTGATGGTTCTTTTCGAAATAATCTTATTTCTTATCTTGACTTGCCAAATATAATTGAAATACAAGCTAGGGGTTTACAAAACAATGTGCTCGCTAGTACCGCACCAGCAGGTCTTAGTAGTTTGCGTGTCATAGGTATTCAAGCTTTTCAAAACAACCAAATTGTGGAACTAGCAATTCCAAACTTAGCCAGCGTTGGTACACTAGCTTTTGACATTAACCCTGGGTCACCAACATATAGCAATAACGTAGTTATATGGACTGAGAATAATCAAGTTCCTAGTTTAGAAAACTATCTAGTTAACCCAAGCCAGGATGCTTTAGTTTTAACTTGGCTAGAAGAAGATTTTGTTTGGGATGCCAATGATACTGGGCGTATACTGGGTTTTTCATCAAGTGGAAAACAAAAACTACCGGATATGGCATATGCAGTGTCTTTCCCTGATCGCGCTACGTCTATTGCTCCAAGAGCGTTTTTTAGCCTTAAATTAACTTCCGTAACCGGCAAAAACGTTACGGATCTTGGAAACTCTGCTTTCGAGCAGAATAGTATTAGTTCTTCAGTTTTTCCAAATTTACAAACAATTGGTAGTAGCGCATTTAGAAATAATCAATTGACTGAATTTGATTTTAGTCACGTTGTTAGTGTTGGAAGCAATGCGTTTAGAACGAATAAACTAATGTCTGTAGATTTACCTCTTGTTACTGATATAGGTGATGGGGCGTTTATGTCTAATACCATTAAGGACTTAAGTGCCGAAAACGTCATAAACATTGCTAGTCAAGCGTTCGCGTCTCAACCCATTGAAAGTTTGTTTTTACCCAAAGTTAAAACAATAGGCAATAGTGCTTTTTCTGGCGGCAAATTACTAAAAACGGTGGATCTTCCTGTGGTGGAAAGCATTGGAGTGAGTGCTTTTGCTGATAATATTATCAACAGCTTGAGTCTGCCGCAGGTGAAAACGCTTGGAAATACGGCTTTTAATACTAACCGTTTGACCAGTATTGATCTGCCCATGATAGAAACTTTAGGGACGCAAGCTTTTCGATATAATCGCTTGGTTGAAGCATATCTACCGCTCAGTTTAACGAATTTACCTAACAACACTTTTGAACTTAACCGCACGTATAATGGACTTAATAGAGAAGTCATGGTGTTTTTTCCTGGGGGTGAGAATCCCAATAATTTGCAGGATGGATTTATTAATAATGTGCGTCAGCATATCGTGAATCCGACGAAAGTTACTATTCATTATGTGGATGAGGCTGGAAATCCTCTGGCGGAAAGCATTACTGAGTATATTTTTGCCGAGAAAACTTATCCTGCCATTAATATATTCAATTACAAAGAAAATAAACTTAGCATCACAGTACCTGATAACCGCAAGCCTAACGAGGAGTTTTTCGTATATGAAAAGCTGGCTTTGGAAGGTATGCACACAAATGGTGTTGAAATATACCAATTAAATGAAATTGATCGAAACACAACAC
This sequence comes from uncultured Oscillospiraceae bacterium, assembly GCA_964574395.1. GTDB lineage: Bacteria > Bacillota > Clostridia > Saccharofermentanales > Fastidiosipilaceae > JAXGQD01. The sequence continues at coordinate 42,374 of CAZNNL010000013.1, read as the reverse complement.
TCCCAAAGACGCGCTATTACATTGGCGACAAGATGATCACGAGAGTATATGCTGATCTGACAGGCTTTAATGCGGCTATTAATAATGGCAAAATCAACATCTATTACGATCCCGCCTTCATTGAACCTAGCAGCATAAAAATTCCGACTTCTACTAGTATAAAGTCCTTTAAAGTCAATAATGGAGTAATTGAAGTTCTACTCAACCCAATTGCGGGCAGCTACAATTTAGAAATTCCTATTGAGTGGCGCTTTAAGAAGTATGTCACGCCTGACAATTACCAAATGGAGATTAACGCATTGTTTGCGGCAGGGGATACGGTTTATTCTGTAGCCGAACCTATCTATCTTGAAGGCTATTACAACAAGCCCATGATGACTAAACGTAGTCCGCTCAATATTCCTGACTACGACTACGGGTACTCCAATTCCGCTACCAATGGTCCTCGTTTGATAGGTGAGATGTCACTCGCAAAACTGGCCGATAACACCTATGACTACTCGGTCAGTAACGCCTATCCAGTTGAGTTTAGCTTTGGCATCAATAATCTGGAGCGTTACGTTAGTGAGGCAATTGTCACTGATACTTTGCCTACTTATATCGCTTTAGACGCTAATGGCAATGAAGAAATAAGAACCGCGGTGTTTGATTACGATTTGAATCCGGGGTGGATTCTTTCAAATGATGGCAAAACGGTCACTCAACATGCTATTTTTGCCAAAACACTTTTCCCAGGTTCCTCTATCAAACCGCTCTACCTGACCTTTCCTGGCTTAAAATCAGGCTATAACGTAATGAATAATGTACAAGTAGAACTTATTCCAGACAAAATTGGTCTCAAAGAAAAGAGCATGTTTGTCCAAGATGATATCAGCATTTATGCGTTTAAGTTCGAACCTGTTAAATACGAAGGTGATCCACGTTTTGATAAAGATGATAATAAAGCTCCTTGGTACAACGGAGGAATGGCTTATTTCTATGATGTGCAAGCGGATAGGGAAAAAATCATCCCGTTTTTCTTGCGTACCTCATCCATGGCCACACTTACCGATTTAGTTGATTTACGAATCACAGATTATGCCTTAGATGATAGGCTCTACTATTACGGTTTGTCTTTCCCGCAAGGTGCTGGGGCGACAGGTAACTTACCAGTTACGATTGTTGCTTACAGTCAAGTAGGCGCGATTATGCAGCCTTCTAGCGACCCTATCTTACAGTCTGTTACAACTACAATGAACACAAGTAATCATGTCGTTTTTGATGCGGGAATTGCAAAAAACATAGATTATATTCAGATCATTTTACCTGCATCTCATAAGGTGTTCTCTGCGCTAGAGTTTGTCGTTGAGACAAAGCTGCGTGAACCTGACAAGACCCATTACACGCCTAGCCCGTTATCCGGAAACAATGTTTTCCATAATCACGCTGTTATGTCGGGCAATCTCTACCTGAAAGGCACTATGGTTGATGCGTCTGTGCGCACTGAGCCACTAATAGGTTCGGGAGGTTTAGTCATTAGCGAATACACCACAGCGTGGGATGGAATCGCGGGGAACTATTTGTGGCATGAACAGGCGTTTGTCACAATACGAGACTATGCGGTCGATATGGGTGTTGGCAAAACACAAACCTATCCTAGCACTGAGAACGTCTACCCCGGACAAGAAGGGAGCTACAGCCTTCGGGTTAGACCCTTTGTTTCGGGAAGCACAGACGAATTCGAAGGCATGAGTGTAATAAGAGAAAAACTTCATGACTTTGAGATGGTTGATCTTTTACCCAATGGACTTAGTGTTACAAAAATCACGCTCAGTGATGGGTTTAAAGCAAGCGAGGAATCAAGTTACAGAATCGTAGAAAACTACGGTAGAAGCGGTCAACGTGCCATAGTTTTCACAGCGAAAACATTAAATGAAGGTGTCTTTAACATTGCCACAATCGACACGATAGTTGATCCGGAAACTGAAGAAGGACAAGTGACTAACCAAGTATTTCTTACCTTTGAGAACCCCTCTGTCCGCAAGGTAGGGAATAAATTGTCGCCTCCAGGTGAAGGGGGAGATGGTCGTGTCTGGATCCAAGATCAAAAGGTCTTTAATTTATTGAAGGTCAAGGAGCTTTTTGCCAGAAAATATATTAGAAAGACTGGTGATTTGGCCTGGTCCCCAATTGGCATTCAGACGGAATCCGAAGGTTCATTTGACTATCGTCTCTCGCTGATTAACAACCTTGATCAGCCACGTTCTAAAATTGACATTGTTGATTTCTTTCCATATTTGGGGGATGTCAGTATTCAAGAAGCTAATATTGGTACCGGTGTTCGCCCACCAAGAGAATCGAAGTTCATGAACACATTTGATACGAATCGTGATGTCATAGTTCCCAATGGTTATACAGTTAGCTATTGGAATAGTAATACACCGCCTGTTTATCCTGCTAGCGGTAATCGTTCTGCTGATGCTTACATAGCTAGTTTGACTTGGTCAAGTAGTCCTGCTGCGAACACCCGGGGTATCCGTATTACTGCTACCGAAGGAGTTGTCCTTGAGCCTGGCATGCGGCTAGATGTCATCGTACCGATGCTTGCGCCTGCAAACACAGTTGATAATGACTTTAATCTGACGGGTTTAAGAGCATATAATACGTTTGTTCGTAAGGACGATTTTGCCATACGCTTCCTTGAACCCAATCGTGTTTATAATGAGATTCCTGCTCCATTGGGAAGCATTACGTTTACCAAATGGGCACAGGACAGTGTCGTAATTGATGAAGCGACACAATACCAGCTTCAAGGAGCGGAGTTTGAGCTTCGCGATAAGGAAGGAAACTTTGTCGCCAAGGCTGTTTCAGATGCTGATGGTAAGGTGAAGTTTGTTGACCTTCCGATTCTCAATACCTATACGATAAAAGAAACGAAAGCGCCGCAAGGTTTTACGCTAAGCACAAAAACATTCAGCGTCAATTATGAAGCATTCAAAGCGGTCTACGATAAAGCCAATGAGACATTTGACGTTGTTTTAAGTGATCGCGTTAGTAAGGATAATTTCTTAAACATAAAGCCATTCTATGGTACTTTCAGCTTAGAAAAAGTTAACGAACGAGGCGAACATTTGGCTTATATTCGTTTCAATATTACGGGCTTAGATGAATGGAATAAGACGTTCAATCAGAATTTCTTGACTGGAACAAATGGCTTGATTTCAATTACACGACTGCTTGAGGGTAGATACCTACTGACAGAACTTAGTTCATCTAACGACAGTGGTTTTGTTGCAATTGAGCCTATCGAGTTCGCAATCACTAAGGATGCACCAGATGTTAAATTCTTAAAAGAAAACGGGAAGGAAATTGTAAACCAAAATCTACGCGTCTTAATAAACAAGCTTGCAGTAGGCAGTGATTTTGACATTGATGCTTCAATACGTGATTTGACTGATTTCGGCTTAAAAAAGCTAGATGGTTATTCTTTCATAATTACTGACACAAGTGATAACTCAACAATTACCACTGGTCCTACAGTTAACGGTCGAGTGGCCATCGAAGGATTGAAAATTGATACGGTCTACACCATTTCAGAAGTGAAAAAAGATGGCACAATCTACGCGTATAATGCTAGTCAATACCGCTTCAAAATCAATAGTTTGGGGAAGATAGTCGATAAGGCGGGTCTACCTTTCAGACAAAATATGCTTAACTTTCCAAATCGAGAAAAACCCGTGCGTGGTGAAGTAACAGTAATAAAAAATGATGCGTTCGGTAAAGCCTTAGCTGGCGCAGTCTTTGGCCTATTTAAAAATAATGAACTGATAGCAGAGGCGACCAGTGAACTAGTTACGGTAAATGGCGCTTTGCAAGCTAAGGCAGTGTTCACTGATATTGAAGCTGGTAGTTATGTTTTAAAGGAGTTAGCTGCTCCTGATGGATATGTCCGCTCACTTAATGAGTATACGTTTATAGTTCCGTATCGTGCCACGGATGAGATACTGACTAATCCAAACTATGAAGTTTCTGAAACAGCAGTTATTCGTATGTTCGATCGTGTGTACAGCAACAAACGGATTAATGTCGAAATCATCAAAGGGGACGAAATACTGACAAACGTGCCTCTAGGCCAAGCAATAGCTTTTGTGAATGAGCATGAGGGACATGCGTATCGTGTAAGTGGCGGTGGTTTTGCCAATGTCTATAAAGCCTTGGAAGGCGCCGTATTTGAACTATTTGAACTGGATGGCGCTGTTAAAACGTCTCTTGGAAAATTCACGTCTAATGCACAGGGACGCTTTGATTTCACTGAAGTACTATTCAAAGAAAGTGGCCGCTACACATTTGAGGAGATAATACCACCTGCTAATTATCGACTTGATCCTAGACCAATTACTATAAACCTCGCTTTTGAAACACAATTAGCGAATTTTACAGGCACTGTAACGCGCTACAAGAATAACCAACCAATCAAAGGCAGAGTAATAATTTCCAAGTATGACGAGGATGCTAGACGCGTGCTGGCAGGCGTTACTTTTGGCCTTTTCTCCGCAGATGACATCACCTTTGAAAATCCGCTGCAAAGCAAAGTAACAAACGCTTCGGGTATAGTAGAATTCCGCGATCTTAAGCTAGGCAACTATCTTGTCAAAGAAACCGCTGTTCCAGATGGCTTCCAATTATTGGATATCGTGCGTGAAGTGCATATTTCGCAGGAGCAAACAAGTTTTAATTTTGTCATAAACAACCCTAGACTTGTGCAGGTGCCTGTGGAAAAACGTTGGCTTGGCGATGCACTTGAACAAGTGATTGTCGCTCTGAAAGCAAATGGTGAAACTGCTGTTGACAATAATGGTAATGAAGTAGAAGCAGTAGTATTGAATGTAGTGAATGAGTGGAAAACGGTATTTAGCAATTTGCCGAAATATGATGCCGAAGGTTTAGCTATTGTTTACACCGTCCTAGAGGAAGCTATTGAAGGCTATAAGGTGAGTTATAGCGGTTCGTTTGAGACTGGTTTTGTGATAACAAACGAAAAAGAACCTCCAAGTGAAACAACCACGACCGAGCCTTCGAAGCCCACGAAGCCAAGTGAAACCACTAAGCCTACTGAGCCAAGCGAGCCGGAAGAGACAACGACAGATGCTGAGGAAACAACTTTAACAACAACGACAAGTACTGAAGTTACCACGACTACAGGAACGCCTAGCAAGCCGAACGAAACCTCGAAAACCGCAGTGCCAAGAACCGGCGAATCTACTTCTAGACAAGTCGTGTTAGCTGCCTTGCTTCTAGTTCTTGGGCTGCTCTTAGTTCAATTTAAGCGGAAACGTCGTTAAAGTTGATGTGAAACAGTCTTTGGCCCCTCATTTACGGGTATAATGTATAAAGCCTTTATATGTAGGGTCCATCAAGACCAACATTGAAGGCTTTACATGTACTATTTATACAAAAGAGGGCATAGATATGAAAGCAGACATCGGTGTTATCGGCATGGCCGTTATGGGCAGCAACTTAGCTTTAAACCTTGAGTCTAGGGGCTTTAAAGTTTCCTTGTACAACCGCAGTACTGAAGTGACTGAGGCTGTAATGAGCGAGAATCCTGATAAAAACTTAATCTTCAATCGCACGATAGAAGAATTTGTCGCATCTTTAAAAACACCGAGAAAGACAATTTTGATGGTGAAAGCTGGTGCTCCGGTCGATGCGGTAATCGCTCAGCTTGTGCCGATTTTGCAAAGAGAAGATATCGTCATAGACGGTGGCAATAGTTTTTTCAAAGACTCAGAGCGACGCTTTAACGAACTACTCGCGCAAGGTTTGCGCTTTGTTGGCTTGGGCGTATCCGGTGGTGAAACTGGCGCTCGTTTCGGTCCTGCTTTGATGCCTGGTTGCACACACGAAGCTTATATGGAACTTCAGCCATTTCTAGAGGCCATAGCTGCTAGAGCAGAAGACGGAACGCCTTGTTCTGCATGGCTTGGAACCGGTGGCGCGGGGCACTACGTCAAGATGGTGCATAATGGCATCGAATATGCAGACATGCAACTCATTAGTGAAATTTATTTGATACTAAAACGTGTGGCTGGCTATAGCAACGATGAACTGGCTAAACTTTATGGTGAGTGGAACAAAGGCATGTTGGCTAGCTACTTGATTGAGATAACAGCCAATATTTTTGCCGTCAAAGATCCAGAAACAGGCCAGAGCTTGGTTGACCTCATTCTCGACGTTGCCCATCAAAAAGGCACTGGCAAATGGACCAACATGGAAGCTATCGACTTGGGTGTTGATGCGTCCGTATTAGCTGCTGGCTTGAATGCGCGTGTCATGAGCATGCTCAAAGAAGAACGGATTATTGCAGATAACTTATTTGAAGCACCCCAGTACCAGTATGACGCTAAAGAAAGTTTGGCCGAAACGACTGAGAAAGCTCTACTTGCCGCTAAAGTCATAGCTTACGCGCAAGGTTTTAGTTTGTATAGAGCGGCGAACGAAGTGTACGGATGGAATTTAAAGTATGACATCATAGCTGCTAATTTTCGTGCCGGGTGTATTATTCGCTCAAGCCTTCTAGAACCTATGATGCAGGCATTTAGGATGAATCCAGAATTGAAGAATCTAATGCTTGACCCATATTTTGCCAATATTATGAACACATCTATCCCAGCCTTGCGTCAGATGGTTGTGTTGTCGGCTCAAGTTGGTCTCCCGACACCCGCATTAAATGCCGCCCTTGCGTATTTTGATAGTTATCGCAATGCCGTTGGAAGTGCGAACTTGATACAGGCGCAACGTGACTATTTTGGTGCGCATACGTTTGAGCGTACGGATAAAGAGGGTGTTTTCCATCATGAATGGGAACTCTAATTAGCCCAGTGCAATGCAAGTCAAATGAGGAATGTAAATGACAAATAATAGTAAGACTGACACAAACTTATTGCTTGTGATATTCGGCGGGACGGGGGATTTGGCGAATCGGAAGCTTTTGCCAGCCGCCTATAACTTGTTTTTTCAAAACGGTTCACAAGCGCCTATGCAAGTACTAAGTTTAGGCCGTAGAGCATGGTCTGCCGCAGATTACCATGCAGAGATAAAACCTTGGGTTGAAAAGTTTGCGCGCTTAAAATTTGATGATGAAAAGTTTCAAGAATTCTCTAAAACTGTCGATTTTCTGGAAATGCAGATTTCGGAAAAGTCAGACTACGAGAAGCTCTTTGCTTACCTAGATGAACATTATCCTAAAACACAAAAGATGTTTTACTATGCTGTTGCACCAGCGCTATTTTCCGCAATTTCCAAAGGCTTGCAGCTGCATACTTGGGCACCGGAGGAAAACGTAAAGGTCATTATCGAAAAGCCATTCGGTGAAGATTTGGCTCAAGCGAAAGCGCTTCACAAAGAAATCGCGGACGTTTTTGGTGAGGAGCAGATTTATCATATTGACCATTATCTTGGCAAAGAGATGATCCAAAATATCAGCACCCTGCGTTTCGAAAACATGATTTTTCGTTCTTGCTGGAATCGCCAGTTCATTCATAGCGTTGAAATCTCAGCCATGGAGACGGTGGGTGTAGAAACGCGCGGTCAGTACTATGATTTAGTCGGCGCTACACGCGACATGGTTCAAAACCATCTCTTTCAGATTATGTCTATACTTGCGATGGAGGAGCCTGAGAAGCAGAGCCCTTTTGCCGTTACCGTTGCGCAACAGAATCTGCTTCAAGCACTTCGCCCTATCGAAGCACGCGACCTGGATGAAACCCTCGTTCTTGCGCAGTATGATGGCTACACTTCCGAAAAAAATGTGGATATTGATTCGCGAACCGATACGTATGCGGCGATTGTGGTGCACATCGATAACCCACGTTGGCATGATGTTCCATTTTTTATTCGTACTGGCAAAAAGCTCTCTCACCGCGGAACCAAAGTCGTTATCCACTTCAAACCGAGCTCTGAGTCCACTTTGGCCAACCAGCTCATCATTCAAATTCAGCCTGATGAAGGCGTGAAACTGAGTTTCAACATAAAGGAGCCTGGCTTGACTACAAATGTAGAGCAAGTACAGATGGATTTTTGCCAAAGTTGCCTTGTCAGAGCGCATGAGAATACACCTGAAGCCTACGAACGCTTGATACGTGCTGCAGCCGAAGGACAGCGCTACTTGTTCTCGCAGTGGCCACAAATTGAGTTTAGCTGGCGTTGGATAGACCAATTGATAAGGCTTTGGGAAAATGCAGGGAAGCCGCTGGCAATTTACCAGCCAGGCAGCAATGGTCCAGCAGAAGCGGATGCTTTGACAGCAGATTACGGCATAGAGTGGAACAATGATGACTCGGAATTCAATTCGTAAGTGGACTGTTTTTTGCCAATAACATAAAGACTTGAATTCTGTGCTATAATCACTTGATTCTTTATTAGAATTTAACATTGAAAGGACCGGTTTATTTATAAATGTCAATTTTTGAACAAATGGAATCTGAAGTACGTACCTATGCGCGCAGCTTTCCTACTGTTTTCGCTCGTTCCAAAGGCTCTTACATGTATGATGAAGATGGAAAAGCCTATCTCGATTTTTTCGCAGGTGCCGGTGCACTAAACTACGGACACAATAATGATTATATAAAGTCACGTGTTCTTGAATTTATGACTGAGGACAATATTACACATGCGCTCGACATGTCCACCTCGGCCAAAGGCGCTTTTCTCGAAAAGTTCAATGATGAAATTCTCAAACCACGCGGATATGACTACAAGGTTATGTTCTGTGGCCCAACTGGCACGAATGCAGTTGAGTCTGCGCTGAAACTTGCCAGAAAAGTGAAAAAACGTAATACAGTATTTACCTTTATGGGTGCTTATCACGGTATGACAGTTGGTTCCTTGGCTCTAACAAGTAACCGTAGTTCACGTGATGGAGCGGGGATTGCGCTAGAGAATGCCGTCTTTTTGCCACCCTTTGATGGCTTTTCTGATGATTTCGATAGTATTGATTATATGGCGTATGTCTTAGAGAACGATCATTCCGGTATTGCCAAGCCAGCTGCTGTAATCGTCGAATCCATACAGGCAGAAGGTGGTATCGTTATCGCATCTGCGGAGTGGCTGCAACGCCTTCGTAAATTGTGTGATGAGCATGACATTTTATTAATCGTTGATGACATCCAAGTCGGTTGCGGTCGTGTGGGAACGTATTTCTCCTTTGAAGAATCAGGCATTGTTCCTGACATGGTTACACTTTCTAAGTCCATCAGTGGCTACGGCATGCCCATGTCCATTCTTTTGATGAATCGTGAATTAGATATTTGGAAGGCTGGTGAGCATACTAGTACTTTCCGTGGTTATCAACCTGCTTTTGTTGGAGCATCTGCGGCTATCGATTATTTGAAAGAAACCAATTTGTTGGACACGATTCCCGAAAAAGAAAAGGCCATTAACACCTACTTCGAGAACAATATTTTGAATGTAGATCCTTCTCTGAAGATTCGTGGCAAAGGTCTGATTCACGGTATTGATTTTGAGAACTGCGGCGGTGGCGAATTGGCTGGCCAAGTTGCTAAACAATGCTTCTCACGCGGACTGATTATTGAGCGCTGCGGTAAAGAGGACTGTGTTTTGAAAATCCTTCCGCCATTGACTACAACGGTAGAAGAACTCGAAAAAGGCATGAGCATCATTAGAGACGCGATTGTTGCCGTGATGGGTTAATTTTTATTAGTTTTGAATTTGTAGTAATTAAGCGGCTCCGGCCGCTTTTTTTATGGGTTCTTGTCAAAATTAAGACTTTCTTATAAAAATCCACTGACTCAAGTACTAAAATAGAAGCGTCAGTTTGAAACATCCTTAACAAAGGGGTAAAAAGTGAAAATTAAAAATATCAGTTTTTTACTATTTTGCGCTATCTCATTAGCTTTTAGTGCGGGTGCTTGCGAGGGCAATTTGCCTAGTACTATCTTTAGTACACGCGAGACCAACGCAATCATGCTGACAAATCAGAACGATGCTCAAACAAAAGAAAGCAACCCATCCTCTACTATCAAACTCAACATGAACGCTGAAGGCAATCTAAACGTTGAAGATGAATGCAAACATACTTGCAAAGCATCCTATGATTCGAATTTCAATGCGGTTGAGTATCATGATTTTGCCAAACAATTTATTTCTATTGTACTTGATGAAGGAACAGCCGTAATCACCAAGGACGAAAATGATGTAGTCTGTGTCTATGTTGATGGCAAAAAGTTTGACCTCATCAAGAAACCTGGCGGTTTGTCCTATATCAATGAGGCTGGCGTAGAAATAAAATTAAAAGATAATCTCAAGCTAAAACTACCGGATTATATAGTTTTGAGTACGACCTCGACCACTGCGGTTGAATTAACAACGGGTACTAGTCTCGAAAGCACGGAGTCTGTGCCGCATCAAACCGTTGAATCTATAGTTGTTGAGCCGGCTACTAGTAGCATAGCGCAAAGCATCGCTACGCTTCCTGTTGAAACGACTGGAACTACTACAGTCTCCACAGATGCTACTGAGGTTGTTACTAGTACTGCGACTGAAACAAGTTCGCAGGTGTCAAATTCTGAAACGACAAGTACCGAGACAAGTTTTAATAGTTCGGAATCAAGTGCAACGCTTGTGACTTCTGAAGCGTCAAACAGCGCGGCAACAGTCGTTTTCCCAGAAATCACTGCGTCAAGTGAGACGCAAACAATAGTCAACTAGGAAGCAAATACGTAACAAAGCGAAAAATTGTCGAACGAAAGTCCTAAATAAACTTGCAAAGTAAGGCATTTTTATTTAAATGGACTTTGACAACAAAGTAGTTGACTAAATTTATATTAACTACGGAATCTGCGCCCCACACATGAACATGCCTAGTTCATAGAGGGCGAAGTAAAATATATTTCAAACATTCTTTTTGTTAGTCCCAATTTGCTTTTGAAACCACTACATCTAACTTTTGTTAAGTAAAAGTGGTGGAATCTCTATGTGCATTTATTTGCTTCTGCATTAAACTAATATACAGATACAAAATCGATTGAATTAAACCGAATTAAGTAAACACTTGGTTTAGATTTAGTTAGAATACGCATAAGTTTAACCTCTCGAATTCGAGGGGTTTAGAAATGCTTAATATCGACATCAGGCGATAAATCTGTATTGATACGGAGGAATTTTTAGATGAATAAAAATGACGTTAAAATTTTTGAAGATAAGAAAATCAGATCAATTTGGGACAGCGAAAAAGAAGAGTGGTTCTTCTCCGTTGTTGATGTAGTTGGCGTACTGACAGATAGCGCTAATCCAAACAACTATTGGAAAGTGTTGAAAAGCCGCCTTAAAGATGAAGGAAGTCAACTAGTTACAATTTGTAACCAGTTGAAAATGAAAGCTAACGACGGGAAAATGCGTCTTACAGACGTGGCTGACATCCAAGGCATCTTTCGCATCATCCAATCCATACCCTCTCCAAAAGCTGAACCTTTTAAAATGTGGCTTGCAGAAGTAGGTAAGGAGCGCATAGACGAAATCGTTGATCCTGAACTCACAATTGACAGAGCCTTAGAAACCTACCTTAAAAAAGGCTATAGCCGCGAATGAATTAACCAGCGTCTTCAAGCCATACAAGTCAGGAAAGAACTCGCAGACGCATGGCAAGACCTTGGGGTTAACAAAGGTGTAGAGTATGCCATTCTTACCAATGAAATTTCTAAAGCCTGGTCTGGCATGACCACAAGGCAATATAAAGACTTCAAAAACCTAAAAAAAGAAAACCTTCGCGATAATATGACAACAACGGAAATCATCTTAAACATGCTTGCAGAAACCGCTACGAAAGAGATTACCAACGCCTCACATCCGGAAGGCCTGGAAGAAAACAAACGTGTTGCTAAAGAAGGCGGAACCGTTGCAGGGAATGCAAGAAGAGAAATAGAAGCGAAAACCGGAAAACCTGTCATAACACCAAAGAACGCCGTTGATTTTTCAAAGCTAATCGAAGATGTTGCAAATCAGAAGACAGGTGAAGAGGAAGAAAAATGAGCGTTAGGTCCGTACCGAATTGGCATCAAAGCTAACTGCCCAACAAAACCGCCCATAGGCGTTATAGATAAGAAACCTACAAAAACACAGAGGAACGAAAATGAAAAAAATGAAAGCAACCGCAATCGCATTAGCACTCACAAGTGCACTTGTCCTCTCGGCATGTGGCGCAGCCCCTACTACCCAGGCTACGACTACCGCAGAAAAGACAACAACAAAAGCTGCTGAAACCACTAAGGTTGAAGCTACCACTACAGCGAAAACCGAAACCGTTAAAGCGGGTACGGTTAAGCTTAATATGAACGCTAAAGGCGAGCTTACTGTCGAAGACGACAAGAAAGCTACGTTTAAGGCTATATATGACCCAAAAGTCAATGCCGTGAACTTCACTGGCAGCGACAAAAAGCCCGTGTCCATTGTCCTAAGTAAAGGCGTGGCCATCATAGCAACAGACGCAAAGAAAGTACCTACGGTGTATGTGGATGGCAAAAACTACCCACTAATCGACAAAGCCGGTGTGCTTTCTTACAAAGACGACGCAGGGAAGGATATTGTATTAAAAGACAGCCTGAATTTAAAACTTCCAAGCTCCGCAGAAGTTAAAGCCACCACCAAGGCAACTACTACTGCAACAACAACAAAGAAGGGGGAAGAAACAACTAAAACAGAAGAAAAGACGAATGCGACGGTGACGACTAGAGCCACGCAGGGTAACACCAATGCACCTGTAGTGACGACTAAGCCGACTACCAGAGCAACACAGCCAACAACTAGGGCGACAGAGGCTCCTACACAACCTACAACTAAAGCAACGGCAGTCCCGACCCAGCAAACGACTAAAGCAACCGTGGCTCCGACGCAGGCGCCAACAACAGCTGCTACAACGGCACCGACAACTGTGGCTCCTACAACGGCTCCAACAACCGCAGCGCCGACAGAACCTGCGCCGACAGAACCTGTAGCGCTATATAACAAAACCGGTGTTGGTAACAGTGGTAGAGAATGGTTATACTCTGATTATGGTGGAGTAATAGCGGCATTTCGTGCAGCTGATGCTTGGGCAGAAAACCACATTGTTGACAGATTAGAGGCGGGAGATCGTACTTATATTGGCTGGACAATCGTCTCCTGCACTTGGTCAGACGGTGAATCAAGAAGCTGCACGGTAAGCTTCTACTAAGCACTACTTAAAACTACATAACAATCAGCCGAAAGACTAGCTCTAAAATGGGCTAGTTTTTTTATGTCATTTTACGAGAAAAGGAGTAAAGAATGTATGACTAAAATAAGCAATAAAGCAAAAATAAGTTTTTTGCTAATACTGTCTTTGTTAATAACGATGTTCGTGCCAATTACGAATGTTTCTGCGGCAACGGCGACAAATAAAGTACATGTATATGGGGTAAGATATGTCATGCCTAGCGGTTTTGATTATGATTCTTACATTTTTGAAATTTATATTGATGGTGAAACAGGTTTCTGTTTTGACATCACTACCACATTCTCCGCGGCTACTGGATTTGATGGCGAAGAACTAACTAGAGCTGATAGTGAATATCTGGCGAAAATAGTTTATTACGGTTGGTATCTTAATCAAACAGATTATAATTATGCCGTAACACAGGGTATTATTTGGGAGCATCTTCATGGCGGGAGAATCACACACTTTTACCAAGGCAATTCGCCATTTTCTAACAATATAAACCAGGTTGGTAATTACACAAGTTCTAAAAGAAATATATTGGCTCTTGTGGATTCGGTTGATGTTATTCCAAGTTTTGATAATGAAACATATGATTTGAAAGTTGGTGAAAGCATTACGTTGACAGATACAAATAATGTGTTTCCAAATCTTAGGGTACTGAAAAATAATGCTGATGTAGATGTTACCATTAATGGTAATGAAGTTACATTTACAGGAAAAGAAACATCAGTAACCGGAGAAACTGTTGTATTTACAAAGATACCTACAGAATTTGAAGGTGTTCCTATGATTTACCGTAAACCTCGTAATCAAGCTGTTGGTGTTATGCGGTTGAAAGATCCTGTTACTGGTGTCGTCCGTTTCAACATCCTCCAACACGGCTCCCTCGAATTTACCAAGGTAAACGAAGACGGCCAGCCTATGGACGGCGCCCAGTTCAGGCTCACTACCGAAGCAGGTACCGCCGTACCCTTAACCGCAAACGGCAATGTCTTTACCGTAGCAGAAACAGGCGACAACCTCTTTACGGTAGACGCAGCTGGAAAAGCCACTATTGAAGAACTACCCGAAGGTAACTATATCGTCACAGAAATAACGGCTCCTGTGGGAACGCTTATCTCCGTGCCTATGACCGTTGCTATCAAAGCCGGCGAAGCCACACAAGCTACCATGAACAATAGAACGCAGCCCTTGAAAATTAGAATCCTTAAACAAGGCGCAGACGGCAAGGTATTAGCAGGTGCAGTATTCCAAGTATCAGGAAACGGCATCACGCCCTTTAACCTCACCACTGGCGCAGACGGCACAGCCGTAAGTGATTCACTTAAAGCAGGAACGTATACGGTAACAGAAATCACACCGCCATTAGGCTACATGCTTTCTAACCCCGTATCCCAACAAGTCACGTTAGTACCCGACCGCAGTAACGGAGAACTAGTCTTTACGGCTACCTACGTTAACGCACTTCAACCCTTACGTATCCAAGCCATCAAACTAGGACAAGACAACCGTCTCTTGCAAGGCGCAGTCTTTACTATAAGTGGCAACGGTATTACACCATTTGATTTCACAACGGATGCTAACGGACAGGCAACATCCCATGACCTACCCGCAGGTACGTACACTGTAACGGAAAAAACAGCACCTACAGGTTATGTCTTAGACACCACACCTGGTACCGTAACTTTAGTTGCAGACCAAAGTAACCAAGCCAAAACTTTCACCTACAGAAAAACGGATAGACCCCAGCTCTTTGATCTAAAGCTTTATAAGCAAGACCTAGAGACAGGCACTACCCCACAAGGTGAAGCGACATTTGTTGGTGCAGAGTTTGAAGTAAAACTTATTACACCTTTCCTCACACCCGCAGCAGGTGAGCCGGCAGCTGGGGATGTGGTAGGCACAATCACAACAGACGCTAACGGCTATGGCGAACTTCTAAATCTTCCTCTAGGACGCTATGAAGTAAAAGAAACCAAAGCACCCGAAGGCTATGTAGAAAACCCGAACGTCATTACGGTAGATGCCGTTTATGACACAGCAGCCGGAGAAAAGTCTACAAACGTAACGGCAACCTCTAACGAAGCAGCGCTTGTCATCGAAAATGACGCAGCTATCGCTAGGTTAGAGATTGTGCTGAATGGACTTTTGCCAGACGCAGAAATTGGAAACCTTATACTAGACAGAACCGTAGTCGGTTTAGAAGCAGCCCCACAAGGAAGCGTAGTCTATGCAGACACGGCTATCCAAGGCAGATTCGAAATCGTTAAGCACAAAGACACCGAAGACCTCACAGGCTCTGGCCCAAGAGAACCCGAAGCGAACATCACCTTTAATGTCTTAGATGCAGGCGGCAATGTCGTTGATACACTCATCACCAATGCGGCGGGTAAAGCAGCGTCCAGGTTCCTACCCTTTGGCACGTACACCTTGCGCCAAATGAACACGGATCCTGACGTAAACCCCGTACCCGATCAGACCATTGTCATTAACAATCACCGTGAAGTGAAGTATTACACCTTAGAAAACGCTCCAAACTTCATGCGCCTACGTATCACCAAGATCGATGCGGAAACCAAAAAGCCTATCCTAAAAGAAGGCGCTGTTTTCGAGATTTACGATGCTAACGGCAAAATCGTCTCCATGGTCAAGCCCTACCCTGTAACCGAAGTGGTCACACAATTTGCCTTAACCGCAGACGGCTACTCGGATACCTTTAGTAGACTAAGACAAGGCAATTACACCTTGAAGGAAGTAAAAGCTCCGGAAGGCTATGTCCTGACGAAAGAAGAAATCCCCTTTGAAGTGCCTGCCATTACACCAGAAGACGGTGAACTGATTGTCAAAATCGAAATCGAAGGACATGACGAAACCCTAGTACATCAGCCCGTGGAAAACACTCCACAAAAAGGACGTTTAACAATCGACAAGCGTGCACAGCTCTTTACAGGCTGGACACAAAACCAAGTTGTACAAAACGTACACGTAGACGGCTATCGCTGGATGACGTCCTCTAGCAGAGCAGATGCTGGAAGAGCTGTTATCTTAGAACGCTTAACAGTTAAAGAA
>CAZNNL010000013.1:23186-25974 GCA_964574395.1 uncultured Oscillospiraceae bacterium | reverse complement strand
AGAAGCAGCGCCTACGGAAGCTAAAGCAGCAGAAACCGTAGCAACAGAAGCTAAGGCGACAGAAGCTGCCAAAGAAACCGAAGCAGCGACCGAAACCGCTCCGACCGAAGCGAAAGCTACACAGGCAGCCGTTACCGAAGCTGCTGCTAAGGAAGAAATCCCAGTCGTGGAAGAAGTGCCTGTAGTAGAAGCAGTTGTTGAACCCGTTGTTGAAGAAGCTGCTCCAGTAGTAGTAGAAGAAGCGCCAGTCGTGGAAGCTACACCTATTGAAGACGGTGGAATCGTTGCAGGTGGTGGAGGACAGCCCGTATGGGACCTTGTTTCAGACGATACAGGCAAAGTAACCAAAGACGGCCTTGTCCCTGGACTATACGTACTTAAAAACCCAGACGGATCAGAAATCGCTAGAAGCGACGTAGGTGAAGACGGGATCTTTACGTATCAGTTCGCACAAATAGTATCAGCGGATAAAGGAATCAAGGAGGCTAATAACAGTCACCAAGAAACCTTTACAACCAATACTCCTACATGGGCAGAAGGCAACCTTTCTGGCGTCACTTTTGAGCTAAGAGCAGCTAAAGATATCCTTTCAATGGATAATCAAACCATGCTCCATAGAGCAGGCGACGTTGTAAAAACAGGTACAACCGCAGGCGAACCTTTAGTCTTTGACGACATCCCCTTGGGCGATTACGTGCTTGTAGAGACAAAGACCGCTAATGGCTACATCCTGGACAGCACCGAAAGACCTATTAGCTTTACACCAGCCGCATCGGATGTGGAAATCATCACGAAAGATGCAAGGCTAGTAAATGAGCGCCAAGAACTATCTGCACAAATGACCAAGACCATGCTTGCTACACCGTACTTTAACCATGAGGTAGGCGCTTTAAGTAACGTCTTATTTGGCGTATACACAGGCGAATCTATCTTAGGTTTAGGTGCTAACAGCTTAGTGGCACTAGTCAGACCTGACGCAAACGGCAAGGTAGTGGTAAGAGACATCCCAGCAGGTAGCTATTACTTCAAAGAACTCTTTACCGACCAAAACTACCACTTAGACAACCGCAACTTCACTTTCACCGTTTCCTATGACGGACAAACGAAAGACAGCATGACAGAAACCGGCCACGAAGCCGTTAACGCACCTGAAACAACCGACCTAGAACTCATTAAGGTAGACGTTGATACAGGCAAGGCTTTAGCTGGAGCAAGGTTTAGTCTCACTGCTATTAAAAATGACGGCTCAAGAATCCCCGTTCTGAACAAAGACGGCTTAAACGAGTATGTCACGGATAGTAACGGACGTATCTATTGGACAGGGCTAGAAAACGGTAACTACATCATCTTAGAAATTGCAGCACCTGACGGTTACTACACGGACAAAGCACCGATCAAAGTCACGCTTGATGCAGACTTAGACCGTAAGGTTACAGTTACAGCCAGCAATAAACCAACGGAACTTGTAATCAGTAAGATTGACTATACGAGTAAAGGGTTTTTGCCAGGCGCAACCTTAGAACTCGTAGACAAGAACGGTAAAGTGATCGACACATGGGTATCTACGGATAAACCACACGTCATCAAGTACCTGACCGTTGGCGAGACGTACAGCCTAAGAGAAACTAAGGCTCCCGAAGGCTATGCGACCGCAGACAAAGAAGATGTCACCATTTCAGAAGACCCCAGCGGCACAGGCGTAGGCTTTATCAATAAGCCCACAACCGTAGAAATCAGCAAGAAAGATGCTACCACGGGTGAAGAACTTCCTGGTGCAAGCATGAAAGTCACCGATGACAAAGGCAATGTGGTAGATGAGTGGATTTCTGGTACAACACCTCACATCATCACGAAGCTTGAAGTCGGAAAGACCTACACTTTACATGAAGACTTAGCTCCTATTGGCTACGCTGTAGCATCTAGCGTGAACTTCACGATTAAAGATACAGGCGAAGTCCAAAAGGTAGAAATGTACGATGAACTAACGAAAGTAACAATCGAAAAAGACGACGTAACGGACGGTAGACCCGTACCAGGTGCAGAGATCACAGTCTATGACGAAAACGGCAAAGAAGTCTTTAAAGGCTTCACAGACAAAGACGGCAAGACCCATATCACGGGCCTAGAAGCAGGTAAGACCTACACATTCAAAGAAACCATTCATCCGTATGGTTACACACTGTGCAAAGACACCTTCACCTTTAAGATCAATCTTGACGGTACAGTCGAAGGACAAACCAAGTTCAGTGATGAACCTACACGCTTTGAAATCAAGAAGACCGATGAAAAAGGTAACGCCATGAAAGACGTAGGCTTCCAGCTCTTCACAGACGCTGGCGTCAAAATCTTCTGGACACTAAAAGACGGTATCTGGATTGCAGACGCTAACGGCGCACACGACACCGTTATGACATCCCAGCACGGAGACATCTTCATGCAGTACCTACCAGTAGGAAAGTACATCCTGAAAGAAACCTTTACCCCAGCGGGCTACAAGGCTATGAAGGACATGACGATCAACCTGACAGATGATCACGGTATTTCCAATCCACTTAAAGTCACAGTGAAAAACGAAAAGGTTACGGTTCCAGGACTTCCTAGAACGGGTGAATCTGACACGCTAGGCTTTGTATTTGGCGGACTTGGTATTGCTTTGGCATCTGTGCTAGTTTTGTTGAAGAAGCGTAAACGAAGATGACTTGTAATTAGAACTTTATGACTCCCATATGGTCAGCTTTCAAGTAGGAGGCAGAGCCTATCGGCTAACTTTACTTGAAAGTTTGACCAG
>CAZNNL010000013.1:8483-23086 GCA_964574395.1 uncultured Oscillospiraceae bacterium | reverse complement strand
TAGCTTTAGTTAGGGTGAAGGTGAAGCGGGCGCCTTGGCCAGTTTTGCTGACGGCCCATAGGTCTTCGTTCATGGCTTTCATGATTTCTCTTGCGATCGAGAGACCAAGCCCTGTGCCAGATTTCCCACGTGATTTATCAGCTTTGTAAAAGCGCTCAAAAATATGTGTGATATCGCCTTGGTCTATGCCTTTGCCAGAATCTTGAACGGAGACTTCTAGCTTGTCACCAGCATCCAGGATGAAGATGTTGATTTCACCGCCTTGAGGTGTGAATTTAAAAGCGTTATCTATGAGTATGACTAGTATCTGTTCAGTCCGGTCAGCATTCCCATAAATTCCCGTATAGCTCTCAATTGCAGGGAAACGCAAAGAAACATCTGATTGTTTAGCCATGGCAAAATACTTGTTGCGTAAATTATCTAAGACATCGCCTAAATCAAAAACTGACATTTTCAAGGATAAGGTACCGGCCTGAAGTCTCGAAAGTTCGAGCATGTCATCAATCAATCTAGAGAGACGCAAGGTTTCATCCAAGATTATGTGATAATACCGCATTTGGTCTTCTTTATCGCTGACCAGCCCATCAGACAAAGGTTCGATCAAACCCCGCAAAGCAGTTAAAGGCGTGCGGAGTTCATGGGAAACATTGGCAATATAGTCACGTCGTGTTTGTTCAAGCTTTTCAGCAGCTGTAATATCTCGGAAAAGTCCAACGGCACCAATAACATGGGCTTTATTATCAAGTAGGGGGGCGACTTGCAATTGTTTGATTTGCTCGCTGATATAAAAGTTTTTAATTTCAACGTTCTGACTATTCATTGAATCGCGATAAATGGATGCAATCTCCTCGCCAATTGCGTTTTGATCTGCAAGTAGCAAAAGAGAGAGATCACCCTCGTTTTCAGGGATACTGAAACTGATGCTAGAAGCATTGTTTTGTTTACTAGCATAATCTTGAATGTTTCGGAATAGTGTTTTTACAGCTGGATTCAAATGTGTGATATTGAGTTCTGCATCGATTGCTAATATGCCTTCAGATAGGCCATCAAGAATTTGTTGTAGACGGTTACGCTCTATCATGAGTGCAGAAATGGATTGGTCAAGCGCAGAAGCCAAGTCGTTTACGGATGCGGCAAGTTCACCAATTTCTCCCTGTTGGGAACTATCGGCGCGCAGCGTAAAGTTCCCGTTGGCCATGGCTAAAGCAACATTTCTAACAGAACGCAAGGGACGCAGTATGGTGGATACGGCAAAAATAGTTGGTCCCATCATCAAGAGGAAGGCAACGCAAGAAGCGAAAATGAGTGAAAAGTTGAGTGAGCTTTGAGAAGCCTTGATTTCCTCAAAGGAACGCATGATGTAGACCATTCCGCCGATAGATTGGCCGCCGCTGCTTTTGTCAGCGATCATGATGGGTACGCCGACTAATAGTGTGTCGACTTTATTTTTGCCAAGAAACACATGCTTAGAAGCGTAGGAGTCTGCGGTCAAAGTACTGATTGTTTCAACAACCATTTTCTTTATTTCATCGTTTTCTTCGTTTTCTTCTTCAGTGCTGAGTGTTTTTTTGCTTGGACGATATACAAAAATGCGGCTGGAAACAGGGTAAAAGTGAACGGCTAGTGTCGCATCTAGCATATCGGGTGCACTATCCAAAATGGCTTCATAAGTGGTAGAAGAAATGGTACCGCTGTCGAAAGCAGCGGATTGAGCAGCAATGTATTCAGCCTTATGGCGATAGTCGTTGGTTGATAATCGAGTAAAAACAACGTTAGAGGTCAATGAATAAAAGACCGTAGTAAGGGCTGCTGAGAGCAGAAGCGTCACGATAAGCAGAGTGAGTACTCTGCGCATGATGATGCTGTTTTGCATCAGTGCTTTACCTCGAATTTGTATCCGACACCATAAACGGTAATCAGCGACCAAGTGGCTTCAGGAACGGAGATTTTTTGTCTAATGCGTTTGATGTGGGTATCGATTGTGCGTGTGTCACCAAAGTAATCGTAACCCCAGACTTTATTTAGAATTTGTTCGCGTTCCATAACTTGGCCGGTATGGGAAGCGAGCAGATGTAAAATTTCAACTTCTTTAGGTGTAAATGGAACGGTCTCGCCCATGACTTTGACTTGATAATTATCTAGGTTGATTTCGAGACCATCGAAACGTAAAACAGCATTTGATTCTTTGCTTTCACTAAAGCGGCGTAATACAGCCTTAATACGTGCGACCACTTCGCGTGGGCTAAAGGGCTTGACGATGTAGTCATCAGCGCCGAGTTCAAGGCCTAAGACACGGTCTATTTCTTCGCCTTTGGCTGTTAACATAATAATCGGAACATTGCTTGTCCTGCGGATTTCACGACAGACGTCGGTACCTGATTTTTCAGGCATCATGAGGTCCAAAATTATTAAGTCTGGATGAATTTTTTCGAATTGCTCTAAAGCTTCATTTCCATTAAAAGCAGACGAGTAGTCAAATTGTTCGGATTTAAAATAAATACTCAGTGATTCATGGACGACTGGATCATCATCGCAAATCAGAATATTGAGTGCTTTCGACATATTTGTGCCTCCGTGCTGAGAATTTGTTATCATTAGATTGTTAACTAATTATAAACGAACGCGGGAAATGCGCAATTCTAGAGCATCTTCGGAATGTGACAAGAATGCTAAAGAATATGAACTTAAGCCACATACTGGCTTAAAAATGAGAGAAGAGGTCAATTTTGAACAGACAAACAGCCGACCAGAAGACAAACACCTTGGGTGGAATAACAATTCTTTACGAAGATAACCACCTATTGGCGGTTGTGAAACCAGTAGGAATGAGCTCACAGGGGGGAGAAGGCATATCTGAAAATGTGCTGGATCGCCTAAAAGAAGCAATCAGGAGAAGGGACAACAAGCCTGGTGCGGTTTACCTTGCGCTCGTTCATCGCTTAGACCAACCTGTTGGTGGCGTATTATTATTGGCAAAAACATCCAAAGCCGCCTCTCGCATGGCTGAACAAATCCGTAATCGAGAAGTCGAAAAGCGTTACCTAGCCGTCACAACCAAAATCCCAAATGAAGCAAGCGGGCGTTTGGAGGACCTTCTTTTGAAGAACCGTAAAGAAAACCAAACACGTGTTGTGGGCGTTGGCACCAAAGAAGCGCGCTTTGCTAAATCCTCCAGCCTTGAGTATCAGTGCTTAGACTCTGATACACGCCTAAATCTTGCGCTCTTAGAGGTAGTACTTGAAACAGGCAGATCACATCAAATTAGAGTACAACTAGCGGGTGCGGGTTGGCCGCTCTGGGGTGATTATCGCTATAATTCACAATGGCATAGCGCTAAGCCTGGAGATACGGTAGCTTTATGGGCTTCATGGCTGGCTTTCTTGCATCCTGTTAGCAAGGAAAGGGTAGAGTTGCAGTCAAAACCTGACGCGGTCGAACCTTGGCGGACTTTTGCTGAATATTTATAGGAGACTTTAGATGGAAAAATTACTGTTAATTGACGGTAATAGCTTGCTGTTTCGGGCTTTTTATGGGCAAGGGACGAGCACACGCTTAACCAGTACGCAAGGCATACCAACCGGTGCTATTCACACTTTTATGATGATGTATTTGAAGTACATTAAAGAGCTCAATCCTACACATGTTTGCGTCGCTTTTGATTCTGCTGAAAAGACGTTTCGGCACGAAAAATTTGAGGAATATAAAGGCAAAAGGCCTGAACTCCCTGAAGACTTAGCCATACAAATGCCTATCGTTCGTGAACTCTTGGATGAAATGGCCGTGATGCGTGTAGAACTAGCGGGTTATGAAGCAGACGACTTAATCGGCACGTATGCGCGCATGGGCGAAGAAGCGGGCATGCAAGTGGATATACTCAGCGGTGATAAGGATTCTTTCCAATGCATTAGCGAAAACATCCACGTCGTGATGCCACCCTTTAAAGCAGCGCTCGGTAGCTATACACGCTATGACATTGCAGCCTTCGAAGAACGCTACGGCGTAACTCCAAAACAATTCATAGATGTCAAGGCTTTGATGGGTGACAGTTCAGATAATATTCCTGGTGTGCCAGGCGTGGGCGAAAAAACTGCGCTCAAATTGATTATTGAATACGGCAGCTTGGAAGGCATCTACGCGCATAGCTCGGAACTCAAAGGCAAACTCAAGGAGCGTATCGAGGACAACAAGGAATTGGCTTACTTATCGCAAGACTTGAGCCGCATTGACTTGTATGTACCCCTGCCTGATGAATATGCAGATTTGAAAATATTCGCCATGCGCGCACCTGAGTCGGACAGCAATCTTCGTGCACTACTGAGTGAACTTAACATGAGCCAATTGCTTTCGCGCATGAACATGAAAGCTCTTGTCCCTACGGTGGACACTGCTCAGGCCGAGACTGAACTTACACATGTGGCTGAATTCGATTTTCTTGATCTTTTAAATAAGCTAAGTTTGGCAAAAAGAAAACTGACTTCGGAGCGCATTTATTTTGCTTTCAGTCACTCAGCCAAACCCTATAAAATAATAAAAAAAGCTGCCCCGCTATTGACGAAAGATGCCTATCTTGGTTTAGAACTGCCCATCAATAGTGCAGATTTGTTTGTTTCTGATTTGCCAAAAGACAGCAAGAGACTGTTTGTTGTTGCCCATTGCCCTGACGATATTGAAAAGCGTCTCGCTTTCGCTGAAGCTTTATCTGGCTTAGACGCAGAGCTTGTTTCTTATCGAGCCAAAGAGTCGTGGCGAGAAGCCTTGTTTTCAGAAGAACAACAAGTGTTCGATCTAGAAACAGCTGCTTATCTTTCTGCTGATAAAGGGGACTTGAAGGACTTCACGAGTTTATGCACTTATACGCTCAGTAACTTCGCCTCGCAGACCCCAGAAAACGAACCAGATTGGCTTAAGTATCAACTCGCTTATTTGCCTGCATTATATGAATCGTTAGTTCAGGTATTTGAAAATAGTGCGCTGAAACATCTGGCCGAGACGGTAGATTTTCCTCTGGCCAAAACACTAGGTACGATGGAAAGGCGCGGGTTTTTGGTAAGTCCTGAGGTGTTGGACGATTTACATGAACGTTTTGCCGAAAACACAAAAATACTTGAGGAGAGTATTTACGCTAGTGCGGGAACTACATTTAATATCAACTCACCAAAGCAATTAGGGACAGTCCTTTATGAGGACTTAGGTTTACCGAGTGGCAAAAAGAGACAAAATCAGTACTCCACCGACCTTACAGAACTCCAACGCTTACAAAGCGCTCACCCCATTATCGGCCTTATTATGGCTTATCGCATCCAAACGAAGTTGGATAGTACTTTTGTAGTTGGCTTAAAAAAATATATAGCAGCCGAAGATGGGCGCATTCATAGCTCTTTTAATGCGAATCTTACGAGTACGGGTAGACTTTCAAGTAAGGATCCCAATCTGCAAAACATACCTGTTCGGCATGAAATGGGTAAGGAGATTCGAAAGGCTTTTGTGGCCAAGCCTGGCTATGTGTTGCTCGATGCAGACTATTCCCAAATTGAACTAAGGCTCTTGGCACATCTCGCGGATGAGCCTGCGATGATTGAGGCTTTTTGCCAAGATAAAGATATTCATCGCCGCACGGCAGCCCATCTGTTTTCAGTTCCCGAAGACCAGGTTCGTCCAGTTCAGCGGGCTACAGCTAAGACCGTAAATTTTTCTATTATCTATGGAATTTCAGCCTTTGGTTTGTCACAAGATTTGGAAACCTCAGTCGGAGAAGCCAAGCGCTATATAGACGAATACCATGAGCAGTATCCAGGTGTAAAAGTCTATATGAAAAAGCAGATTGCTATGGCAAAAGAGCACGGATATGTTGAAACATTATTTGGTCGCAAACGCTTTATAGATGAGCTGAAGTCGCAAAACTTCAACATTCGTCAGTTTGGTGAAAGAGCAGCCATGAATACACCAGTGCAAGGAACGGCGGCGGATATTATACGAATGGCTATGCTGCGTTCTGAGGAAGTTTTTGCCAAAGCAGGAATTGATGCAGGTATGGTTAGCCAAGTGCACGACGAACTAATTTTTGAGGTGCGTGAAGATCAAGCAGAACAGGCAGCGGTACTTTTACATGAGGCTATGGAACAAGTCACACCATTGAAGGTGCCACTAAAAGCTGAAGTGGCGATTGGCCCGAATTGGTTTGATGCAAAATAAGCAGGGATAGTTGGCAGCTTTTCTGTTTATTGCCATCTATTAAGCGAGGGAAAAATGTTTGTAATTGGTATAACGGGTGGGATTGGCTGTGGTAAATCAACTGCAGCACATTACTTCAAAAAAAAGGGTCTGACAGTCATCGACGCAGACCAATTGTCATTTGATGTCACACAGTTTGGCGGCAAAGCTTTGGACGAAGTGGTTGGACTATTCGGTGAAGATATTCTTGACGAAGCAGGGAACATGGATAGGTCCGAAGTGGCACGTATTGTGTTTAGTGATAAAAAACGCCTCGATAGCTTGTCTAGTATCGTTCACCACCATGTCTTGGCAGAAATGGCTGAAGAAATTAAAAAAGCTAAAAAGCGTAAAGATAAAATTTGTGTCCTAGACGTTCCCATACCGGTCAAAGAAGGCTTCTTAGATCAATGCGATTACGTCATCGTCATCTGGACGGATGAAAAGCAACGCTTGGAGCGCCTTATGACGAGAGGAATGCGGGAAGAAGAAGCTAAACGCCGCATAGCTATGCAAATGACCAGAGAAGAATATGCTTCTCTAGCCAACGAAGTCATCGAAAACAATGAGGACGTTGATGCACTATACGAGAAGTTAACAGAGTTCTGCGAACGTGAACTGGTCAGTCGCGGCATACGTATTTAGCAGCGTAATAAAAAAATCTAAACGTTAAATCTAAATAGGACCACATCACCGTCTTGAAATACGTATTCCTTGCCTTCAGAACGGACTAGACCTTTTTCTTTGGCAGCAGCCATAGAACCTGAGTTCATGAGGTCGGTATAGGCGACAACTTCGGCGCGGATAAAGCCTTTTTCGAAGTCTGTGTGGATTTTGCCAGCAGCTTGAGGTGCTTTAGTGCCTTTCGTTATTGTCCAGGCGCGGACCTCTTTGGGACCAGCAGTGAGATACGAAATGAGCCCTAAAAGTTTATAGCCAGCCAAGATAATGCGATCTAAGCCAGACTGTTTAAGACCTAATTCATCAAGAAACATCAGCTTTTCATCAGCATCTAATGCAGCAATTTCTTCTTCAATTTTGGCGCTTATAGATAAGACCTCGGCAGATTCATCTTGAGCAATACGCTTTACTGCTTGATAATGCGGATTGTCTTCGGCAGAAGCGGCTTCATCTTCCGAGACGTTTGCAACGTATAAAACTGGCTTAGCCGAGAGCAAAGTCAAGTCGTGTGCGATTTCGCGTTCCGCATCGTCTAATACCAAGGTCCGAGCCGATTTGCCTTCTCCCAGAACTTCTAGATATCTATCTACTAAGTCAATTTCTGCTTGAAGACTCTTGTCACCTTTGACTTGTTTGACAAGCTTTTCACGTCG
The DNA here is from genome assembly GCA_964574395.1 of uncultured Oscillospiraceae bacterium. Lineage (GTDB taxonomy): Bacteria > Bacillota > Clostridia > Saccharofermentanales > Fastidiosipilaceae > JAXGQD01. Next base: position 15,542 of record CAZNNL010000013.1, on the reverse strand, counting down.
TCTTTCCAAATACTCCATATCAGAAAAAATCAGTTCGAGATTAACAGTTTCAATGTCACGTGCGGCATCAGTCGTATTAGCAACATGAATGACTTGCGTATCTTCAAAACAACGGACCACATGAAGAATGGCGTCAACTTCACGAATGTTCGCAAGGAATTTATTGCCCAAACCTTCGCCTTTACTGGCGCCTGCAATCAGACCTGCGATATCGACAAACTCCACGATAGCTGGGCTATATTTTTCGGGCTTGTACATCTCGGCTAAATGGTCGAGACGCTCATCCGGAACTGCAACCACGCCAACATTAGGCTCGATTGTACAGTAAGGATAATTAGCGGCTTCAGCCCCCGCTTGTGTGATTGCGTTGAACAGTGTGCTTTTCCCAACATTGGGAAGACCGACGATACCAAGTTGCATTATTTTGCCTCCGCTTGAACAGTAATCTTAAAGATTCTACATCTTTTGCGAAATAAAAGGAAATTTTGAGAAAAATTGTCGAACAATAGTCTCACTTTGCTTGTGTTTTTGGTCTTATGCTATTGGCAAAACGAAGTCGAGGATCAACACATGAAAGCAAACAAAGCCAGTGAAAAACTTATCCAATTGCGTAGCAACATTCACTTAGACGAACCCAAAGACCACGCTGTCAGAGAGGTTCAATTTGTAAGGGTACTTACTGCGATTGTAGATAAATCAGACATTGTAAGTGTAGACATTGAGGTGAGCCTTTTGCCAGGCATCCCTAGATTAGAATTTTTAGGATTTCAGGGCACGGCTAGCGCGGATGCAAAATTACGTATTTCCGCAGCCTTAAAGAATGCTGGCTATAAGATGCCAGGGAAGCGCGTGACGGTTTCTCTAGGAAACAGCATGAGGCTAAATTATCAGGAACAGTTTGATTTCCCTATAGCTATAGGGATTCTAAAAGCAACAGGACAAGTAAAGGGCTTGGAAGAGTATTCTGCCTTAGGTGCGCTAAGTCTTAATGGAGACGTTGAAGCATACCCCCACTTGGCAGCTCTCCTGGCTGTACTAGCCACAAAATCGACTAAAATATTGACTACTATGTCTTACTCGAATACGCTCCTTGTTTTTCCAACAGCGCTCTATCCAGTAGATAATTTGCGTGATTTGAAAAAAACACAAGCTGTTAGTGTCGAATGTATAGATGGCATTCCTGATCATAATCATATTGATTCTAAAAAGCATTTAGCTAAATTAAAAGGACAACATATCGCAGTTAGAGCTTTGCAAATTGCAGCGCATGGCAGACATTCGTTGTGTATTCTTGGTTCGGCTGGTTCAGGGAAATCGGAGTTGTTGCGGTTTTTGCCAAACTTATTACCAGACTTGGATGAAGATGCTTGGCGTGCATTGTTGGTACACTACAGTCTTGCTGGGCTGGAGGATGTGTTTTTAGAGCAAGGCAAACGCCCACCATTTCGAGTTATTCACCCTGGTCAGAGTAGGGCAAAAATACTTGGTTCAAAAGAAAATGGCATAGGTGAATGGCAACTAGCGCGCTTTGGTGTGTGCTTTTTAGAAGAAGTAAGCAGTATGCCTGCATCTCAATTAGCCTTGTTTCAAGAATTGATTGATAAGGATCGTATAATTTCTAATGAAAATTCTATAGGTCGTAAATATAGATATGATAATCCAAATTTATTTAATGAACGACTTTTACTAGCTGCTGGCAACCCTTGTCCTTGCGGGCGGTATTTTGAAAAAGATGGCTCATGTCGCTGTTCTATGGGTGATGTACAGCGTCGCTTGGGCAAATTACACGCAGCATTTAGAGAAAGATTTGACCTTTGGCTGATACTTCGTGCACCGACACAAGAGGATCAAAAAAATAGTATTAGCATGTCAGAAGAACTCGACATTGATGAATTAAAGAAGAATTTAAGCTTAGCTAAATCGGTCTATTTTGATCGAAATGAAGGCATTATAGAAAACGGAGACAATATGAAGTTAGAAGTTTTCAATTTTGCCCAATCCATAGAAAATAAGAAAAAACTTTCACTACGACAATTCCGCACATTAATTAATATCGCGCGAACGATAGCTGATCTTGAATTATCTAAGTACGTTGAGAAGCATCATGTTCTGGAAGCTTCGCAATATGTTATCAGTGATTTTCAGGATTTGTAGTTTGTTTAGTAAAGAAAGAAAAGAGGCAGTATGGGAAGAAATGAGAAAGAATTACAAAAATTTGTTGGCGCGTGTATTTTGGCCAAGTCTTTAGTCAAGCATCTTATTAGTGCTAAACAAGTGGTGAGTTTCTTTTCACACTTCAGGCTAGAGCAGCACAACACCAGTTTAAACACGCTATACGATGAGCTTAAGCGATTAACACGCTCAAAGGATTATAAACGCGAACTCTACGACTATATTCAAGAAGAAATACGCGAAGAAGAAATCACTGGAAAGTACCGAAGAGCATTCGATTCTGGCATGTATTGTTGTATTTTAACTGACGCTATCTTTCCACAACTATTGAGTGAAATTAATGCAGCGCCTGCAATTTTGTTTGTCAAAGGAGATTATTTGCGTAACACAAGTGCATGGCAAGATAACTGCTTAACAGTGATTGGCACAAGAAAGCCTAGTGATTACGGTATACAGGTGACTAAAAGTATAGCGACTGAGCTAGCCAAAAGAAATGTAATTATTGTATCTGGTTTAGCCTACGGTATAGATAGCTGTGCACAAAGGATAGCCCTGGAAAATTCCGCTAGAGTAATAGCAGTCTTAGCATCTTCACTCGATCAAGTTTACCCACGCATGCATATTGGACTTTTTAATGCAATTTGTAAGGATGGTTTTGCCATAAGTGAACATGCCCCAGGAAGTCCACTTTATCGTCAGTTTTTTCCAATGCGTAACCGGATTATGAGCGGTATGAGCAAAGTTACGGTTGTGATTGAATCTTCGCAGCGGTCCGGAACACAAATTACTGTTGAGCAGGCATTGGCACAAGGGCGGGATGTCTGGGCAGTTCCCGGTCCAATTTTCAGTCCGCAGAGCAAAGGGGTAAACGCGCTCATTAACCATGGGGCATTTGTATTACATGACATACAAGAATTCATCGAGCGTATGAAAGTAGAAGGAATCGTACCAAATTTAAGTTTGAGACAGAATGTATTTAAACACAGTAAAAGTTTTGAAGTGAATAATGCTCCAGACAAAGTGCAGTTAGAAACTATTGTCAAAACATTAGCAAGTTCTCCAACCTCAGCAGAAGAACTATCTTTACAGCTTGGAATACCCATTAATGATGTATTTAAGTCACTAACAACACTGCAAGAAATGGACCTAATTAACTTTACCGGAGCTGTTTATGTGTTGGCTTCGGAGCAGTTAGCGTTTTGACAGGACCATTGAAATAGGATATATATAGCTTGTTTCGCTAAAGATGAAGGGTGTAGACAGGTCTGCACCAACTGAATGGAGATATCATGGGAAAAAAACTGGTCATAGTAGAGTCACCTGCCAAAGCAAAAACAATAGGGCGTTATCTTGGTAACGACTATAAAATCACTGCTTCCGTGGGTCATATTCGCGATTTGCCTTCCAGCTCTTTGGGTGTAGATGTCAAAAATGATTTTGCGCCTCGTTACATTAATATGAAGGGTAAAGATAAAGTTATTCGTGAACTAAAAGCGTACGCAGAAGATGCGGACTCTATTTTGATTGCAACGGACCCGGACCGCGAAGGAGAAGCTATTGCTTGGCATATTGCGAAGGTTTTAAAAGTTGACCCTGAAGATAAAGCGCGCATTAGTTTCAATGAAATTACCGAGAAAGCCGTAAAGGCAGCCGTTAGCGAACCACGCTCCATTGATATGGATTTAGTAAATGCACAACAAGCCAGACGTGTTTTGGATCGCCTCGTAGGATATGAATTAAGTCCCTTACTATGGAAAAAAATTCGTAAAGGTCTTTCGGCAGGTCGCGTTCAATCCGTTGCCACGCGCATGTTAGTTGAACGGGAAGAAGCTATAAATGCATTTAAACCTGAAGAATACTGGAACCTTGTTGTCTTACTAAATACAGATAAAAAAGAAAGCTTTAAGGCTTTTTACCATGGTAAAATCAATCAAAAAGACAAACTTGAAAAAGTAAAATTGCTAAATAAAGAAATGACTGATGCTGTCATTGATGAAGTTAAGGATGCCAAGTGGCATATTCGCACGATTAAAAAAGGACAGAAGAAGCGTCAACCTTATGCTCCATTTACAACGAGTACTTTGCAGCAAGAGGCTGCACGTCGTTTAGGCTATACTTCGAAACGCACTATGAGCATTGCACAACAGTTGTACGAAGGTGTCGATGTACCTGGGGTTGGTCCCACGGCCTTGGTCACATATATTCGTACTGACTCAATGCGTATTTCTGCTGATGCACAAGCTGCGGCCAGAGATTTAATCAGTAGTCGTTATGGTGAGAAGTTTTTGCCAAACAGCCCGCGTATTTATAAAAACAAAAATGCTTCGCAAGATGCGCATGAAGCCATAAGGCCGGCTCATTTCGAATATGGTCCGGAAAAATTAAGAAGCGCACTCTCAACAGATCAATATAAGCTTTATAAACTGATCTGGGAGCGCTTCCTTGCATCTCAGATGGCTGCAGCAGTCATCGATACTCTGGTTGTTGATTGTCAAGCGGCTACACAAATATTTCGCACGCATGGCGAAACGGTTGTTTTCGCTGGTTTTTTGGCTGCCTATGCAGATATTGAATTAGATAGTGAAGAAAAGAGCAGCAAAGAAGAAACGGCTGAGAAAAAACAAAGCATCCCACCACTAAGCGAAAATGAACAGGTCACTCTGGATCAGTTGCTACCTGAGCAAAAATTCACTCTACCTCCGCCACGCTATACAGAAGCATCGCTCATCAAAGCTATGGAGGAAGAAGGTATTGGTAGACCTTCGACGTATGCACCTACAATTTCAACGATCTTAGCGCGCGATTATGCTCAGAAAGAAAAGAGACAACTCGTGCCTACAAAGTTAGGTTTCATTACGACACAGCTTTTGCGAGAAAATTTTGATGGCTTTATCAACGTCAAGTTTACGGCCACGATGGAAGACAAACTCGATCATGTTGAACAAGGTGATGCTGTTTGGACGGATGTTGTAAGAGAGTTTTACGATCCGTTTCACAAACTAATCGAGGAGGCGCAAGATAAAGTTGAGCGCATTCAGATGCCTATCGAAAAAACGGGAGAGAAGTGCCCTGACTGTGAGGATGGTGAACTGATTATCAAAGAAGGAAGATTTGGAAGATTTATAGCTTGTACGAATTTTCCGGATTGCAAATATACACGCAATATAGTTGAAAAAGCAGGGGCGCATTGCCCACTTTGTGGCGCTGATGTAGTTACCAGAAAATCAAAAAGAGGTAGCATCTTTTATCTCTGTGCTAAAGATGCCGCAGATCCAGATTGCAAGTTTATATCTTGGGACTTGCCGATTGATGGACAGAACTGTGAAATATGTGGCTCATACATGGTTCTTAAACGCTTCAGAGGGCGTACTTTTCCCAAATGCTCAAATGAGGATTGCGTAACCAACGAACGCAAAAAGCCTGCTAAAAAAACTAAGAATGATGAAGTAGCCGATTCAGACGAAACACCAGCGGAGCCGTCAGCGTGAACGTTGGGATAATTGAGAAAAAATTTGTCAATGTAATTGGGGCAGGTCTCGCTGGTTCCGAGGCAGCTTATCAATTAGCTAAACAAGGTATTCCGGTCAGGCTCTATGAAATGAAGCCTACACAGATGAGTCCGGCGCATCAGAGTGTTAATTTTGCCGAGCTTGTGTGTAGTAATTCTTTAAGGTCGAACCAAGCTGAAAATGCCGTAGGTTTACTAAAAGAGGAACTTAGGCGTTTTGATTCTTTGATTATTAGCGCCGCTGACCTGACTGCTGTGCCAGCTGGTGGCGCATTGGCTGTTGACCGTGATTTGTTTAGTGCAGAAGTTAGTGCGCGTGTTAGAAACAACCCTTTAATTGAAGTTGTTGAAAAGCGCGTTGATTCGCTCTCTGAAGTTTTCGATGATAAACAATTGTGTATCGTGGCGACCGGTCCTCTAACATCTGACGCGTTCTACGCCGATATCCTACAATTCTTAGGACGTGATTCTTTGCACTTTTTCGATGCCGCCGCTCCTTTGGTAGAGGCCGATTCAATAGATTACACCATCGCTTTTCGCCAATCCCGCTATGATAAGGGTAGTGCTGATTACCTAAACTGCCCTATGAATCAGGATGAATACCTCGCATTCTACGATGCGCTCGTTCATGCCGAACTTGCTGATGTTAAAGATTTCGACAAAGTATTTGAAGGTTGCATGCCTATAGAGGTTTTGGCAAAACGAGGCCAAGACTCCATTCGCTACGGTATGATGAAACCTGTCGGTTTACGTGATCCCAGAACCGGCAAGCGCCCCTACGCAGTGGTCCAACTGCGCCAAGACAACGCCGCCGCTAGTTTGTACAACATTGTTGGTTTTCAGACGCGGCTTAAATTCCCAGAACAGAAACGCGTCTTCCGTATGATACCCGGTTTGGCCGTCGCCGAATTCGCTCGCTATGGCGTCATGCACCGAAACAGCTTTATCAAGTCTCCCGGACTTCTATCACCTAGCTTTTCCATGCTAGCTCATCCAACACTGTTTTTCGCAGGACAAATAACTGGTGTAGAAGGCTATGTAGAATCAACCGCCTCTGGTTTGATTGCAGCGCGCAATGCCGCCTTGATGTTCAATGGGTTGACGTCAAACTTTGTCCTGCCTAGAACCAGCATCATGGGTGCTTTACAACACTATATTGCAGAAGCCGATGCGGATGACTTCCAGCCAATGAACGCTAACTTTGGTTTAGTCCCTGAGCTAGGCGGAAAAGTAAAGAAGGCAGAGCGTAAAGCTGCTATTGTTGCACGTGCCAGAGAAGATGTGGAAAAATATTTGAGTCTGTAACTCGCAAATATGGTTCTTCTGGATGCGACGGATAACAAAAACGACGCTGTATCAAAGACATTCTTGATACAGCG
>CAZNNL010000013.1:4200-8383 GCA_964574395.1 uncultured Oscillospiraceae bacterium | reverse complement strand
CATTCTTGATACAGCGAATTTTTTGCTACGAAACAAAATCTAAATGTAGTGAAAATTAAGAAGTCAGTTCTTGATAGGAAAACGGGGACTAGGACTCGAGAATATCTGATAACAGATCATCCATATTATAGTGCCCAGCGGCTTTGCCCTGTAAAAATAGCGCAGCCGAAGCTGCACCTGCAGCGAATACTGTGCGAGAGCCCGCACTATGTTTAATGGTAATCACTTCGTCTTCACCGGCAAATAGCACATCATGTTCACCAACGATACTGCCACCACGGATAGCTGCAATACCCAACTCGTCAACTGGACGTGCTTCGCGGCGCGTTGCTCTGTCTGTGCAGTAAGAAAGCACTCCTCCAAGAGCGTCGTTAATCTGATCAGCCAGAAAAAGAGCTGTACCGGAAGGGGCATCTAATTTTCGACGATGGTGCGCCTCAACAATTTCGATATCGAACTTTGGATATAAAACTCTTGCCGCATCTTGCGCCAAGCGGCTGATTAAATTAATGCCTAACGACATATTGGCAGATGTAAAGAGAGGGACTATTTCGGCTAAAGTGTCGCGTTCACGCGCTTGTGCCTCATTGTAGCCAGTAGTCGCAATGACCACCCCTTTCCCGTCACGCTTCGCCAATTTTATAATTTCTGGCAAGACGGCAGGATTAGAAAAATCAATAATTACATCGTAATCGAGATCCACCGCATCAGCATTCATAAAAACCGGATAGGGAAGTGAATCCGAAGGCGAGAAAGCATCCAAACCACCCACGACTTCAAATCGCGCATCATTGTGGCAAAACTCAGCCGTAACACGACCCATATGCCCACCAATTCCAACAATAAATACTTTTACCGGCATTAATCTAAACCTTTCGTTAGCACACTTATTAAATCAGACCTTCTTCTTTGAGGGTCTTTCTAATAAATTCCAGGTTTGACTCAGAAGGGTTACAGAGCGGCAAGCGACAGGGTCCAACAGCTTTGCCCATCATGTCCAAAGCAGCTTTTACAGGAATGGGGTTGACGTCACAGAACATTGCTTTAATAAGCTTACTCAAGGCGATTTGTTGCGAAGCAGCTTCGCTGAGGTGTCCGCCAAGGAAATCGTGCGTTAGTTTGGCAATACGTTGAGGCACAATATTAGCTAAAACAGAGATAACACCTTTGCCACCCATTGCCATTAGGGGAAGAATTAAACCATCTTCACCGCTATAAAAGTCTAAATCTTCACCACACAAATCCATGCATTCCGCAAGTTGTGCAAAATTACATTCTTTAGAAGCAACGATATTGTCAAATGCAGCTAAGCGCTGATATGTCGATGGAGCAATGTTGCAATTAGTCCGTGAAGGCACGTTATAGAGAATGATTGGCAGACTCACGGCATTGGCAGTAGCGGCAAAATGCTGATACAAGCCTTCTTGCGACGCTTTGTTGTAGTAAGGCGTAACACACAAAAGCGCATCGGCACCTGTGCGTTCAGCCTCGATAGCTAAGTTAATCGCATGGACCGTATCGTTACTACCAACCCCAGCGATTGCTGGAACACGCTTATTGATGATTTCCACACCTTTTGCAATAACTTCAATGTGCTCTGCGTCTGGCATGGTAGAAGCTTCGCCAGTCGTGCCAGTTAAAATAATGGCGTCGGTGCCAGAAGCAATCTGCCACTCGATAAGCTCAGCAAATTTATCATAATCAACTTGTGGTTTGATATCATCCTTAAAAGGGGTAACAATCGCTACACCAGAGCCAGAAAAAATTGTCTTTTTCATTACAGTAACCTCATCAATCAAGCGTAATAAATATACTTAATCCTACCGCCCGAGCGGATTGCAGTCAATCCAAAGCTCAACTATAATCATGATTCGGTCATAAAGATTACTATTAGTATGGCAAAACACCGCCACCAACGAAACGAGACTTAATGAAAACATCAGCTTTCTATTACAATCTGCCTGAACATCTTATCGCTCAGCATCCTTTAAGTGAAAGAAGCAGTTCAAGGCTGCTTCATTTGCAAGGCAAAAACATCGAGGCAATGCATTTTCATCAGTTGCCAAATCTGCTGAAAGCAGGCGATTGTTTGGTACTTAACAATACGAAAGTGATACCAGCGCGCTTGATAGGTGCAAAACAAGATACGGGTGGTGTTGTCGAGATTCTACTACTTCAACGCCTTGCGCTCAAAGAGTGGAGAGCGCTTGTTAAACCTGGTAAACGTGTAAAGGTAGGAACAAAAGTTGAGTTCTTGGACGGGCGCTTAGTCGCTACTGTGGAAGATAAACTGCCCGATGGTGAAAGACGCGTGTATTTTTCCTATGATGGGGTATGGGAAAATCTGTTGGACGAGGCAGGTCAGATGCCTTTGCCACCATACATCCATGAAAAATTAGAAGACCCAAGCAGATATCAAACTGTCTATGCAAAATTTGACGGATCTGCAGCAGCACCCACGGCAGGACTACATTTTACGGATGAACTTTTACAAAGAATAAAAGACCTAGGTGTTCATATTGCCAATCTAACCTTGCATGTTGGCCTTGGAACGTTCAGACCTGTCAAAGAAGCAAATGTGGAAGACCATCCAATGCATGAAGAATATTTTGAATTAAGCGCAGATAACGCCAATTTAATTAATACTTGCAAAAGCAATGGCGGCCGCATCATAGCCGTTGGCACAACATCCTGTCGTGTATTAGAAAGTGTAGCTGACGAAAGCGGACATCTCGAAGCAACCACAGCTTGGACTAAGATATTCATTTATCCAGGTTATACGTTTAAATGTATAGACGCTTTGATAACAAATTTTCATTTGCCTGAATCGAGTTTGATCATGTTGGTGGCTGCCTTTGCCGGATATGAAGAAACTATGCGCGCATATGCATACGCCGTAGAGGAAAAATTCCGTTTCTTTAGCTTTGGCGATGCGATGTTTGTTGAGAAAAATGAGTGTGCCAGTCTTACAATAGATGGCGATGAATTAGGGAGACCATAGATGAAGCAGAAGTATCCTGTATATTATGAAGCCGTCCACGTCTGTAAACACAGTGGCGCAAGAGCTGGTAGACTCGTGACTCCACACGGTGTTGTTGAGACACCGACATTTATGCCTGTCGGCACGCAAGCAACTGTTAAAGGCATTTCACCCGAAGAACTCCACGCTTTAGGAGCAGGTGTTGTGCTTTCGAATACCTACCATTTATGGATGCGTCCAGGTGAAGGCATTGTCAAAGACGCTGGCGGACTACACAAGTTTATGCGTTGGGATGGTCCAATCCTTACTGATAGTGGTGGCTTTCAAGTATTTAGTTTAAGTGACAGAAGGCACATCACAGAAGAAGGGGTTGAGTTTAAATCTCACATAGATGGCTCCAGACATATGCTTAGTCCAGAAAAGTCTATCCAGATACAAAACGCTTTAGGCGCTGATATTATCATGGCTTTTGATGAATGCACGCCCTATCCTGCAGAACATGAGTATGTAAAAGATTCTTTGGAAAGAACTACGCGTTGGTTGGAGCGTTGTATAAAAGCACATGAAAGACAGACAGATCAAGCCTTGTTTGGAATAGTTCAAGGTGGAACGTATGCAGATCTACGTGTTCAAAGCGTCAAAGAAATCACCGCTTTTGACTTACCAGGTTTTGGTATAGGTGGACTAAGTGTTGGTGAACCTGCTGAGGACATGGATGCTATGCTTGATGCGATTAGACCATACATGCCTGAAGACAAGCCGCGCTATTTGATGGGAGTGGGTACTCCAGGCTATATTCTGGAAGCCGTGTTGCGTGGTGTCGATATGTTTGACTGCGTTTTGCCAACACGCATGGGAAGAAATGGTAGTGTAATGACCTTTGAAGGTAGAAAGATCATTCGTGATCGTAAATATGCCGAAGATTTCGGACCGATAGAAGAAGGTTGCACATGTTATGCTTGCCAAAATTACAGTAGGGCGTATGTGCGTCATTTGATTAAGGCTGGAGAAATGTTTGGTCTTCGCTTGACGTCCATTCACAATTTGCATTTTCTATCGGAACTCATGCGTCAACTACGAGAGGCTATTCTAAAAGACGAAACTATCGCGTTCGCAACAGCGTTTTATGAGCGATTTGGGTCAAAGAATTAAGCGTTTCTTAATATTTCCCATACTGGATTCGTTAAAATATAATCAACTTGT
>CAZNNL010000013.1:0-4100 GCA_964574395.1 uncultured Oscillospiraceae bacterium | reverse complement strand
CAACTTGTCATAAGCTGACTATCTTATTTTGTTATGCTTGGCATGCATTAAGAATTTCAGATAAGAATGGAGTACTGTTTGAAGGCATATATATCGACCAGAAATCTATATAAAATCTATGTCATGGGTGATGAAAAAATACGCGCCCTAGACGGCGTTAGCATGGACATCGCCAAAGGCGAACGTGTTTGCGTTCTTGGAGCTTCTGGTTCTGGAAAATCTACATTGCTCAATATGTTAGCTGGTTTAGAACCCCCTACAAAAGGTGAAATTATTTTTAGCGGAATCCATCTGGAAAAGCTAAGCGAAGATAAACTCACGGCATTCAGAAGCCTTAATATCGGCTTCGTCTTTCAGTCTTATAACCTCATACCTACACTAAATGCATGGGAAAATGTTGCTTTAGGTCTGACTTTTAAAGGGATTCCAAAGAGAGTTCGCAATAAAATGGCAAAAGACATGCTCACCCAAGTAGGCCTTGGCGATAGATTGAATCATAGACCGAAGGAGCTATCAGGCGGACAGCAGCAACGTGTCTCGATTGCCAGAGCATTTGTTGGTAATCCCAAAATTATTTTCGCTGACGAACCTACGGGAAACTTAGACACTAAAACCAGTATCGAAGTTATGCAAGTAATCACGGAATTAGCTGAGAAGCATAACCAAACCTTAATTATTGTCACCCATGATGAAGAAATTACACCTTACGCTGATCGCACTTTCCACATGCGCGACGGAAAACTAGATCGTATCGTTCACACAGGAAATCGGCCTGGCTTTAGCGAAGAAGATTTTACGTTTAAAGATTCTAAAGTTACCGCAACAGAAAAGGAAACTGAAGAAGAACACTCTAATTCTGAAACAAATGCTACACACACTACCAATGAAATAACTACTGAAGAGAAGAAGGAAGCAATAAATACTCCCATTGAAAGAGGTCAATCATGAAAAAAGCCCTAGTTTTACTCTGCACAGCTGCAATAATTTTTTCACTATCACCGCTCAGCATGTTGCGTGCTGCTGATCCTGTTGTGACTCCAGATCCAGTTGTTACAAGTCCGGAAACGACACCTGAAGTGACAACTGCGCCTGCAACTGAAACGACAACTGTGCCGATAACTGTAACCACACCAACTCCTGTAGCTACAAGTCAAACAACTGCGGCTCCGACACCCACAACTCAGCCAACTGCAGTTCCAACGTCTGTACCTATACCAACTCCAACTCAAGCGACTTTTAATGGTCCAGTCTTGAATTTAGATATCGAAACTGATCTTAATAAAGTTTACATGCCGGGCGAAGCATTTGAACTAAAGATACGGGTTAAGAATCTGTTGGATAAGAACATCAAGGATATGTTCATTGAACTTAAGCTAGACGATAAATCTGCTTTTACTTTGGATCCGCAATTCACAGCGCCACCCGAAAAAGCAATGCCGGAAGAAAAACAAAAATTTATTCCCGAGTCGCTTAGCAAAAAAGAGAGTTTTCGTGATTTAGAAGAAAAAGCAATAGTTTTCAAACTCATAACCAAGCCAGATGTAAGCGATTTATCAACAACCATTCCCTTGATTATGCGTTTTGCACCTCAACCCAGTGGTAACGACCCAGTTGGCTGCCCCTTGATCACTGGCTATGAAATGCGTAGCACTATACAACTTAAAGCTGCTATGCCAGAACCTAGTATTTCACCTACACCCTCAGACTTAGGCGGAGGAGGCTATTTCTCGTCAGGCGGAGATTTTTCGTCTGGTACAGGTTCTGGTTCTAACGCTATGAAAAACAAGCCGAAGCTCATCATAACTAAATATAGTATTGATCCCAAAATGGCTAAGGCAGGTCAAGAATTTACTTTGAATATGACCTTCTTTAATACGAATCAGGACAAATCCTGTCGCAACATTAAAATACTATTATCTACGGACATACCGGCACCCTCGACTTCGGGTGGAGCAGGTTCGGCAGATTCTTCAAATTCTGCGTTAAACATTTTTACACCAGTCAACAGTTCAAATACTTTCTATATTTCTAAAATAGACGCGGAACAAACCGCAGAAAAGACTATCACTTTTGCGGTTGGACCTACTGTACAATCAAAAAACTACACCTTACTCGTCAAATTTGAATATGAAGACGTAGACGGAAATCAACTGGAAGCCAATGAAGTAATCGGTATCCCTGTTGTTCAGGAAGCGAAAATCGAAGCGGATGAAGTGAAAGTACCTGATGGTTCTACTGTCGGACAACCAATCAATCTTGACTATAGCGTTTATAACGTCGGCAAAGATAATCTTACGAACCTCATGATTGAATATGTCGGTCCAATGAAGGCTGATCCTGCGCGCTCTTTCGTGGGTAATTTTGCCAGTGGTGCCTCGAGTATGTTTAGTACGAGCCTTACCCCAGAACAAGAAGGCGCAATTGATGGTTCTATAAAAATCAGCTTTGAAGATTCAACTGGTGAGAAGCATATAATTGAAAAACCATTTACCGTTCAAGTAATGGGGATGCCAGAATTCGATCCAAGCACTATGCCAGGCTACGATCCTAACTTTAACGGTGATCCACAAGCTAACGCTCAACCTTTCTACATGAACCCCTTAGTTTGGGCAGGTGCAGGTGCGCTTTTGTTAATCATCATTACAACTGCTATTCTCCGCAGAAGAAAAGCTAAAAAGCTTGAGAAGGATTTAACGATCGATGAATAACAGAGACCTACTCAGCATGAGTGTGCGCAATCTTTGGCGCAGAAAACTCAGAACTAGTCTTACACTTTTGGGTGTCTTAATTGGTACGACCTCCATTATTGTTATGATTTCGCTGGGGCTTGGTTTAAATCGTCAAACTATGCAAAGTATGGAACGTATGGGGTCTTTGACTACCATTAACGTTAACAGTGCTTCTATGTTCGGAACCATGCCGACTTCAGCATCTTCTGATAAATCAGGACCAACGCAAACTGCATACTTAGATGACCAGGCAGTTAGCAGCATGCGCGAAATTCCAGGTGTTGTAGCTGCTGAGCCACTCATTAGAGCTCAGTTTGGCAGCGAAATGAAGTTTGGAAAGTATATCTTTTGGCCTCAATTTGTCGGAGTAAATGCCTCGTTCTTTGAGTCATTTGACATTCAAGCAGTCGAGGGAGCAGCGCCTACGCATAAAAGTAAAACAAGACCGCAAGTCTATTTACCTTCCAATATGGGTATGTTTTTAATGGAACCTATGGGACCCAATTCCTGGGGCAGTACTGGCGTTCCGGTCGAAATGGATTTTTTAAAGCAAAGAATGAATCTAGAGTTTAAAACCTGGGATAGTACTACAGGCAGAGAAAAGATAGTTAAATCCTTCAGGTTAAGCCCCGTCGGCTTGTATCAAAACACGGGATGGGAAAGTTCTGTTTACATGCTTATGGATGACGTTATCTATCTTAACAAAGAGCAGGAGCGCATCAATCAGGAACAAAACACCCAAATGGCTCAAAACAATAACCAAGCAAATGATCAAACGAAGAAGAAAAAAGATAAATACAGTGAAATAAGGGTCAAAGTAGCAGACGTATCTAAAGTTGCTGATGTCAAAGCCACGATAGAAAGTATGGGCTATTATGGTAATTCCATGATGGACATGGTCAACGAGATGAACAAGCAAATGGCCACCATCCAGGCTGTACTTGCTGGTATTGGCTCTGTAGCTCTACTAGTCGCAGCAATTGGCATCACGAATACCATGGTCATGAGTATCTATGAACGCACCAGAGAAATCGGTGTTATGAAAGTCATTGGTGCATCCATTGCTAATATCAGAAAAATCTTCCTGACTGAAGCCATTATGATTGGTGCCATTGGTGGTGCCCTAGGGGTAGGATTAAGTATGATTATTTCTCGGCTCATCAATTCAGTTTTAGGTCCACAAATGGCTGGTGGCATGATGGGCGTGTCCGATGGTCCACCGCCTGAAATTTCGTACATACCCATTTGGCTGATTGGACTTGCTGTTTTATTCAGCGGCGTTATCGGATTGATTGCCGGTTATTTCCCAGCTAAAAGAGCAACTAAGCTTTCAGCGATAGAAGCAATTAAGACTGACTAAATTTTGAGACC
>CAZNNL010000012.1:0-45352 GCA_964574395.1 uncultured Oscillospiraceae bacterium | reverse complement strand
CGACAATACTTGGCTGGAGACGGCCCGGGAAGATAGGTCTCTGCCGGATTTTTATAAAAGCTGATGGTTCAAAGCCGTCAGCTTTTTTTATAAAATACTGACAATTTAAGAGCATAGAGTGTATAGCTACAATAATTAGTACCTACATATATTGTGCTATCTGTGATAGAATTAGTCGATATAATGTGGTTTAGTCCATATCGACAGTACGGAGGAGCATATGGGTGCGAAAATTCTTGTAGTAGATGATGAACAGAATATCGTTGATATTTTGAAGGATAATCTGGAGAGGGATGGGTATTCTGTTATCTGCGCTTTTGACGGTCTAGAGGCCTTGGAAAAAGCTCAATCTGAACATCCAGATTTGGTACTACTCGACTGTATGCTTCCGAAACTTGATGGATTTGACGTGTGCCGCAAACTGCGTCAAAGCACTTCGGTTCCCATCTTAATGCTAACCGCTAAGTCCGAAGAAATTGATAAGGTTGTTGGCTTAGAGCTTGGTGCTGATGACTACATTACTAAGCCCTTTAGCGTGCGTGAAGTATTGGCGCGTGTGAAAGCTCAGCTTCGTCGCGTCAATTTGGCAGAGGCAGAACCGGACAGCACACAAAAAGTGCTGCATTTTGGTGACTTGGAAATTGATCTTGTTGCTTATGAAGTAAGACGCAATGGAGAAAATATAAACTTAACTTTACGGGAGTTTGAGCTCGTACGCTTTTTGTCACAGCATGCTGGCCAAGTATTTTCGCGTGAGGCTTTATTAGAGAAAGTTTGGGGTTACGAGTATTTCGGTGATGTTCGTACAGTCGATGTTACTGTAAGAAGGACACGTGAAAAGCTTGAACCAGACCAGGACGAATATCGCTATATCATGACAAAACGTGGAGTGGGCTACTACTTCGAAAAATCACAATCTAACTGAGGTGTCGGTGAATATTTTATTAACGAGCGGAGATCCAAACATTAATCAACTGGGAATGCTTTTTATTGGTTTAGCATGTGGATTGATTCTTTCTTTTATTCTTTTTTCCCTTTTCTATAAAAGGTATAAAGAAGGTCAAAACCAGCAGTCTCAGAATCTTAAAACAAAGCTTGAAGCCGAAGACGTGAGTATGGAGGCTATTTTTGAGGAGCTGGATTTGGGTGTTTTGGCTTTCGGCATAGACAGGCGCCTTACTTTGTCTAATAAAGCGGCGCATACGCTTTTGTCGGCGAGCGTTTTGCCACAAACCTTAGAAGACTTCTTAACAAAATATGGTGAAGATAATGGCTTAAAAGCGCGTTTTATTTTAAGTAAAGGTCTGACTTCAGCATTATGGCATCATGGTGAAAAGGTTTTAAGGATTGTTGTTAAACAGAGTCGTATTGATCTGCAACAACAAACTGGTCATATTGTGCTTTTGCAAGATATAACTGACCAAGAGTTACAGGAGAAGCAGCGCAAGGAATTTGTGGCTAACGTTTCTCATGAGCTAAAGACACCTTTGACGACCATCACTACCTATTCGGAATCGCTGCTGGATTGGGGCTTGGACGAAAAACAAAAAGATGGTGTCCGTAAGGACCTCGTTCGTATTCATGACGATGCAATTCGTATGGAAGGTCTAGTTGCTGACTTGCTGCTTTTATCGAGTATTGACTCCAGAAAGCTGCAGAACCGCATGGAGCCGCTTGATTTTAGTTTCTTGGTTAAACAAACCGTCGATCGCATGCATGTTCAAGCAAAAGAAAAACAACAACGTATGAGCTTTATGGAAATGTCTAAACTTCCAGCCGTGTTTGGCGATCGTTCTTCTCTGGAAAGAATTGTCAGCAATCTTATTAGCAACGCTATTAAATATACAGACACGAAAGGCACTATCAAGATTTATGTTGGTCGAGTGCTTGATTCAGTTTATGTAAAGGTCACGGATTCTGGCCATGGCATTGAAGAGAAGCATTTAGGACAAATCTTTAATCGCTTCTATCGAGTTGACATGACGGGCTCTAGGATGTATGGTGGCACGGGCTTAGGCTTAGCAATAGCGCAGGAACTTGTCAGCATGCATATGGGGCAGATTTCTGTCCAAAGTGCTTTGGGTCAGGGATCGAGTTTTACGGTCATGATTCCCTTAGCTTCCAAAGTCTATTGTGATACTTTGACTGATGTGCTTTCAAATGTAACTTTGCATTCTGAACTGCGTGTCGCTGCTGCTAAAGAACTTGTTTCTCAACTTAATGATCATGGGGAGGCGATAGATTCATTGCGCGACCTAACGGATGATAAGTTGCAGAAGCTAATTACCCGTTTTGCCAACGAGGGTGACGAGAATAAGCAAAATGAAGAACCTAGCAAAAGTTCTACGATTGAACGCGGTTCTCGTAATACAACTGTGAAGAAGACGAATCGACCGCAACAAGTGACTGCGGATAAAAAATAACTGCCAATACCAGGAGGACAAAGCTTGTCTAGTTTTATTATTCATGGAAAAAAACGCCTTAAGGGCTCAGTAGATATAAGTGGCTCTAAGAACGCAGCCTTAGGGGTTGTTGCAGCATCAATGCTCATTGATGGGCCATGCGTTTTAGAGAATGTGCCGCACATAGCAGACGTAATGATTTTAGTTGATATTTGCCGCGATTTTGGGGCACGCATCGATATATTAGAAGATAATAAGATGCGGATAGATCCTACGGGTGTTTCGTATCGTGAGAGCTGCTCAGAAAAAACACGTGATATTCGTGCGTCGTACTATTTGTTAGGGGCTTTGCTTGGCAAATTAGGCGAAGTGAAGATGAGCCTTCCTGGTGGGTGCAATTTGGGGACAAGGCCGATTGACCAGCACGTCAAAGGTTTCGAAGCACTAGGAGCAAGGGTCGAATCCGGACGTGGTGATATCCACTTAACCGTAAAGGATACCTTAAAGGGTAGTCGTATCTTCCTGGACATAGTTTCCGTAGGTGCAACGATTAATCTCATTTTAGCCGCTACCAAAGCTGAAGGAACAACCATTATAGAAAATGCAGCCAAAGAACCTCACATCGTTGATGTGGCAAACTTTCTTAATACCATGGGGGCTAAAATAACCGGAGCAGGTACAGACGTGATTCGCGTTCGCGGTGTAAGTAAATTACCTGGTGGTGTTTATTACTCTGTCATTCCGGATCAAATTGAAGCAGGTACCTATATGATAGCTGCAGCCGCGACGCGTGGTGACGTAACAGTCAGAAATATTATTCCCAAACATATGGAATCACTCACGGTGAAACTTGAAGAGATGGGTGTTTATACTGAAATTGGCGATGATTACTGTCGTGTTTGGACGGATGAGAATCAAGTCTTGGAGCCGGCCAATTTTAAGACTATGCCATATCCTGGCTTCCCTACCGACATGCAACCACAAACAACAGTTTTATTAACTACAGCTAATGGTAGTTCACGTATGCACGAAAATGTCTGGGAGACACGCTTCCAATACGTTGATGATCTTGTATTGATGGGTGCAAACATTTCTGTTCAAGGAAACTATACAATGATTGTTGGTCCTACAGAATTAAGCGGAACAAAACTACGTGCCAGAGATTTACGCGCTGGTGCAGCTATGGTTATTGCTGGTTTGATTTCTGAAGGTGAAACTGAAATTCAAGATGCGCAGATTATTGAGCGTGGCTACGAGAATATCGAAGCCAAACTAAGCGCATTAGGTGCAGAAATCTGGAAAGCATAAGCCAGCATGATACAAAACTCTTTTCTACACGCCGAGGCAGCAAGCTGTAGCCTTGCGTCTGGCAGTAGCGGTAATTCTATTTATTATCAGAGTGCGAGTACAAAAATTCTGATTGACTGTGGTATATCAGCAAAACGCATCAAAGCAGGCCTAGCCACATTCGATGTTTCTGCAAACGACCTTACCGCAATTCTTATCACACATGAACACAGCGATCACGTCTGTGGTTTAGAGGTTTTAGCTAGACATTTTCATTTACCCATCTATATGTCTGCTGGCACTTACCGCGAATGGTCTTCGCGCGTTCCCACTGCCTACACGCACGACGTCCGTTTAATTGAAAGTGGAGACCAAATTCAAATCGCGGATGTGGAGGTGCAGGCTTTTGCCACACCACATGACGCAGCCGAACCACTTGGATTTCGTGTAAACGATGGTAAGACTAGCATCTCCGTATTTACGGATTTAGGTGTTGTTACCCCTGAATTGATTTCGGCCGTTTCCGGAAGCAATATGGTTTATGTGGAATCTAATTACGACGAGAACATGCTCTGGGCTGGTCCCTATCCCTGGCCGCTCAAACAACGAATTGCAGGTGAATTCGGACATCTATCCAACGAAGATGCTGCTGCAGTCATTGCTGAATTGCTTGCCCTGGGAAGTGAAGAATTTATCCTTTCGCATCTCTCCGCTGAGAATAATATGCCGTCTTTGGCTGACCTTACGGTTCAACAAATGTTATTGGCAAAAAACATCCACGTAGGAAAAGACCTTCGCCTACGTCTCGCGCCTCGTCACGAACCCGGTCCCTTGGTTTACTTATGAAAATCCGCTTGATCACAATAGGAAAACTGCAAGAAGCTTGGCTACGCGATGCGCAAAAAGAGTATGCCAAACGCTTATCTCGTTTTACGGAATTAGAAATTATAGAATTGGCCGAAGCTTCAGAGCGTTTGCCCTTGTCCAAGCAATTGGAACAAGAAGCTGAAAGCATGCTGAAAAAACTTGCCCCTCAAGATTTTCTTGTTGCGCTCGACCTGGCAGGTGAAATCTTGGATTCCGTAGAATTATCGCGGAAGCTAACGCAGTGGTTTGAGTTGGGAGGGGCCAAAATTGTCTTCGCAATTGCAGGTTCCAATGGCTACTCTGACGTTGTTTTAGCGCGTGCAAATTTTCGCCTATCCATGGGGAAAATGACTTTCCCACACCAAATGGCCCGCATCATGATTCTTGAACAACTTTTCCGTTCCTTCAAAATTGCTAAGGGTGAGACCTATCATAAATAGTCGATTTTTAGTCGTTATGAATATTGGCAAAAAAACAACTTGTACGTCTATTCCACTAATAATGGCGAAAAAATTGTCAAAAAAACAAGTTGTATGCCGAAATTAGAGACTTTTTCAGAAAAAGGGCCCGATAAGAGCGTACAGGCTGCATTTTTGACGATTTTTTACTGTTTTCAGCCACGGTTCAGCGCACAACTTGCTTTTTTGCCAAATTCAAAATGCTTCAATTAATACCTGCAGCGAATTTCTCATCGTTTTGTCAAAATGACTGTTGACAAAGCTAAACCAGATTGGCATAATCACTTCACTGCTTTATCTAGATAAAGCAGTGAAGCAATAATCGAAGTAATAAGCACACAAAGCGAATCAAGCTAGATATGCGTTACAATACCAAAGAGACAGAATGAAGGAAGGCAATAGCATGGATAAATGGCAATATTATACTCCGGTAGGGATGAATGACTTACTACCGGAAACTACAGCAGAGAAACGTTGCATTGAAGAAGACTTGCGCAGGCTTTTTGCTTCGATGGCGTATCAGGAGATTTCTACACCTGGCTTGGAGTTCTACGATGTCTATGCCGTCGGTTCGCTTGCTCCACAAGAAGCCTTATTTAAGCTTTCAGACGAACAATCACGTGTCTTGGCGCTACGTTTTGATGGTACGATTCCAGCTCTGCGCATGGCAGCAACCAAATTTACAGACGATGCTTTTCCTTTACGATTATCCTACATCCAAAATATGTACCGCTTTAATGAAGGCGGTGGTGGTAGGCAACGGGCGTTTACACAGGCAGGCGTTGAATTGCTTGGCGTGGAGGGCCCCCAAGCTGACGCAGAAATTATTGCTTTGGCCATCATGGCAGCACAGGCGATAGGCATAAAAGATCTTCAAATTTCGATTGGACAAGTTGGTTTTACAAAAGCGTTGTTCGAGGCTTGGAATTTGGAAGAGGAAGCACAAGAAGCATTATCGAAATTACTGGATACGAGAAATATTTTTGCCGTAGAAGCAATGACGAAAGAACTAGGTCTGGACAAAGAACAATCTGCGATTTTGCTTGAGTATTTCGATCAACCTTTATCAGAAACGGAGTTAAATCAGCTCAAGGAGCGTCCTTTGCCTCCAACTGCGAAAGCTGAATTGACCGCGCTTTTGAACGTCTTAGATTGCTTGGCGGACTGGGGTTACGCAGACTATCTATCTGTTGACCTTAGTTTGCTACAAAGCATGAATTACTATACCGGCTTGACTTTCAAAGGTTTTACTTACGATTTAGGCTTCGCGTTATTTAGTGGTGGACGCTACGATCGTGCAGCAGAAGCGTTTGGCAAAAGCTTCAAAGCAACCGGCTTTTCAATCGGTGTCGATTTGGCCCAAATGGCTTTGCGTAGACAGGGTAAAGTGTTTACTAATGACACAAAGACGGTCGTCTTGGCCGCTGCAGAAGGAAAACGCACAGACTTGTGGGAACGGGCTGCCGCACTTAGACAGCAAGGTTTTGCCACGGAACTGTGTGAGGCCCAGTCAGCTGAAGCACTAGAACTCCTCGCCAAGCAACGTTCCGTTTACGGCAGCGCCTATATCGATGCGCAAGGAGAAGTCCGCTACAGTAAAACTTTAGAAATGGTGGAGGGCGACGCATGAAAACCTTAACACTAGCCTTAGCTAAAGGCCGTCTAGCAGACGAAGCTTGTGCGCTTTTCGAAGCGTGCGGCTTAGATTGTTCAGCCATCCAAAACCCAGGCAGAAAACTGATTCTTGAAGATGAGCGTCAGGCTTTGCGTTTCATTTTGGCAAAACCGAGCGACGTACCCACCTACGTCGAATACGGAGCCGCCGATATCGGAGTTGTTGGAAAAGACACAATCATGGAAGAAAATCGCAATCTCTATGAAGTCGCAGACCTAGGTTTTGGCGCTTGCCAGCTAGCCATCTGTGGACCAGAAATGCAAGCGGATAGCTGGAGAACCATCCCACATAAGCGTGTTGGCACGAAATATCCACATATTACGCGCAGCTATTTCTATGATATTTGTCGCGAATCTGTGGAGATAATTAAATTGCACGGTTCGGTAGAACTGGCCCCGCTTACTGGTTTAGCTGATATCATCGTAGATATCGTTGAAAGTGGTAGAACTTTGGTTGAAAATGGACTTTGCGTTTATGAAACAATTATTCCTGTCTCGGCTAGACTAATCGTTAACCGTGTGAGTATGAACATGCAAGCGCAGCGCATCAAACCCCTTGTCGAAGCAGTGAGAAAAGAACTAGCAAACAAAAATGTTTAATTTGTAAAGAAGACCTAGAGAAAGAAAAAGCATGAATAACTACATTTCAGTTTACAAATATGATGACAATGAAAACAAGGAATTAAAAAACAAGCTAGACAGTCGAAATAAAATGGCTCTCCCAGCTGTTGTCAAAGCTGTTGAAGATATTTTACAAGATGTCAAAGATAACGCATGTTCTGCACTCTTACGTTACACTAAACATTTCGATGGAGCAGAACTGACTGAATCGAGTATTGAAGTTACTCAAGAAGAAATCAGTACTGCTGAACAAACACTTGATCCCGAACTTAGAAAAGCACTAAAACTTGCTGCAGAGAACATTTATCTTTTCCATAAGAAACAGATGGATCAAGAACAAGATTTAACCGTTTCGGGATCGAAGGGGAGAAGCTTAGCTTTGCTACGTCGTCCGTTACAGACTGTGGGCATCTACGTACCGGGAGGTACTGGAGGAAAGACACCTTTGCCATCCTCAGTCCTCATGAATGCGATTCCTGCTCAAGCGGCTGGAGTTAAAGAAATTATCATGTGTACCCCACCGAATGCAGCTGGGGAGGTAAACCCGGCGATTCTTGTGGCCGCTAAGCTCGCAGGCGTCCATCGCATCTTCAAAGTAGGCGGTGCGCAAGCGATAGCCGCGATGGCCTATGGCGTGTATCCGATTCCACAAGTCGATAAGATTTGTGGGCCCGGCAATATCTACGTAAATACAGCCAAGAGACTCGTATTTGGTCAAGTAGACATCGACATGTTTGCAGGTCCTTCGGAGATTTTAGTGATTGCTGATACCTTTGCTGATCCACGTTTTGTAGCGCGGGATTTGCTTAGCCAAGCCGAGCACGACGTCCTTGCTTCTGCGATTTTACTCACAGACAACATGCAGCTTGCCGAAGCAGTGCAAGAAGAAATTGCCAGATTAGTTTCACTGTCTTCTAGACACGAGATACTTGAGTCATCCTTGAAAGACTTTGCCGCGATTGTACTTGTACCTGATTTAATGACAGCTGTTGAACTAAGCAATACGATAGCGCCAGAGCACCTTGAGCTTTGCGTTTCAGATGAGCAGGTTGATGCCCTATTGCCCCGCGTCACCGATGCAGGTGCGGTTTTTTTAGGCTATTACAGCCCCGAGCCTTTAGGCGATTATTGGGCTGGGGCGAATCACGTTTTGCCAACATCTGGCTCAGCACGCTTTTTCTCCCCCTTGAACACAGGCGATTTTATGAAAAAAATGTCCTTGATCCGTTATAGTCAGGAAGCCTTGGAAGAAGATGGCGCACATATCATTCGGCTGGCAAAATCAGAAGGTCTAGACTGCCACGCTGCCGCAGTCGCTATTCGACTAGGCGAGGAGGGCATGTCATGAACTCAGCCTTCTGGAAACACAAACTACAGTCTTCTACCCCTTACGTTCCCGGCGAACAACCGCAAGATAGGGCGTATATCAAACTGAATACCAACGAGTCACCCTATCCGCCTTCGCCGGCTGTCAGCACTGCTTTGCGCAATTTTGATATAGCTTCCTTAAGACTTTATCCCGACCCTAATCAAATGAAACTGCGTAGCGCTTTGGCAGAACAATACATGCTTAGTGCTGATGAAGTTTTTGTGGGGAATGGTTCGGATGAGGTGCTAGCCTTTTGTTTTCAAGCTTTTTTTGAAGACCACACGACTGACGAAAATGCTGCTGTATTGACACCCGCGCTAGGTTATTCTTTTTATCCCGTATACGCAGACTTTTTCGCTGTTCCGTTGGAAAAGATTGGCCTCCAGGAGGATTATTCGGTAGATGTTTCAATGTACCAGCGCCCCTCGCGTGCGGTTATCCTAGCGAATCCTAATGCGCCTACTGGCTTGTATCTAGACAACGATGCTATTCGAACTTTGCTTGAGCAAGACAGGCAGCGCTTGGTGATCGTTGACGAGGCCTATGTAGATTTTGCGGCTGAGTCGTCGGCCAGTTTACTCCCTGATTACGACAATTTGCTCGTTGTACAAACCTTTTCTAAATCACGGGCTCTGGCAGGTATAAGGTTAGGTTATGCGCTTGGCAAAAAGAACCTCATCCAAGGCCTAGAAATCGTGCGCGACAACATTAACTCCTACACGGTAGACCGACTAGCCGAAACGCTAGGCATGGCAAGCTTAGCAGATAGTCATTACTTTGCTGAATCCTGCGCCAAAATTGTAAGGACTCGCGAACTTACACGCAGCGCTTTAGAAAAACTTGGGGCTGCCGTAACACCTTCAGCCGCCAATTTTTTATGGCTGAAGCATCCTCATTTGAGTGGCAAAGATGTTTATGAACAGCTAAAAGCCCAAGGAATACTCGTTCGCTATTTCAAACAAGTCGGTTTAGAAGACCATGTACGGGTGACGATTGGGACGGATGAGGAAATGGCTTTGTTTCTTGATGTTTTTGCCAAACTTTAAATGTGTAAAAACGTTATAATAGATAGAGCAAAGCATGGGAGGCCAAAATGAATAGCCAAAGATTCGCGACAGTTAGTCGTCACACCAAAGAGACACGTATTGAAGTGCAGTTGAAAATTGATGGAAGTGGTCTACATGACGTCAAAACCGGTGAACCGTTTTTTGATCACATGCTCGATCAATTAGCCAAACACAGTGGCATGGACTTATTTGTTCGCTGTGTGGGTGACTTGGAGATTGACTGTCATCATACGGTAGAAGATACGGGCATAGTTCTGGGTCAAGCATTCTTTCAAGCCTTGCGCGATAAGCTGGGGATTGAGCGTTACGGTCAAGCATCCATACCAATGGACGAAGCCTTGGCGGTGGTTAGCGTCGATCTTTCGGGACGCCCATACTTACACTATGATGCGAGTTTTCCAGCCGAACAATTGGGCACTTTTGAGACAGAAACGGTGCAAGAGTTCATGCGCGCTTTTGCCCAGAACGCACAGATTACCCTGCATGTTTCCGTCCCCTACGGTGAGAATACACATCACAAGATTGAGGCGATGTTTAAAGGCTTAGCTGTTGCGCTTTCCAAAGCCAGCGCGATTAATCCTGCTAAAGCAGATCGCCTACCCTCAACCAAAGGCTTACTATAAATTTCACATTTAGCGAACGCATGACTAACTGGCAAGGAGCATTAGATGCAAATTTTTCCAGCAATTGATTTACTAGACGGACGTTGTGTTAGGTTGTTTCAAGGCGATTACGACACACAAACCGTATATTCAGAAGATCCACTTGAACAAGCCCGCATATTTGCCGCGGAAGGTGCGGAGTACCTACATGTTGTTGACCTCAACGCAGCTCGGAGTGGTGGTTCTGAAAATCTTGCCATCATTAGACGGATTTGTGAAGAAACTGAGTTAAAAGTGCAAACTGGTGGCGGCTTACGGAGCATGGAAGCATTAGATGCACGATTCAGCTCCGGTGTATGGCGCTGCGTGATTGGAACGGCAGCGATCACGGATCCGCAATTCACCAGAGAAGCGCTCACTATTTATGGAAATCGCATCGCCATTGGGGCCGATTGTCAAGGCGACAAGATTGCTGTGCAAGGCTGGACTACCGTAACAGAAATGAACCTGGATGATTTTGTGCAAGAGCTTCTCGCCATGGGCTGTCGCACATTAATCTATACAGATATCAGCAGAGACGGAGCCCTGACGGGTCCTAATTTAGAGGTGACCGCCAGACTGGTTAATAGCAGTGGCATGCAAATTGTCCTATCTGGTGGTGTCGCGCAAGATAGCGACATTGTAGCCGCTGAACATATCGGTTGCGCCGCTGTCATCACGGGAAAAGCGCTGTACGAGGGCAGAGTGGATTTGCACAAATGCCTTAACTACCTCAAAAGATTAACAGGTCAAGCGTAATGAAGGACATGTTTGAAGCAAATCCTGCTTGTATATTCTCAATCGAGGAGTCCACAGTATTTTGGCAAAAACTCAAAACAAACGATTCAGGCTTGATTGTCGCCATAATAATTGATGCTGATAGCCATGAAGTTTTAATGCAGGCTTTCCAGGACGAGGAGGCTTTTGCCAAAACGCTTAGCACAGGCCTGATGCATTATCACAGCAGAAGTCGCCAGAAGCTTTGGTTAAAAGGGGAGACGAGTGGACATTTCCAATATGTTCAAGCGATTAAAGTGGATTGCGACGCCGATTGCCTGTCGTATTCTGTTAAACAAAAAGGTGTAGCTTGCCACACTGGGGCCCCTAGTTGTTTCTATCGCAAGGTCTCTGAGCTATGATATAGGTACAGATTGTTATAGCATTTAGTAAAGGAGTAGGTTATGAGTCAAATAGGTACAATAATGGATGAGCTCTATGAAGTTGCGTGTGATCGTAAACTTAATCCCAAGAATGGGTCTTATACAAATTACCTGTTCGAGAAGGGTATAGATAAGATTTGTAAGAAAGTTGGAGAAGAAGCCACCGAAGTTGTCATTGCCGCCAAAAATAATGCCAATGATGAACTCGTTTATGAAATGGCTGATTTGTATTACCACCTCACTGTTCTAATGGTTGAACAAGGCGTGAATCTAGATGACCTGTATGCAGAGCTAAAGAAGAGAAGACCTTCTTAATGTTAGCACTTGCATGTTATGACTTTGGTTTCGAAAAGTGGCAAAATTTGGACTACAGAAAGAAAAAAACCGTTTGTTAGCCGAAAAGTGACAGAATTTGGACTACAGAAAGATTTTCACGCCAAAATCTTTCTGTAGTCCAAATTATGACACCTGACTATATTAGGCATAACAACATATAAATAGCAACTAAGTGCGCTTAGCGCAGCATAAACGCGCGTCGACCTACTTTACAAAAATTGTAAATGGTGGTAGACTCTAATTCGCGCGAAATGCGTTATTTTTTTGCAAGAAATCCTTGCTGACGGAGGACATAAGAATGGCAGCTAAAGCTGGTGCGAGAGACAAAATCATCATGGCTTGTGAAGTGTGCAAACAGCGCAACTATAACACGAAGAAGAATAAAACAAATACCAAGGACCGCTTGGAAGTAAAGAAATATTGCCCTTTTTGCCGTAAACATACGTTGCATAAAGAAACAAAATAAACAGGGATTATTTCCCGTGTGAAATGGTGGTTGGATATAATGGGTAAGTTTGACGAAGCGAAAAGGCTGGCTGAGAAAAAAGCTGCCGATAAGCAAAGTGCCAAAAAGACTGACAAAGCCAAAGGCAATCGCCTGGTGAACTTTTTCCGCGAATTGAGAGCAGAATTAAAGCGCATCATTTGGCCAGACAAGAAGAAAATAACGCAGTCAACCTCAATCGTAATTGCGATTGTGTTGGCGACGGCTTTGCTGATTTTTGCCATTGACTCTATCGTTAATGCATCCTTAACTGCAGCAGGTTTTTATAACACAAACCCGCGCGTAACAACTTCAGCCACAATCGCAGAAACAAGCGAGACAGAAGCTGTTTCTGAGTCGACTGCTTCAGAAACGCCGGCAGCGACTGAAACCACAACAGCCGGTTAATGCGGCTTTTTGGCGTTAGGATGAAGGACAATTAAGCATGAGCGATAAAGAAAAAGATCTTACTACTGACATTGAAGTAGATGAAAAAACTTTGGCTACAGAAGTTGAAGCAGAAACAGCATTCACTTCTGACGTTGAAGCAATCGAAAGCGGCATTGAGCCTGAAGCTCTTTCGACCGAAGACGAAGATAAAGAAGAGGCCTTGTGGTATGTCATTCATACCTATTCTGGCTATGAAAATAAAGTTAAGGCGACTCTCGAGCAGATTGTCGAAAACCGCGGTATTCACGACCTCATCCAAGAAGTCTCTGTCCCTACTGAGGAGACGGTTGAGATTAAGGATGGCAAAAAGAAGACCGTCCTCAGAAAAAAATACCCTGGCTATGTTCTCGTCAAAATGTTCCTCAATGACGATATTTGGTATATCGTGCGTAACACACGCGGTGTGACTGGCTTTGTTGGCCCTAGCTCCAAACCCGTTCCTTTAACGGATGAAGAACTTGCTACCATGGGTATGGTCAGCGATTGGGAACCCATTGTCGACTACGATATTGGCGATTCCATCAAAGTTATCAACGGACCTTTGGAAAGTTTCATCGGTACGGTGGATGCGATCTCGGCAGAGAAGAAAAAAGTGCGTGTACTCGTTTCTATGTTTGGAAGAGAAACGCCTGTGGAGCTAGACTTCACACAAGTTATCCGTATATAATACGGTTTTGTTGGCTAATTTGTTTTTGCCAAAATAATGGTAGAAACATTTAGATATAAACGCACGCGAGAGCGGCGAATAAAAATTGGGAGGTGGCTATCTTGGCTAAAAAGATAAGCGGATACGTCAAATTGCAGATTCCTGCAGGCAAAGCAACTCCGGCACCACCGGTGGGACCAGCTCTAGGACAACACGGCATTAACATTGCTCAGTTCGTCAAAGAGTTTAATGAAAGAACAGCGAAAGACGCAGGACTAATTGTTCCTGTTGTTATCACCGTGTATGCGGATCGCAGCTATTCCTTCATTACAAAAACCCCTCCGGTACCCGTGCTTCTTAGAGTTGCATGTAAGATCGAAAAAGGTTCAGGTGTACCACAGAAGGACAAGGTCGCTAAGATTAAAATGGCAGATGTCATGAAGATTGCAGAGACCAAAATGGTTGATACCAACGCCGCTAGCTTAGAATCATGCGCACGCATGGTCGCGGGTACTGCTCGCAGCATGGGCATCGTTGTTGTTGACGATTAAGGGATACGAAGGAGAATACAAAGATGAAAAGAGGCAAGAAATATCAAGATGCCGCCAAACTCATCGAGCGCTCTTCGACGTATGAGCCGATGGAAGCCTTAGAGTTAGCCGTTAAAGCTGCTCCGGCGAAGTTTGATGAAACAGTAGAATTACACGTACGTTTGGGTGTTGACTCACGTCATGCTGACCAACAGGTCAGAGGTGCGGTTGTTTTACCTAATGGTACCGGTCGTACGGTACGTGTGTTGGTTTTTGCTAAAGATGCTAAAGCGGATGAAGCAAAAGCTGCAGGCGCTGACTTTGTCGGTGCTGACGATTTAGTTGCAAAAATCACCGGTGAAAACTGGTTTGATTTCGACGTTGTTATTGCAACCCCAGACATGATGGGTGTTGTCGGCCGTATTGGTCGTGTTTTAGGTCCTAAAGGCCTCATGCCTAACCCTAAAGCAGGAACCGTTACCGCAGACGTTGCACAAGCCATTAACGACGCTAAGGCTGGTAAGATTGAGTATCGCTTAGACAAGAGTAATATTATTCACTGTCCAATCGGTAAAGTATCATTCGGAGCTGAAAAGCTTTACGAAAACTACCGTGTCCTGATGGATGCTATCGTTAAAGCTAAACCTGCTGCAGCCAAGGGTCAGTACGTTAAGTCTGCAACCTTGAGCTCAACCATGGGTCCTGGCGTTCGTCTGAATACGGGTAAGGTCTAAGCTTAGATTCTGAGTTTTAATTTGAAGAAGCGCTATCTCGCAAGGGGTGGCGTTTTTTTATGCTACTATTAAATGCGATTGTGTTTTGAAGTAGTGGATGATACTGAGGTTCAAATTTTATGCGAAATATTAAAATGATCGTCCTGGATTTTGACGGCACGATAGTGCGTGATGATAAGTCGGTTGACCGTGGTTTGGCGGAAGTGATGCATAAGTTGAAGGACTTAGGTATTTTGGTAAGCTTCGCGACGGGTCGCAATATTTATTCGACAATGGCTCTTGCGAGGCAGTTGCCGTTCGAGCTTCCTTTTGCCATAAATAATGGTGCGATGATATGTGAAGCGGATGGAACCCCTCTGGCATCATGGTCCATTCCAACATATTTGAATAATGCACTCTTACAAGATATGCACACGAATGGACTGTCATTCTTGGCTTATGCAGATGAGGAAGTCGTGTTTTATGGGACGAACCCTGTACTAAATGGGTTTAGGGACTTTTTGGCCACCAAGTTGCCGACATCTGATTATAATTCGAAGAGAGACTACGGTCATTTGGCGTTCTACAAAATCCTCTTAGATGCTGAAGATGCGGAGGATTTTGATGGGTTTCGGGCTTTTTTTGAAGCTAAGTATTCCGCTGAAGTTAGTTTAGCAGGAAACGAGGGAAGTTTGTTTGTGATTACATCTCCAGAAGCGACGAAGGGTAATGCGCTGAAATATTTGTGCGACAAGCTAGAGGTAGATCTGACAGAATGCATGGTAATTGGTGACAATCATAACGACTATTCGATGATGGAAGCAGGCGGATTGGCAGTTGCGATGGGGAATTCGGAAGCACCCATTCTGGAGATCGCAGATATAATCATTGGTAGCAACAATGACGATAGTGTGAGTGCGTTTTTGACGGAGTACTTTTCGCTATAGTTGGTATGGGTTTGACAGTTTGGTATTACTCGTAGACCAGAGTGTTGCCGCGTACTACAATACCAATGTCCATCGCTGATAAGGCTACTTCGCCATTTTGTCAAGAAGCAAGAAAAAGGCTACAATTAGAGCGATTAATTGGCGTTATTTGTAACGCACAGGGGGAGAGACAATGGACGAAGGATTGCTAAAATGGCTCATCCGCTTGGGCGTTCTATTTGGGGCAGTACTTTTTACTATTCTTGTGCACTGGATTAGCCGAAAGCTGTTCCGGCGTGCAAATGAAGCACAACGTAGTCCACAGAGCCAACGCTCCTTGCGTTATGTCGTCTGGGGGATTGCTCTACTGCTCTATGTAGGTGTCGCTTATTTTCTCACGGAAGATTTTGAGATAGTTATTGCGCCTGCTAGTGTCATTGCTCGAATTTTGCAAAGTTTCATTCTCTTGGGTTTAAGCTTTTTCTTTTATGGCTTATTACCAATTCTTTTGAGAATGGGCAGAAAAAGCAGCCTTAGCATGTCCTTAAGCGAGGCCAAGCGAGCCACGCTTAATCGCGTTGGCGACGCTTGTTTGCGCCTCTTGGTTTTATTAATAGGTTTGTCGGCTATTTTGTCTGTCTGGGGTATTAATATTTCTGGCATTCTGACAGGGCTTGGTATTGGGAGCTTGGCTGTAGCATTGGCTGCACAAAATTTGCTTTCGAACTTAATTGGTGGAGCTACCTTAGTCTTGGATAAGCCATTTGAAATTGGAGATGGGGTAGTCATTGGCGATTTGAGCGGAAGTATAGAAGAAATTGGTTGGCGTTCTACACGAATCCGTAGCTATAATGATGAAGTGGTTACTATGCCCAATTCGAAATTGATGGACAGCAATATCGTCAACATTTCACGGATGGGCAAAAGACGCATCAACCTAACGATAGAGGTAGGAGGAACCGATGCAGAAGAGAAAATAGAGATTTTTTGCGAAAGGCTGCGTCAGGTGATTGAATCTAGACCACTACTCCAAAAAGACTCAAAGCCATATGTCGCAATTCAAAATTTACGTTGGGGTGGCTACCAGCTCTTGCTGCGGTATTATATAGGAGAAACAGATTACTCGCTCTACTTAGAAGAGGTAGATAGGTTATTACTAGTAAGCACAAAAATCATGAAAGAAATGGGTCTAACACAGGTTTATGCAGAGAAGAGTCCCAGTGAAAAAATAAGCTAATTATAGTTATTGGGACAGAGGCTTAAAGGAGAAAAAGCTAAGATGTTTGAATTAATCGTTATCGGAGAAGCACTTATTGACTACACACCGGCAGGGAAATCCGCGGATGGTCATAACTTGTACGAAGAAAACCCAGGTGGCGCATGTGCAAACTTGGCTTGTGCCGCGGCCAAATTAGGCACCAATACTGGTTTTATAGGGAAAGTCGGGGCAGATACGCAAGGTGGACTTTTGGCAAAAAGTATCAGCAATTGTGGTGTAGATGTAAGTGGTATGGTGTACGATCCTGATCAGTACACAACCTTAAGTTTTGTAAGTTTGACGGATGCAGGGGAAAGGGATTTTTCTTTTGCCAGAAAACCAGGTGCAGATACCTGTCTGCGAAAGAATGAAGTACAAAGTCGACTTTGGAAAAATGCCAAAGCCTTACACTTCGGGGCATTGGCGCTCAATGCCAACCCTACGCGTGACACTACGCTAGAAATTGTTGATAAAGCGAAAGAGCAAGGGACCATTATTTGTTACGACGCGAATTATCGTGATTTCCTCTGGGAAGCGCGCAGTGCTTATCGTGGACGTAGTCTATTGGCTATTGCTAAAACGGATGTTTTGAAAATTTCTGAAGAAGAAGCAGCAATCGTAACGGAAACCGATGATTTAGAAAAGGCTGCGAATATTCTTTTGAAAAGCGGCCCTAGCATTGTCTGTATCACCTTAGGTGAGCAAGGCTGCTTTATAAAGACAAAAGAAGGTGAAGTACATTCCAATGCACTTAAGGTTCAAAAGGTTGTGGATACAACGGGTGCAGGCGATTGTTTCTTTGGTGCGTTCCTCAATCAATTATTGCGTTTACCTAAGCCATTGGAGGCTTCGCTAGTCACTTTGAAAGATATTGCACGCTATGGTAATGCGGCGGCAGCGCTTTGTGTTGGCAAAAGGGGCGGCATTCCCGCACTTCCGGACGCAGAAGCCGTAGAAAAACTTTTTATGGAAGGCAATTAATTAGCTAGAACCAATCTGAAAAGTTAAGAAATAGATTTTGAAACACAAGAGGGGGACTTATGAAAAAAGTATTGGTAACAGGCGGAGCGGGTTTTATTGGTAGTCATACCTTAATTGAACTCTTGGCAGAAGGCTATGAACCGATTGTCATCGACAATTTTGTTAATAGTGATATGGAAGCTATCCGTAGAGTGGAAAAGATAAGCGGGCAAAACATCAGTTTCTACGAAGGTGATGTGAGAGACCGTGAGGTACTAAATAGGATATTTAATGCTCATGATATCGTTGCCGTGATTCATTTTGCCGGACTTAAAGCAGTGGGCGAGTCAGTTGCCAAACCTTTGGAATACTATTCTAATAATATAGATTCAACTCTGGTGCTCTGTGATGTCATGCGCAAACACCAGGTCAAAACCTTGGTCTTTAGCTCGTCAGCAACGGTTTATGGAACTCCGGAGAAAATGCCTTTGACAGAAGACATGCCTACTTCCTGTACTAATCCATACGGTTGGACAAAGCTCATGATTGAACAGATTTTGAAAGATTTCTGGAATGCGGATAAAGAGTGGTCTATCATGCTCCTTCGTTACTTTAATCCGATTGGTGCGCATGCTTCAGGACTGATTGGTGAGAATCCGCAGGGCATTCCTAACAATCTAATGCCCTACATCACACAAGTAGCTGTTGGTCGTTTGGAAAAATTACATGTCTTCGGCAATGACTATCCAACGGTAGATGGTACTGGTGTACGTGATTATATTCACGTTGTAGATTTGGCAAAAGGACACTGTAAAGCCCTCGACTATGCCCTTGAACACAAGTCTGTAGAAGCGATTAATTTAGGGACAGGTAATGGGGTTAGCGTTTTGCAATTAGTAGAAGCATTCGAGCGCAATAATGGTGTAAAAGTGCCTTATCAAATTAGTGAAAGACGCCCTGGTGATATTGCTACATGTTATGCAGACGCCACCAAAGCTAAAGAACTTTTACACTGGCAAGCAGAGAAAACTCTGGATGACATGTGCGTAGACGGTTGGATTTTCCAAAAGAATAACCCGAAAGGATATTGATGAGGCAAGCGCTTTACGCGTTAACCGCAGCAAGAGATGAGTGAAAAGACGAAACGGCCTTTCGCATGAAGACGCCTTACTGGAGCAAATAAATGCTTCTTTGGTCCATGAATCGGGGGCCGACTTTTCTGTGTCCGAACGTCGCATCACCCAACCCGATGCAAAGCAAGCGAAACGTTTAGCCTTGGCAAAAAAACGCAAAAATACAGGAAACAGCACGCTGGTTGCATTTACATCTGAGAAGAATCGTAAGCGCAGACTCAAATTGAAAAACAAGCATACTGTTTTGCCAAAAATACAAGCGTATCCCATGCAAAACATCGCTCACCTTTTTGGCGATGAGATAACTGCAGCCCCCATTCTGAAAAAGAAAAAACAAGAAGAAAGCTTACTTGATATCAGTTTTTCAGGTCTCAATAATAAACGATCTATGAAAACGTACTTGCTGTCGTTTGCTGTTTTCTTTCTTATTGTTGCCGTGGCTCTATTGGTGACCTTTGAGACGTGGAGCAATGTCTTTTTTACACCTATACCGACAAAGGAGTTAGGCGACAAACTTGGTGATGCACAAACCCAGGAGGGTATCGCCATCGGACAAAGCCTCGAAGGGCAGAGCAAAAATGGTGCGACTGACTCTGACAGCGATTTGCCATTCCGCTCAATCAAAGAATTTCACCAAAGTTCAAATCGGTTCCCGAGCCACACAGTTGAACCTGATCCGAGTCCAACGCCGAGCCCGACGCCGGAACCCACTCCGAGCCCGGTGCCAGTTATCGTTCCTACATATGTTCCCGAGGAGACGACAGTGCAGCCAAGCGTTGAACCTACGCCGCAGCCGACGCCAAGTCCAGAGCCGAGTCCGACACCGGAACCCACACTGACAACAGCGCCGGAGCCAAGTCCTACTCCAGAGCCCAGCCCAACTCCCACGGTGGAGCCCAGTCCAACGCCTCCTGCGGAGCCTAGCGCAACGCCAACGCCAGAACCTAGCGCCACAACTACAGCGGAAACCAGTCCGACTACAGTTCCGGAACCGAGCACTATGCCAGAGCCGACAAGCGAGCTAACAGGATGATTCGAGTGCTTGGTTTGGGTTGTCTGGACTCTACCTGAAAAGTTGACACCCTATGTGACAAAAATTCAACCGCCTGCAAGAATCCTAGCCTCAAACTGGCCAAAATTACAAAAGACAAAGATAGACAAGAAATGTCAAAATTTTGCCATAATTGATTATTGACTTTATTTGACAATAGATTATACTAAGTTCTGTTAGCACTCGAAGCAGTTGAGTGCTAATTTCACAAAAAATAGCTTAGGAGGCTTTGTATGACAATTAAACCATTAGCAGATCGCATCGTTATTAAGATGATTGAAAACGAAGAGACCACGAAAAGCGGTATCGTTTTACCGGGTTCCGCACAGGAAAAACCACAGGTTGCAGAAGTTGTGGCAGTTGGACCGGGTGGAGTAGTAGATGGAAAAGACGTCATCATGGAACTTGAAGTCGGAGACCGTATTTTAATTAGTAAATATGCCGGTACCCAAGTAAAAATCGACAATATTGAATATACCATCTTGCGTCAAAGTGATGTGCTCGCGATTGTCGAGTAATTTGCGTTGACGTTTATTTATTTAGGAGGAAAAAAATATGGCTAAAGATCTCAAATACAATGAAGACGCACGTAAAGCGTTAGAGGCCGGTGTTAATAAACTGACAGATACAGTAAAAATCACCCTCGGCCCCAAAGGACGCAACGTCGTGCTAGATAAAAAATATGGCGCACCACTAATCACAAACGACGGTGTAACTATCGCTAAAGAAATTGAGTTTGAAGACCGTTTCGAAAATATGGGCGCACAACTTCTTAAAGAAGTTGCGACCAAAACCAATGAAGTTGCCGGTGACGGTACAACAACAGCTACTTTGCTAGCTCAAGCGATTATTCGTGAAGGTTTGCGTAATATCGCTGCTGGCGCGAATCCGATGATTTTGCGTAAAGGTATCACGAAAGCTGTAGACGCTGCTGTTGAAGGCATTAAGAACCTTGCCCAACCAGTCAACACAGACAAAGATATCGCACGTGTCGGTTCAGTTTCCGCTGGCGACCCTGAAGTCGGTGAGTTGATTGCCGAAGCTATGCAGAAAGTTACCGCTGATGGTGTAATTACCGTAGAAGAATCAAAGACCATGGCAACTGAACTCGAGGTTGTCGAAGGTATGCAATTCGATCGCGGTTATATCTCTGCTTACATGGCTACCGATTTAGACAAGATGGAAGCGGTTCTTGAAGAACCCTACGTCTTAATCACAGACAAGAAAATTTCTAACATTCAGGACGTACTACCTCTTCTAGAGCAAGTCATTAAGACTGGCAAAAAGCTGCTTATTATCGCTGAAGACGTTGAAGGCGAAGCCCTTTCAACCCTTATCCTAAACAAACTACGCGGTACCTTTACCTGTGTAGCTGTTAAAGCACCAGGCTTTGGCGACCGTAGAAAAGCAATGCTCGAAGATATCGCTATCTTGACCGGTGCAGAAGTTATTACTGAAGAACTCGGTTTAGATCTCAAAGAAACCACACTAGAACAACTCGGTAGTGCACGTCAAGTCAAAATTGATAAAGAAAATACGATCATTGTTGACGGTGCTGGCGAGAAAGATGCCATTGCTGCACGCGTAAAACTGCTACGTAATCAAATCGTTGAAACCACTTCAGATTTCGACCGCGAAAAGCTACAAGAACGTCTGGCTAAATTGTCCGGTGGCGTAGCTGTTATCAAAGTTGGTGCTGCTACCGAAGTTGAAATGAAAGAAAGAAAACTGCGCATCGAAGACGCACTTGCAGCTACACGCGCTGGTGTTGAAGAAGGCATGGTGCCAGGTGGTGGCGCAACGTATATCCAAGTGCAACCCCTAGTAGAAGCGCTGTTGGCTGAAGAAGAAGGCGACGTCAAGACCGGCATCCAGATTGTTTGGAAGGCACTAGAAGAGCCTGTTCGTCAGATTGCTATCAACGCAGGTTTAGACGGCTCCGTCATCTGTGAAGGCGTCAAGAAGAGCGAACAACACTATGGCTATGATGTTATGGCTGGTGAATACGTGGATATGATTGCTCAGGGTATTGTCGACCCAGCAAAAGTTACCCGTTCCGCTTTACAAAACGCCGCCTCGATTGCTTCTATTCTCTTAACTACAGAAGCGATTGTAGCTGATATTCCTGAACCCGAGCCTGCAATGCCTGCTGGTGGCGGTATGGGTGGTATGTATTAAGAGCTAATACTAAAGTTTCCACATAAAAACAAAACATAAGGGTGAATCCTCTGTTTCGATACCAAGATACAGAGGATTTATTTTTACTAATTTGTTAAACTGTTGGAAGGCTGATGAAAAGAGGAAAAATTGATGTCCGTTATGATTCAAAACGCATCCAGTGGTCCGCAAAGTGCTGATAATGCTAAGCAAGACTTGTTTAATGAAGTCTTGGTTAAACAACGTTGGTCTGCCCTTGAATATGGCATACTTGGCTTAATTATTGCAGGCACATTTGTGATTCTATTTTTGCTTTTGATGTTTATAGACTATGTTTTGCCATTTATACCTCTCTTGTTCATTGCATTAATATTTGGGATATATTTTCTAATAAAAAATATGCGCAGAGAATATGAGTATATTGCGACAAATGGTCATTTAGATATAGACCGCATAATCGCTAAAAGTAAACGCAAGCGTGTCTTATCGCTTAGTCCAAGCGAGATTGACGAGGTTGCACCCTTGGCAGAAAGCCAAGCGCTCAAAAACAAATCAAAAAACCTTAAAATATTGGATTGTTCTTCGCGTGAAAAGGATGCAGACATCTGGTGCGTCAGTGGCAGATACAAAGATAAACAGACACTTGTACTATTTGATGCCAACGACAAAATAATCAATAATTTAAGAAGATTTAGCCCTAATAAAGTTAAGCGTAAATAAGGAATTAAATTTCATGTTTATTGAAAAACAATGGGACTTTAATGGTGCCCCAATTAGTAGCATAGATGTGCGTGTGCTGGATAGTGAGATCAATCCCTATCGTGAAATGCAT
Source organism: uncultured Oscillospiraceae bacterium (assembly GCA_964574395.1). Lineage (GTDB taxonomy): Bacteria > Bacillota > Clostridia > Saccharofermentanales > Fastidiosipilaceae > JAXGQD01. Next base: position 22,330 of record CAZNNL010000012.1, on the reverse strand, counting down.
ATTGACCGCATATTTCAGTATATGCAAGAAGTAGCTTCAGTAAATTTAAGGGAATTGCAAAAAGAGCATAAAGATATTCGTGACATAGGTTATGCCTGGATTGTTAACAGTATCTCCTTGCGCTTGAAACGCTTGCCTAAAATGCGCGAAGTGCTGCGCTATACCTCATATCCCGGACCTCAAACGGGACTTTTTATCGACCGTGAATATAGTTTTGCGACCGATGAAGAATGGCTAGGGGGCGCTAGTGCAGCTTGGTTTGTAGCAGATGCCAAGAGTCACAGGCCTTTACGCTTAGAAACGATAGGCAACGGTATTTTAGGACGCTTTGTGAACCAACAGGCCATCGGTCAACGCGCTAAACGCTTTCGCGGCACATTTGTAATGCCTGAACATGTTTTGTCCTACAAAAAACGTGCCGAATTTAGTGATACTGACATCAATGGTCACATGAGCAATACCCGCTACATTGCCTGGTGTATGGACGCGCTTCAAGCAGCTCACATGGTTGATAGGTCGGTTTTAGGCTGTGACATCAACTTTCTTGCCGAACTCTATAGCGGCGATTTAGTCGATGTTTTTTTGACACCCAAAGACATGGTAAGTCAGGAACAGCGATTGGCTTGGTTGGGTCAGAAGAAACTAGCGCCAGACGAGCCCGAAGCAGACGTTTATGTACATGCACTTAAAGAAGACGGTAGTTTGTGTTTTAAAGCACAATTGTTTTTTGAGAACTTACTCACCCACCAATCTGAGGCGGAATTTTTGACACAAGTCTGAACGATTGTGAAACTTTGGTCTTAGTTCACAATAATTGCAATTTCTACCTCAATTAGGCTATATAATGGCAAAGTAACAGCAGACTTCTGGAAGAGGATTCAGCTTTGATTGACCACAACGGGATAAGTAAAACAAAAGTACTATTGATTTTACTCGTGATACTCGTGTTCCTATTAGGCCTTTTTGCCGGATCACGTATTTTTTATCATGAGGATATTTATCCTAGCATTTCTAGTACCACTACGACTGCCAGTCATACGCTCGAGTCTCTGAGCGGCGAAGATATTGACCCGGCAGCAGTTTACTTGGTTAATCTCAGCGAAGAGCAAGTTCAAAAAGTGCAATTGATTAATGAGGCTGGTCAGATGCTTTTTGCCGCTAATCCGGATAAAGTGGATGGGGAAAAACCTAAGCATGCCGCGGAAACCGTCTATTATCTTGAAGAACCTAAGTGGGACATCATCAACCAGGCGGAAGTACAGACCTTAGTACAAAGTTTATTTACGATACGTTATAAAAGAGCAGTCACAGAAAACGAAAAGAACGGTGATTTAGGTTTTGATAAGCCAACTGTTCGAGTGATTTATTCGCTTGCCGATGGTAGGGAGGCGGAACTTTTGTTGGGAAAAACGCTAGACAATGGCGAAGTATATGCACGAATGACTGGTGATGACAAAGTATATCTTGTTAGTGGAATAGCAGAGCGCTTACAGCGCGGCCCCTTGTCCTTGTTAAGCGATAACATTACCACCATCGATAATAGAAGCATAAAGCACTTTATTTTCAAACGTAGAAGCGATCACAGTGAATTAGCTTTTTCGATACTTAGTAAATTGCCGCAACCGACGCTTAGTCCAAGTATTAGCCCAACTGGTATGCCACAGCCTAGCCCAACAGTTGCACCTAATCCCATGAATTTACTAGATCGTAAGTGGGAGCTTGTTGCACCATTACATTGGGATGCTAAAAGTGGCGACATAAATAGTATGGTGAGTGAATTGTCTACGATTTACCCGCAAGAGTACGTAGCCTACGGTGATGTGGATTTAACAAAGTACGGTTTAGACAAACCTGCGTATACGATAAGTCTACAGTCTGATTACGAGGAAGCGGTCTTAGAAATTGGTTCGATGACTGGACCGGGAAGACGTTTTGCCAGAATAACGCAATACCCAATTGTGTTTGTCCTAAATATGAGCCAGTTCAGTCTCTTGGATCAGACATTGCTTGGTTTGACGAGTCCTTATTTTGCCAGCCTTAATATCAATTCTATTCTTGAAGTAGACATTACTACCCCGGACGAACAAATATATGCGCAAGTCATGGTACCAACGAAAGAGGAGCAGGAAAAAGACCCTGAGCTACATGAGCGCTTTTATGTAAATGGCATGGATGCAAATATTACTTCATTTTCGCAAGATCATTATTTTAAGCAGTTTTATCGCAGCCTAATCGCCTTGCAGATTGATGGCGTGGACAAAGAGGCCCCTGCAGATTATGCAGCTGAATTTAAAATAATGTATACTCTGAAAAGTGAGATGACGGATATGCCGAATAAGGCCCAAATTCAAAAAGATGGCAGTCTGCGTATCGTTTTAGAGTTTGCAGAACGCGATCAACAAACCTACCATGTTTATCTCAATGGACAGGCAAGCGGTTTTTATATGAATAAGTCGCAATTTCAAACAAATCGTAACGGTTTGGATGGCTTTACAAAAACGTGGGCTAGACTGTCTGAAGCAATCTTTAATCAAGTTGACGGAAAATATGCCACACCAACACCGGAGCAATGAGCACTGAAAATGAGGCATGTTTACGATAGGAAGGCAACAGCATGGAAACAGAGCCACAAGGCTTAAAACAGAAAAAGAAAATAAGTGCACTGAATCGACTGATTTTAATAGCGCTTTCGGTAGCGCTCATTAGCCTAATTTTAATCTTTATTTTTCCACCCCAAACAGAAGAAACAGAAGTAGATAATGTAAATCTGGATGAAATAGGTTTTGATATTAAAACTTCTGAAGCTGGGAACTATACTGCCATGGGTGTAGATCACGTGCTATGGGTCGACGGTAGTGGAATAGCCGTACTGAATGTGGCAGGCGCTGAAGTGCTGCGCATCGATGTGATTATGGCTGATCCAATCGTCGTACAAAATGGTGATTATACCTTGGTCGCAGAGTTTGACGGCTATAAGTATTGTGTGCTTACGACAGCTGGTGCGGTGTATCAGGGCAAAACGGAAGACCCCATCAAATCGGCTGCGGTTGGCCCGAGAGGACATGCTGCCCTCGTGCTGGATAAGATTGAAACCAAAGGTGTTTTGCGCGTTTTGGATCCCAAAGGAGCAAGTCTCTTTGACTGGTTCTCACTAGACAAAGTTCAGTCCGGTTTTATTCTTGGCGCAGCTTTCTCGAGCGACAACTCTAGGCTGATGGTCTCACTTTTAAACACCGACAGTGATCTTAGCTTTCCCATTATCAATTTCTTTAGTCTTTACCAACAAAACCTAGGCGAAAAGCTCGTTACCTTAACTCCAAAGGGCTTTGGTGCCATTACGTATATGGAGGCACTTGGTCCACAACGTATGCTTTTTGCTTCTTCAACTTCTCTGGGCGTCTTAGAAGGTGAAGGCTTGCAAGGGCGCATTGAATTTTCCCGCATAAAATCTGTTGTCACTGTTGACGATAAAATTATTGTCCTAGCTGCCGTGCTTGAGAATGATCCGCTCAAACTTTATAGCTGGAATGGCAAAAGCGATACCGTCCAAGCGCTAGACGCGCAGGTCTTTGGTGAAGCTTCACTAAATCTTCCTGGAAATAAATCTTACTTTGCCATTGCTGACAAACAGACTGTATACATTTATTCGGCAGCGTCCTTAAAACTAATACGTACCTTGGGACTACCAGACAATTTAATTGGTGGGAGTATCAATGACGAAGCAAGCGTGCTCTATATGACGCGCTACGAAATTAAGCGCATGCGTTACTAAATATAAGACGATAGTTAAGGGAATTTATGGAAATCGAAGCTAAATATGCTCTTGCAGACTCAAGAGAAATGGACATTATCTTAAAGGATTCTTTTTGGCAAAAATACACGCTAGACTCGCCACAAATTGAAGCATACGAAGCACGCTACTTAGACACCGCAGCCGGAGACGTGGCGGCGCTCTGGGCGAGTGTGAGACTGCGCAGAGAAGGTTCTGAAGCAGTAGTGACCATAAAATGGCCGATGCCTCAAGCCACCGCACTCATGGAAGCCGTGAAAATCCGCGGAGAGTACAATCTTGAACTTAGTCAGGCTGACTTTAGTGCATGGAAAGAAGAACTACTCAAGCAAGATGATTTCTATGCGGAAGTGCCAGCAGAATTAATCAAAATCATTCAAGATAAGCCATTAATTCCGCGTTATCGTGCTGACTTTGACCGCTACCATGCTAAACTCCACTACCGTTCCTCGCTCTTTGAGTTCTCCATGGACCAAGGATTTTTACTTGTTGAGCAAGCTAGCGAGCGCGTGTCAGAGATGGAACTGGAATTGTTAGAGGGGCAAGAAAGTGATTTGTATGCTTTTTGCCAAGAACTTGAAGAAAATTTTGAAATTTATGCCCTCATTGAAAGTAAATTTAGCCGATTGCTAGCCTTAGAAAAGAGAGCGCAAGAAACGTGAAGAATAGCAAGGACAGAAGCGTAGTGAGTAAGCGCCCAATTACTTATGACGTACTTATCATAGGTGGAGGGGCCTCTGGTTTATGTGCGGGTTTGGCTGCAGCTTCTCGTGGCGCGAAAACGCTTGTCTTGGAAAGTCAGACTGCTATTGGCAAAAAGATTCTCGCCACCGGCAATGGCCGTTGCAACCTCAGCAATTTGAACCTTAGTCCAACGTTTTTCGGTGGTGAAGACAAGCGTTTCACCGAACCGATTATTAGACTTTGGACACCTGGACAAATGCTGAATTTCTGGCATGATATGGGGCTGGCCACGCGCACAGAAGAGGAGCGTGTTTACCCCTACAGCCTGCAAGCTAAATCTTTATTGAATATTTTGTCTGCTACTTTAGCGCAAAGCGGGTGCAGCGTTAAGACAGAACAGAAAGTTGTCGATATAGAGTATCGTCCGCCCTTGAAACTACAAGATTATGAAGATACACGGAGTAGCAATTTTCTTGTGCGTTGTGATACTGAGGAAATCTTTCTTGCGCGAAAAATTATTCTTTGTAGTGGCGGAATGGCGGCACCTGCTTTAGGTACCAATGGCGAAGCCTATGCTTTGTATACGAAATTTGGGCATAGGATAATAAAGCCCAAACCTGCATTGGTGCAGTTGCTTTGCTCGCGCTTGCCCAAACGCCTCTCCGGCATTAGAAGTAGAGTTGAACTGAAACTTAAGCTAGCCTCTGGTGCCATGCGACGCGAAGCGGGAGAATTGCTCTTTACAGATTACGGTTTATCGGGCATCTGTGTTTTGAATCTATCGGAATTTGTTGAACGCGAGCTTGAGTCAAGCAGCAAGCTGCATCTGAGTATTGATTTTTTACCTGACATGACTGCTGAGCAGGCTTGCCAATTTGTGCGGACGCTTTGCAAAACTGAAGCACAAACCCCAGCCCTCTTTTGGGGAGTTGGCCTTTTGCCAGAAAAATTATCTGTCGTGATTTATGAGCAAGTCTTCCTTGCCTTAAATATTGCGCGTGGCTATAAGACTCGTAAAGTCGGTGCCGCCGCAGATGAGTTGCGTCTAGCCGATCTCAGTGACGAGCAAATCAGGCGACTAGTTGAAACAGCCAAGGCTTGGCTAGTAGAGGTGAATGGCACGAAAGGCTTTGGATTCGCGCAAGTGACCGCGGGTGGTTTGGCAAGTAAAGACTTTAATCCCTATACTTTGGAGTCGTTGATTGTCCCTGGGTTGTTCGCTTGCGGTGAAGTGCTTGACGTACATGGTCCGTGTGGGGGTTACAACTTGCACTGGGCATTTGCATCCGGTAGTACTGCTGGTACGCAAGCTGTGTTAGCGCTTGTCTGAGGCAATGTGAGTGACTGGTATAATTTAGATATGAGTTTAGCTAGTAAAGATCTTCCCAAAGAAGTACGCAACTTGCGCAGGGCTGCCTATCGAGAAGTCTTGGCACTAGGTTCTGTTTTAGGCATTACGGCGTATCTTGTACATAAACCTCTGACAAACGCAGGTGAAGGTTTAGGACTAGGTTATTTTGTGGATGATTACGACAAGTTGGAAAAAAACTTGGATAAGTACTTAGATAAAAGATATTTCCATCTAGCAAGCCCAGAAACTGAAGCAGAATACCCATATGCTCAACTACGTGTCTGCGTGAACGGCTCAAGTATGGAGTTTTCGGAAACAGCGGTATATGCGATGCATCAGGGTGTGTACATCAACTTGTATTTATTAGCGGTACCGGCTTTATTACCAAGCTTACAAGAACGCAATTACACTGCGGTTCAAGAGAGGATCTTGACACTCTTACAAGACGGCTTAGACGAAGGAATTGATGAAGTTTTGTTAAGAAAACTAATAAACAAGCGAACAGAAATTATGAAAAGTGGCCAGGCATCGCGTTCGCATGTGAAGTATTACCAAATCTTTCCTTCCAAAACTAGCGATTACAAACTAGCGCGCATCCAAGCCAGTGAGCTGATTGCGCTAGAGCAAGAACCAGATGAGGAAGCAAGCTACGACTGGAGTGCATTCGACTTCGATGTACCTGAAGACCTCTTACGACATTTCGATTTACCAGAAGAAGATTTTATTTTGCCAGAAGAAGATTCTGTTTTGCCAGAAGAAGATAAGGATAAAAGAGATACTAATGCGTGACAATATTGCGATAAATTCACATGATCAACGCTTTGTAGAAGTGCAAGCTCTGGTCATTGCGCTTCTTTCCGAAGTGGATCGTATGTGCAGACATGAAGGACTTAATTACGCACTCTTTTTTGACAGTCTTTGGGGTGCCTTGTGTTATCGCAACTTAAAAAAGGGCAGCGAGAATGCACATATTGTTTTGATGCGCGAGGACTATGACACGTTACTGGAAATCTTAAGTAGCGGGCGTCTAAACCCACGCTTTCTCTTAGAACTACCGGGAGGAGAAGAGCAAAGCATTAGACCTTACGCAAGGCTGTACTGTAAAAAGACAGATGTGCACCGCGTCCCAGAGTTTCCTTTGCACAACAACTTTTTTCCTGTTTCACTCAGCATTTTACCTTTGGATAGCATCGCTGCAAGCGACGCGGCTCAGGCTAAACGTCTACGTCGCATCCACGCATGGACGGAAGCTTTGCGCTTGAAAGGTCCTGCTGTCGATAGCGTCAGTGAGGTTGGGCGCAGTGGTGATGGAACACTTGAGCTGAAAGAACAGCATGATTTAAATATTGGGCAAGCTAATTTGTCGGCCTTTGAAGCGTGGTTTAAATCCCTTCTGCCAAGAAGATTAGCCATTAGTAGGAGAGAGAAATTGATGCGTGGAAAACCTTCTGATAGAAGTGACCATTATGCGATTTACCAGCCCATGTCTGGCTTAATCGGTGTTGCTTATGGCGAGCGCCAACAAATCTTTCCGGTTGCAAGTATTCCGTTAGGCAAAAAGGCATACAGTTGTCCTGGCAAAGCCCACGAAGTTCTAACGCAATTATATGGAGACTATCGCTGCGATATTGACACCGAAGATGAAGTACGAATCTATGCTGCCTTTGATATTGATATAAACTATTGGGCGGATGTGATTTATGCCGATGACCCGGCAGATGTTTTGTAGTGCGCGTTATGCGACATGATATGATAGAGCGATATCGTTATGAGAAATTAAATTGAAAGGCTTGTAAGCATGAAAAAACCATTTATTAATTTAGAACAGGGTGAAGCGATTGCTGCACAATTCCCGACACCCATTCATTTATACGATGAAAAAGCAATCAGAGAAAACGCACGCCGCCTAAAAGAAGCGTTCGCATGGAATAAAGGCTTTAAGGAATACTTCGCTGTTAAAGCGACACCCAATCCGTTTATCTTGAAAATTTTGCAAGAAGAGGGCTGCGGAGTAGATTGCGCCTCCTTAACAGAGCTAATGATGTCCGAGCGCTGTGGTTTTAAAGGCCAAGACATCATGTTTTCAAGCAATGACACGCCCGCAGAAGAATTCGCTCTGGCGAATGAGCTCGGTGCTTGCATCAATTTAGATGATTTGAGTCATATTGAATTTCTTGAAGAAACAATCGGTCAATTGCCAGACACGATTTCTTGCCGTTTCAACCCAGGCGGAAATTTTTATGTTGATGCCGAGAATGGCATAATGGATTCTCCGGGCGATGCCAAATATGGCATGACGAGAGCACAACTGACTGAAGCGTTTAAATTGCTGGCAGCAAAAGGCGTGAAGCACTTTGGCATCCATGCTTTCTTAGTGAGTAATTCGACTGCTAACGCTTATTACCCCAAATTGGCAGAATTGCTATTTACGGTCGCGCGTGAATTACATGAAGAGACTGGCTGCCATATTAGCTTTATCAATTTATCCGGTGGCATCGGTATTCCCTATTTGCCCGAACAAGAGGCGGCTGACATTTTTGCCATTGGGAATGGCGTGCGCGAAGCATTTGAGAAAATTCTTGTGCCTGCGGGTATGAATGACGTGTCCATCTTTACCGAACTTGGCCGGTTTATGTTAGCACCCTATGGCTTAATTTTGACGCGTGTACTACATAAGAAAGATATTTATAAACAATACGTTGGCGTTGATGCATCTGCAGTTAACTTGATGCGACCAGCCATGTATGGCGCATATCACCATATTACTGTGCTTGGCAAAGAAGACGCCCCCACCGACCACATCTACGATGTCACCGGAAACCTCTGCGAGAACAACGATAAATTCGCTATTGACCGTAAACTGCCGGAAATTGACAAGGGCGATTTGCTTGTTATACATGACACTGGTGCTCACGGCTTTTCCATGGGTTATAACTATAACGGTAAACTACGCAGTGCTGAAGTACTACTAACTGAAGATGGCAACTATGAGTTGATTCGCCGTGCCGAAACACCTGCTGATTATTTTGCCACCTTTGACTTTACAGATATTTTCACAGATGTTTAAGCAGAAACTGACGCAATTGAGGATCGAATTTTGAAAAAGAAACTAACCGTACTTCTAACACTTGTTTTATTTAGCATTCTAATACTAGGTGCATGTAGTCCAGGAGCTTCGCCATCGGGTATTCCAATTCGAACTTCGGCTGCATCTAGTAGTGCAGAGGAACTTGCCGGTCCTCCAGCGCCTGTTGCTGGTGCTACCAATAATATTGTTCTCACAATCGAAAACTTCGGGGAAATTCACGCGGAGCTGTACCCAGACATTGCGCCAATCACTGTCGCCAATTTTCAAAAGTTAATCTCGGAGAATTTCTTCGATGGTTTGAGCTTTCACCGTTCCGTACCTGGCTTCATGATTCAAGGCGGCGACCCCAATGGCGACGGCAGTGGAGGACCTGGTTATACAATCAAAGGTGAGTTTTCTAGCAACAAGGTAGAGAATCCCTTGAAGCATGTTGAAGGCATACTCTCTATGGCCAGAAGAGGGGACTCATACGACAGTGCTGGTTCGCAGTTTTTCATCATGTTGGGGGCAGCGCCCCATTTAGATGGAGACTATGCTGCTTTTGGCAAAGTGACATCCGGCATGGACGTTGCACAAAAGATTGCTGAACAAGCTACAATAGGTGAAGCCTTGAACCCACCAATCAAAATTGTTTCAGTTAAATTTGAGTGATTAGTTACTGTTTGTCAGGCTGAGCTCGAACCCTTCGGCGAAAAATGCTCCAGCTTGCGGTATGTAATGGCAGTTAAGGGAAACAATGCTACCTTCTTGACGGAATGGTACGCAAAGACTGCTACGCATATTTCGAATGCCCAGCACCTCTGCATCGACTTCAAGCTCTATGTTTGTAGGCAAAATAGCCTCATCAAATTCATCGAATAAAAAGTAAACATAAATACTATTGGCTTTTGTCATGTATTTTAGGCGTTTTGAAAAATAGGGCGCTTGTATCTTCGTCTGATAAATACCCTCGCCAAAAATTTTGAGCCAAGCACCAAGTTCTCTTAACGACTTGACAGCCTTACGGGGTAGTTCACCATCAGGTTGTGGTGCAATGTTGAGTGCAAGGTTCCCGCCCTTACTTACAACATCAAGCAGAAGATGGACCAGTTTATGGCCACTCTTAAATTCATCATCATAATGAAAAGAGAAGGTATTCCCAATTGTTTCGCAGGTTTCCCACGGAACATGCATTGCAGATTCTGGAACTGTCTTTTCAGGTGTGATGATATTCTCAAATTCTCCTCCACAGGTTCGGTCGCACACGATAAGGTGTTCTTGAGTGCTTTCGCGCAATGTACGGACGATTTCAGCTAAACGGATATCTTGACCTAAATTATCAGGGTTAACCCAACCGCCATCTAACCATAGAACATCAATTTTTCCGTAGTTAGTGCCAAGTTCTAAAAGTTGGGTATGCACAAATTGAACGTAAGATTCCCATAGTTCTGGATGTTTTTCGATGGAATAATTGACGTTGCGCGTTTGGGCATTGCCAAAAGCACGGTGCCAGTACGCATCACTGTGCCAGTCTGGCTTAGAAAAATATGTAGAAATGGCCATGCCTCTAGCTCGAAATTCACGGTAAAGTGCTGCGACGATATCCGCATCTTTGTGTTGGTGAAATGGGCAAGTGGGGTCTGTGATTTTGTAATCTGTCGTCTGCGTATCAAACATACAAAATCCATCATGATGTTTGGTGGTAAAGAGTAAATACTTAAAACCACAGTCATACGCTAAATCTGCCCAAGAGGAAGGATTAAATTTAACAGGATTGAATGTTCTGTTAGCGTTCCAGTAGTCTTGTTTACATGTTTCTATATCAGCCCAATTTAGGTCGACTTGACTCCAATTACCATCACCATCAGAGAGCGGCCAACTTTCATACGTGCCGAGAGCGTCAAAACTGTCCACTGACACTGCACCAAAACCACTGACGCCACACTTTTCCCGCTGCGACCCCGAAGCAGCTGTCAAAGCGCCTCGAGTTCCAAACCATGCTCCAGATAGGCATCGGATAGCTGCTCTATTTCAGCTAGAACGGCAGCGTAGCGCTGATAAGCGCCCGCTCCGTCTTGTGGATCGGAAAACTTGGCTTCTAACTCAAGTTTTTCCAGTTCCAATTGAGCAATAGTCTTTTCGAACTCAGCCATGTTCTGCATTAACTTGGCTTTTTCTTTGCGTAGTTGTGCTTTATTAAGATTGCGATTCACGTCAGGACTTTCGCTTAAGCGCGCTTTTTCCGAAGCACGCTTTTCATCATCTGCCATGCGCCGTACGGCTTGCCTGTATTCGCTATAACTGTAGTAAGTTTTCGCAGTATTATTGGCAAAACCAAGCACGCGATCCGCAATCCGCTCTATAAAATAGCGATCATGCGAAATCCCAAATATAGCCCCAGGAAAATCTACCATTGCTTTTTCCAAGATGTCTTTTGAATCAATATCCAAGTGATTTGTCGGTTCATCTAAAAATAGCAAATCAGGTTTCTCGAGAAGCAGACAGCAAAGATAAAGCCGAGATCTTTCTCCACCAGATAAAACAGAAATCGTTTTGAAGACATCATTGGCCCTAAACCCATATGAAGCCAAGAGATTTCGAGCTTCAGCAACACTGATATCCGCCGTAGACAAAACTTCGTCGATTATGCTAACTGATTCATCTTCAAATTTTGTGTACTGATCCATGTATGCGACGGTAACCGTTGGTGAGAGCCAGACTTCGCCAGAAAAATCTGCCTCTTTGCCATTTAATATCTTCATTAACGTAGATTTACCACAGCCGTTAGGTCCGACGCAGACAAATTTTTGCCGAGCCTTGAGTTCGAAATCAAGATTTTCGAACAAGGTCTTATCAGGAAAGTGTTTCGCTAGCCCCTCGCTTTTTACGATTATGCGGTCAGGGTCGCCAGTAAATGCATCGGCAATATATTTGAAATGCATAGAGCCGCGTGCATGTTTGACTTTCGACTTGGCTGCGTCAAGTGCGTCCGATAATTTAGCCACCTTTTTTTCACGGGCATGAAAGCTCGACATTTTGCGATGGGACAGCATGGTTTGGGCGACGGCTGCTTCATATTCGACTTCTTTTTTTAGGCGTTCGGCTTCTTTAATGGCGAAATCCTGAGCTATATTACGTTGCTCCATAAAACGGGTGTAGTTACCTTTATAAAGCACTAGTTTACCGTTTTGCAATTCACCGACTTCCTTCGCACATTGATCAATAAAAGCACGATCATGTGATATGAACAGACAAGTGCCAGCATAATGTTTGAGAAAGTTCTCCAGCCATTCAATAGCTTGTATATCAAGGTGGTTAGTTGGTTCGTCGAGCAATAACACATCAGCGTTACTTTGTAGAATTCGGGCAAGTGCGACGCGCATGCGTTCGCCTCCAGAAAGTGTGGCAAGGGGTCTTTCCAGTATGTCACCAGCAAGCCCTAGACCTGCTAGAATTGCTGCCATTTCCGCCTTTTTCGCGTCACCATCGTGGTGCTGCAGACTATGATTTATCCGATCATAATCACGTAAGGCTTGTTCATAAGCCAGGCGTTCCTCAGAATTTTCAAGATTACCTTCGGCAAGCCGCGCTATTAAGTTAGCGCTGTCGTCCAGTGCAGAACTCAAGGATTCATGTCTACTGTCCTCAAGACTACTTAAAGTAAGATCCTCGAGTTCTTCCATTTGTTGGGAAAGAGAAGCATAGACAATAGAGTTGGCAAAAGAAAACGAACCGCCATCAGCCTTTTCTTTACCAGTAAGGATGCGCATGAGGGTCGTTTTGCCAGCACCATTAGCACCGACAATCGCCAAGCGATCGCCGCGATCCAAATTGAAACTGACGTCCACGAGAACCTCATGGCTAAAATAGAGTTTTTTTAGATTAGTGACCCTTAGAACGCTCAAAAATTTTCCCCTTTAGATGCTTGTCGTGCTTGATTTTGCCCTATGCCTGCTGATTTAGCAAGCATAGATGAAAGGCAGAAAGTGATAAGAATTAAGCTTTGCTTTATCCTTGGCAGATTTCACGGCTCAAACTATGCTTAGTAGTACGAAAAGCGAATGGAGGACATAAACATGGGTATGACCATGACACAAAAAATATTTGCTGCACACGCAGGCCTCGATGTAGTGAAAGCAGGGCAGTTGATTTCCTGTAAATTAGACTTGGTCTTAGGTAATGATGTAACTGTGCCGCCTGCAATAGATGTTTTTAATCAAACCGGCACTGAAACGGTGTTTGATAAAGATAGGGTGGTTATGGTGCCAAGCCATTTCGCTCCTAATAAAGATATTAAATCGGCAGAGCATGCGAAGAAGATGCGGATTTTTGCCAAAGAACAAAATATCACACACTACTACGAACAAGGCGAAGCCGGGATGGGTATTGAACATATCATTGTGCCTGAGAACGGTTTGTGCATGCCTGGTTACACAATTATTGGCGCGGATTCTCATACGTGTACGGATGGTGCTTTGGGGGCTTTCGCCACGGGTGTTGGAAGCACGGATTTAGCGTGCGCCATGGCAACGGGCAAAACCTGGTTTAGGGTACCTGAAGCGATTCGTTTTGTATTGACAGGTGAATTAAAAGCTCCCGTGACTGGAAAAGACTTGATTTTGTACATTATTTCGCAAATTGGTGTTTCCGGCGCACTTTACAAATCGATGGAGTACACTGGTCCAGGCGTAGCAAGCATCCCCATGAGCGATCGCTTGACGGTCTGTAATATGGCGATAGAGGCTGGTGCTAAAAATGGCATTTTTCCCGCTGACCAAGTTTGTCTCGACTACATCAAAGAAAAAGCACCTGAGCGTTTCGCGGCAGGCGAGTATCAGATTTTCGAAGCAGATGAAGATGCAGAGTATGTCCAAACCATGGAAATCAACCTTTCCGAACTTCCTCTCATGGTAGCTTTCCCGCATTTACCGGAAAACGGTCATGCGCTTGGCACATTTGATGCTATCGAGATTGACCAGTCCGTGATCGGTTCTTGCACAAATGGACGTATCGAAGACATGCGTATCGCTGCGAATATTCTGCGTGGCAAAAAGGTCGCTGACGGAGTACGCCTTTTCGTCATCCCTGGATCTCAAAAAATCTACAAACAATGCCTCACCGAAGGCCTAACCGAAATATTCATTGATGCCGGAGCAGTCTTTTCACCCCCAACATGCGGCCCTTGCCTTGGCGGTCACATGGGCGTTCTCGCATCAGAAGAACGTTGCATCAGCACCACCAACCGAAACTTTGTTGGACGCATGGGCTCACCGGGAGCCTTGGTCTATTTGAGTGGGGTGGCGGTTGCAGCAGCTTCTGCTGTAGCTGGCAAAATCGTTGGTCCAGCTGAGATTTAATGAGGAAAAGAGGAATATTTGTATGAAAAAATCAGGCAAAGCCTTCAAATATGGAAAAAACGTAGACACGGATGTCATCATCCCCGCGCGTTATCTCAATACGTCTGACCCGATGGAACTCGCTAAGCATTGCATGGAAGACATCGATAAAACGTTTGTCACGCGTGTTGAAAAAGGTGATTTTATCGTCGCCGGCGAGAATTTTGGCTGCGGTTCTTCACGTGAACATGCACCAGTCGCCATTAAAGCATGCGGTGTAAAATGCGTGATCGCTCCAAGCTTCGCACGTATTTTCTATCGCAATTCAATTAATATGGGCTTGCCCATTATGAGCTCTGCCGAGGCAGCTGAAGCTATTCAAGAGGGCGATGAACTTGATGTCGACTTCGATAAAGGTATCATTTACAACTTGACTCAAAAAACAGAGTATCAAGCCGAAGCATTCCCAGAGTTTATCCAGAAAATAATCGCCGCCGATGGATTAGTAAATTATATTGCTTCAGAAAACAATTAATCGGCGAGAGGAAGCGGAACCTTAATGAAAACATACAAAATTCTTGTTTTGCCTGGTGACGGGATAGGGCCGGAAATCACAGCCGAAGCGGTTACCATTCTAAAAACCGCAGCTGAAAAATTTCAATTCAAGCTTGAACTAGAAGAAGCTTTGATTGGTGGCGCCGCGTACGATAGTGTTGGCAAAATGCTACCCGACGCAACGCTAAGCGCCGCAGAATCGGCAGATGCTGTTCTTTTAGGCGCTGTTGGCGGACCCAAATGGGACACACTTCCGGGCAACGAAAGACCTGAAACTGCGCTGCTTGGCATTCGCTCTAAGCTTGGTTTGTTCGCTAATCTGCGTCCTGCCAAACTTTATCCTGCCTTGGCAGCTGCTTCGCCACTGCGCTCTGAGCTTGTCGCGGATGGTATAGATATTCTGTTTGTTAGGGAACTTACAGGTGGCATTTACTTTGGTGCAAGAGGAAGTGGCAGCGTAGACGGCGATGCCTATGCCTTCGATACGGAACGCTACTCCAAATCAGAAGTCAAACGTATTGCCATTAAAGCTTTTGAAAGTGCGCGCAAACGCCAGAAGCGTCTCTGCTCCGTTGATAAAGCCAACGTGCTAGATAGTTCGCGCTTGTGGCGTGAAACCGTAATCGAAGTGGCAAAATCTTACCCGGACGTCGAGCTTTCACATCTTTATGTAGACAATGCCAGCATGCAACTTATACGCAGACCAGCAAGCTTTGACGTCATACTTACTTCAAACATGTTTGGTGATATTCTGTCAGACGAAGCGGCGGAAATCACGGGTTCTATTGGTCTTTTGCCATCCGCTTCATTAGGAGAAGCAGGAAAAACATCTTTGTATGAACCAATCCATGGTTCAGCTCCAGACATCGCTGGAAAGAACATTGCCAATCCCTTGGCCAGTATTCTGTCGGCTGCCATGCTCTGTCGCTATGCTTTAGGCGAAGAAGAAGCCGCAGTAGCCATTGAAGAAGCCGTGGAAGAAGTGCTAAATCAAGCTTATCGTTGTGCGGATTTGCTCAACGCAGGGGCTGTAGCATCAGACAAACTATTGACTTGTACAGCAATGGGCGCCATGGTCGACAAAACCATGCGTTTAGCATGAAAAAGATGATAGAATGGTAATTCATATTATTTTTGAATGCATTGCATTGGGAGGATAAAAACATGACAGGATCCTTTTATGAAGAACAAAAAGAACAACGTAGTGCACGTGTAAAAGTTGGAGCCGGACGTGCTCCCCATCGTTCATTGCTTTATGCCCTAGGTTTGAGCGAAGAAGAGTTCGGAAAACCTTTCATTGCAGTTATTAATTCCTTCAATGAAATCGTACCTGGTCACGTACATCTCCGTGAACTAGCTGAGCAAGTTAAGGCCGGCATTCGTATGGCTGGTGGTGTTCCATTTGAATTTCCTGCCATTGCAGTCTGTGATGGAATTGCCATGAATCATATTGGCATGAAATATTCACTTATTAGTCGTGATTACATTGCGGATTCCTGTGAGATTATGCTGCAAGCGCATGCTTTTGATGGTGCAGTTTTTATGCCTTCTTGTGACAAAGTCATTCCCGGCATGTTGATGGCTGCGGCGCGTGTTGATATACCTAGTGTTTTTGTTTCTGGTGGGCCTATGCTACCCGGAACCGATCCCAGCGGTAATAGAATTGGCTTAAGTAATATCTTTGAAGCGGTCGGAGCACATGCGGCTGAAAAAATCGATGACGATGAGTTAAAAGAATATGAAAAATCCTGTTGTCCTAGTTGCGGTTCTTGCTCAGGCATGTATACCGCCAATACCATGAACTGTCTCACGGAAGCCATGGGTATGGGACTGCCTGGTAACGGTACGATAGCAGCTGTTTATGCTGAAAGAAGACGTTTGGCAAAAAAGGCAGGCATGACTATTTTAAAACTTGTTGAAGAAGGAAAAACCACTCGTCAAATCATGACAAAAGAGGGCATTGAGAACGCATTGCGTGTTGATATGGCTTTAGGTGGTTCGACTAACTCAGTCTTACATATGCTTGCGATTGCCAGAGAAGCTGGCTATCCGCTCACACTTGATGAAATTGAAGACTTTAGCAGCACGACTCCACAACTTTGCAAGTTAAATCCTGCGGGTGATGACTACATCATTGATTTAGAACCAGAAGGTGGAATCAGTGCGGTGATGGCTGAGCTCAGTAAAAAAGGAATCATGCATTTAGGTAATCCTACAGTTGAAGGAACTGTTGCTGATAGAATCGCCAAGCTTCCTGACCGCCCGAAACGCGTAATTCACAGCGTGGACGATCCGATTTCCCATGATGGCGGATTAGCAGTCTTGAAAGGGAATTTAGCCGAAGAAGGATCCGTTGTTAAAAAAGGTGCTGTTGATCCCGAGATGTTGGTGCATCAAGGTCCGGCAAGAGTATTCGATTGTGAAGATGATGCGATTACTGCTATTTTTGCGGGTCAGATCAAGTCTGGCGATGTTGTTGTAATTCGTTTCGAGGGACCGATGGGTGGACCTGGTATGGCTGAAATGCTGAGCCCAACTTCAGCCTTGGCTGGTATGGGTTTGGCTCAAAGTGTTGCGCTCTTAACGGATGGTCGCTTTTCGGGAGCATCCAGAGGTTCATCAATCGGACATATCTGTCCAGAAGCTGCCGCTGGTGGACTAATTGCCAAAGTCCAAGATGGTGACCTCATTTCCATCGATATTCCAAAGCGGAAAATTGAATTAGTTGTTGATGAGCAAGTGCTTGCTCAACGCGAGAATGCGAAGCTGCCTGAACGCAATGTTTCTGGTGTGCTCGCACGCTATGCGAAGTTGGTCGGTAAAGCATCAACAGGTGCTAGTTTGTCTAACGAGCAATAGGTAATAATTACTTTGTAATTTACTGACAGGTGATAAAGGAGACAGCTATGAACGGTGCAGAAGCAGTCGTCAAATTCCTACAATCGAAAAATGTGGATACCGCTTTTGGTTATCCCGGTGGTCCGGTGCTCGTACTTTACGAAGCGATTTACCGCTTGGATTTTCCTCATATATTAGCAAGACACGAACAAGGTGCTGTACATGCGGCTGAAGGATACGCCAAAGTTACAGGGAAACCAGGTGTCGTTATTGCAACTTCAGGTCCGGGTGCAACTAATCTTGTTACGGGTATTGCTGATGCATACTTAGACTCGGTTCCGCTGTTGGCTATTACTGGTGCCGTTGCACGTAAAGATATTGGTCGCGATGCGTTCCAAGAAGCCGATATTACTGGTATTACAGACCCGGTTACGAAGTATAGTTACTTGGTCATGGAACCGGATCAGCTTTTGCCAATCTTAGAAGAAGCGTGGAACCTTACGACATCAGGTCGACCTGGCCCTGTGCTCGTGAATATTCCAAAGGATATTCTCATTGCGACGATTGAAGATAAACCTGCTCCTGGCAAGCAGTACATCCCCCTCAGACCCAAACCTATCAAGTCTGATATTCAAATTGACAAAGTAATTGACGCATTGAAAGTCGCGAAAAAGCCCCTTTTGGTGCTGGGCGGGGGCTGTGTTATTTCTCCGGGCGCTCCAGACGAATTGCTCAAGTTTGTCGATAAAGCCGACATTCCCACTGCGATGACTTTAATGGCAAAAGGAGCCTTACCCGACGTACACCCATGGAATCTTGGCATGTCAGGCATGCATGGTTCATTACAAGCCAACAGAGCCACAGTAGAATGTGACTTGTTACTTGCTGTTGGTTGTCGTTTTAGTGACAGACTCATTGCTAACCCTGAACGTTATGTTCAGAGGGAAGGTAGAGTCATTATTCACGTGGATATTGATCCTGCTGAGATTGGCAAAAACATCACCCCTACCATCGAAATTGAAGATGATGCTTGTGACTTCTTCAAAGTCTTAAATGAAGCCCTGGCCAAAGAAACAGATTTCAATCCAGATTGGGCAGACTGGAAAGATTCTATTCGTGATTTGACAGAACGTTACAATGCAAAGGTGAGTGAGCTATCCAAAGCGCAGGTACCACTTTTGCCACAATACGTTATGCGAACCTGCTCAGAAATGACGGAAGGCATGGACCCAATAGTTGTAACGGATGTTGGCCAGCATCAGATGTTCGCCTGCCAGCACTATAATGTCGAATCACCACGTTCGTTCTTGACCTCAGGTGGTTTAGGAACCATGGGTTTTGGCTTCCCGGCTGCCATAGGTGCGGCTCAAGCTTTTCCTGACCGCGTAACTATCGCTGTGGTGGGAGATGGTGGGTTCCAAATGACCTTGGAAGAACTTGGTCTCCTCGAAGCCCTTGATTTGCCAGTCATTATTTTGGTTATGGATAACGGAACGCTAGGCATGGTAAGACAGTGGCAAGAACTTTTCTTCTCAGAACACTATAGTCACTCCATGTTAAACAACAACCCAGACTTTGTGAAAATAGCAGATGCTTACGGTATCAAGGGTTCGCTAGTTAGTACACCGGATGAACTTAAGGAAGCGTTTGGCGAAGCCTTAGCTGCTAAAAAGCCACGTTTGTTGCATATCAACATTAGACAAAATGAGAATGTTTATCCCATGGTACCCGCAGGTAAGGATGCAGAAGAAATAATCATGCCAGGCATGACAGATTAGGCTTAGTAAATGATAGAATGGTGCTAGCTAGAGACTAGCAAAAATTTTCGGAGGACTGATTTATGCTCACATTTTCTTATAAAAATGCACTTCAATTCATCAATGAACACGAAGTGGAACAGATGCAGGCTCAGTTAGAACTAGCACAGGCCAATTTGCTCAAGAAGGAAGGGCCTGGTTCTGATTTCCTAGGCTGGGTGGATTTACCGCTCAATTATGACAAAGAAGAATTTTCTAGAGTTAAAAAAGCAGCGGATAAAATTCGCAGTGATTCTGATGTCCTCGTTGTTACGGGAATCGGCGGCTCCTACTTAGGCGCCAGGGCTGTCATCGATGCACTAAGTCATAATCTTAACGCATCACTAACTAAAGCTGAACGTAATGCTCCTCTAATTGTCTATGCAGGACACCAACTAAGCGGAACTTATTTATCTGAACTTTTGACTTTCCTAGATGGAAAAGAAGTCTCAGTGAACATTATCTCTAAATCTGGAACAACAACGGAACCAGCCATTGCTTTCCGTATCTTGAAAGCCTATATGGAAAAGCGTTACGGGGTGGAAGAAGCACGTAAGCGCATTTATGCTACCACGGATAAAGTACGAGGCGCTTTGAAAGGCTTAGCAGACAAAGAAGGATATGAAAGCTTTGTTGTACCAGATGACATTGGTGGTCGTTATTCTTTCCTGACTGCGGTTGGGCTTTTGCCAATAGCTGCTGCTGGTATTGATATCGACGCCTTAATGCAAGGTGCGGCTAAAGGACGTGAACTTTACACCAACACCGATGTGATGAACAATCCTGCTGCCCTCTATGCAGCGACACGCAACGCACTTTTACGCCGTGGCTATGGCGTTGAAATCATGGTTAACTATGAGCCCTCATTACATTTCATCACAGAGTGGTGGAAACAGCTTTATGGCGAATCTGAAGGCAAAGATGGCAAAGGCATTTTTGTAGCTGGTGTGGATAATACTTCAGACTTGCATTCTATGGGTCAATACATTCAAGATGGTCAGCGCTTCCTCTTTGAAACCGTCTTAAGAGTTGGTGAACCACGCTTGAAATATGCAGTGCCTGAAGATTCACAGGATTTAGATGGTTTGAATTTCCTTGCAGGCATGGATATGGCAGAAGTAAACGACAAAGCAATTGACGGAACTATTTTGGCTCATGTCGACGGCGGTGTACCAAATCTGCAAATAGAACTTGAAAGACTTGACGCTGCCAACCTTGGCGAACTTCTATATTTCTTTGAATTGGCTTGCGGAATCAGTGGCCACTTAAATGCCGTCAATCCGTTCAACCAACCTGGAGTAGAAGCCTACAAGAAGAACATGTTTGCACTCTTAGGTAAACCTGGCTATGAAGACGAAAAAGCTGCTCTGGAAGCGAGATTGAATGCCTAATTCCAAACATAGTGAGAAAAATTTTATTGGGGAGCGCGCCAAAGAACGGCGCGCTTTTCTTGCACTCTTAGCAGAACATGGGGTACAGCTGAGTAAATCCCTTGGGCAGAATTTTCTGTACGATAGCGTTCTACTTAACGAGTTGGCTGAACTTGCTGGCATTGAAACAGGGGACAATGTCATTGAGGTAGGCAGTGGGGCAGGGAGTCTAACTGAAAGTTTAGCTGCTCGTGCTTATCCAGGTCAGGTCTTGAGTAGTGAGATAGATAAACATCTGGAGCCTCTGTTGTTAAGCCGTTTTTTGAATTATTCGAACCTAAAGTTTGTCTTTGACGATGCCCTCAAACTCAATTTTTCAGAACTACTCAATGAAGCAATTCACGATGGCCGGTCAATACGTGTCGCCGCCAATTTGCCTTATTACATCACGACGGAATTGATAACGAAATTTATCCTTGAACTTCCTATGGCAAAAACGATGTCCTTTATGATTCAAGAAGAAGCTGCCGATCGTGTCCTCGCTCAAGTTGGCGACGGCAAGCGGTATGGCCCCTTGGCTATTTTGGTAAATCTATTCGGCAAGGCGCGCATCACCAAACGCATACCTCGGCAAGCTTTTGTTCCCGAACCTCATGTCGATTCGGTTTTTATTGTGCTGGAAAAATATTCTATTGCAGACACGGATGAGGCTGCATGCAGAGCCAAAGTTCTAGGAGAACTAAATGCTTTTTATTCTTTTGTACTGCAGGCTTTCTCACAACGTCGAAAAACCTTGCTCAACAACTTGAAACCCTATGGCAAAGAAGCCCTGGAGTTATTCAAGAACAAACTGATTGACCTGGATATAGATATGCATGTACGCGCAGAAAAGCTTAGCTGGCGGATTTTAGCTGAAATGTTTTGGCTAGTTTAAGTAGTTTGGCTAATCTAAGATTCTCTTAATTCTAAAAAACTCAAAAAACTATCCCTACTAGATAGGGCGCACTTTGCCTTTTCCGTTTAGACTTAATGCTATGTAAGCACAAGCTTTACAAAGAATGGGGGGCTTGTAGATGAAGAAACTTGGTTTACTTAGTAACAATAAACTATTCGCGGAAAGTTTGGCACAATCAATCAAAAGTCGTCCAAACTTAGACTTTGAAGTTTTTCTCTTACTAAAAGCGAAACAAGTCGGCATAGATGCCAAGCTTTTTGCACTTGATGTAGCAATCATTGTGGTGCTTGACTCTTGTGGACCCGAGGTAGAATCTGCCATGTCTGCTAGTGAAGACTTACGCCAGAATTTGCCAAATTGCCGCATACTCTTGCTTGTATCTCAAACGAATAACGAAGGGACGAAAATGGCTGTTGAAGCGATTCGGAGTAAACGAATCGACGATTTTGTGTTTTTCGACAGTTCTTTGGACTATCTCTTCAGTAAGCTGGAAGCCCTATAGAAAATCCTGTATTCTAAATATATAAAGCAAGTTAGACCAGCTATAAAAAGTCAAGCAAGTAATTTGGATACTCTTGAAGCATAAAG
>CAZNNL010000011.1:0-45634 GCA_964574395.1 uncultured Oscillospiraceae bacterium | reverse complement strand
GAAGTTCCCATAGAACTGTTTGACTCGTCCGATTGTTTTTGCAGGTGAAACAAGTTTTCCGTCTACTTCAAATGGTGCTGGCAAAAAGTCCTTCAAGAATCCTTTCACCCCTACCGCTCCGCTACCTGGTCCACCGCCACCATGTGGCGTAGAAAAAGTCTTGTGCAGGTTGAGATGCACGGCGTCAAATCCCATATCACCAGGCCTAATCTGTCCCATAATTGCGTTCAAGTTAGCGCCATCATAGTAAAGCAATCCGCCAGCCCCATGAACGATGTCACGCATTTCGAGAATATCTTCTTCGAAAAGCCCCAATGTATTGGGATTTGTGAGCATCAAAGCCGCAGTCTTCTCACTTACCAAGCCACGTAGAGCTTCAACATCGACCAGCCCATCTGCCGTACTTTTAACTTCAACAACATCGAAGCCTGCCATGCTTGCACTAGCTGGGTTGGTTCCATGCGCACTGTCCGGAACAATAACTTCTGTTCTAGCTGAATCGCCACGCTCTGCATGATAAGCCTTAATAATCAACAATGCCGTCAACTCACCTTGCGCACCAGCGGCAGGTTGAAAGGTAAAAGCATCCATACCTGTAATTTCTGAAAACACTTTATCCGCTTCGGCAAGTACACCTAAAGCTCCTTGAACAGTTTCCAAAGGTTGTAAGGGATGCACTTGTGAAAGACCTGGAAGTGCTGCCACATCTTCATTGATCTTGGGGTTATATTTCATCGTACAAGAGCCCAATGGATAAAAGCCAAAATCGATGCTGTAAATATCACGCGTCATGCGTGTGTAATGTCTGATGACATCCATTTCACTGACTTCAGCCAGTGCAGGCGCCTCTTTACGTTTAACTTTGAGATCGTATTGGGGAACATCAGATTTTGGTAAACGATAAGCCCTACGACCAGCGCGACTCTTTTCAAAAATTAACATAAGCCGGCCTCCTTCAATATCTCAACCACACTATCCATTTCAGACTGTGTGTTGCATTCTGTGGCACACCAAAGCATATGCTCGTGGTCAATCACCAAACCTGAGAGGATGCCTTTTTCTAGGAGTGTTTTTTCTATGGCAAAAGCATCCTCCCGCGTCTTTACCACAAATTCGTGGAAAAACTCACCTGCATGCAGACGCTCAAAGCCATCCGTTGAGCAGAGTTGATCTGCCAAGTAATGTGCATTATTCACACAGCGCTGAGCAACTTCGGCGAGTCCATTAGCGCCCATCATGGCTAGATAGATTGTCGCACGCACGGCCATCAAAGCTTGATTAGAACAAATTGAAGAAATCGCTTTTTCACGTCTTATATGTTGTTCTCTTGCCTGTAAAGTAAGAACATATGCTGTTTTACCTTCGATATCCATGGTCTGACCCACTATACGTCCTGGCATCTTACGCATTTCAGCTTTGGTACATGCCATAAAGCCAATGTAAGGACCACCAAAACTCAAGGGAATGCCCAAGGGTTGGGCTTCTCCAATAGCTACATCAGCACCACAATCAGCGGCAGTGGGTAAAATTGCAGCAGCTATGGGGTTGATGCCCAGAACGAGTTTAGCCCCCGCTTCATGCACAAGTGCAGCGATGGCCTCAACATCTTCTAAAAGACCAAAATAGTTGACTTGATCAACTAACACCGCTGCAGTTTCTTTAGTAATTTTCGCGGCCAAGTCTTCTCGGTCAAGCAAGCCATCTTGCAATCTTACGATATCGTAAGCATAGTTAGCGGCAGCACAATACGTCTTAGCAACTTCTAAAACGCCAGGATTCAAGTTTTCTGCAAGCAAGAAATGTTTACGTCTGCGTTCTGCACACATCAAAATCGCTTCACCGGCAGCAGTCGCGCCATCGTAAACGGATGCGTTAGCAATAGGCAGTCCAGTCAGCTCACAAATATTTGTCTGGAACTCAAATATCGACTGCAATGTGCCTTGAGACATTTCGGGTTGATATGGAGTATAGGAAGTTACAAATTCACTACGTGACGATAGGTGGTTTACCGCCGATGGAATGGCATGCTTATAGGCTCCAGCCCCTCTAAAGATTGTTCTAAAAACCGTATTTTTCTCAGCATGCGCCTGCATTTCAGCCAATACTTCGACTTCACTAAGACCGTCCGCCAAATTTAAGTCTTCCTTCAATCTCGCGTCTTTAGGCAGCACCTCAAAAAAATCTTCAACGCTCTGGGCACCGACGCGCGCAAGCATAACCGCCTGCTCTGCGGTACTGTTAACGATATAATCTGCCATGAATTATTCCTCAATAAACGCTAAATAAGCGTCCTCATCCATAAGCTCGTCTACTTCTTCAACGGCTGAAAGTTTAATCAACCAAGTATCCAGAGGAGCTTCGTTTATTAGTTCGGGTGCGTCTAAGAGCGCTTCATTGATTTCTTCAATGACACCACTAACAGGTGCTACTAAATCACTAACCGCTTTAACGGATTCGATGTCTCCAAAGGTTTCGCCCGCGGTAACGGCATCGCCGACTTCTCCCAGATTTACGAATACGATGTCACCTAGTTCTTCTACGGCATGCTCAGATAAACCAATCAATGCTGTACCATCTTCTAATACTTCTACCCACTCATGTGATTCTGAATACTTTTTTACGCTCATAATTGTTTCCTCCAACTTATTTTTCTTTTTTATAGAATGGCAAAACCACAACTTCAGCCGCGACTCTGCGTCCTCTTACATCGACTTCTACTTCCATACCAAGTTCAGTATATGCGTTGTCAATAAACGCCATCGCTCCCGCATATTTTACAAAGGGTAGCTGTGTTCCTGACGTTACGATACCTATACTTTTGTCACCAATAAAAACTTCGCTGCCTTCACGGGCTATGCCCCTGCCTGTCATGCGAAGACCAACACGCTTCTGGGTGATGGGGTTTTCTTCTTGTGCCTTTTTGCCAATAAAATCGCCTTTATCAAATTTGATAAACATGCCTAAGCCTGCTGAAATAGGTGACAGCGTTTCACTCAGTTCATGACCATAAAGTGGCATACCGGCTTCAAGTCGCAAGGTGTCTCTCGCACCCAGGCCACAAGGATGTGCACCAGCTTCTACAAGCGCTTCATAAATTTTAACGATTTCCGTATGTCCACCATAGATTTCTACACCGTCTTCTCCGGTATAACCATTCCTACTGAGCATACATGGCTGACCCGCCACGGTGGTTTCGGGCGTAAATGCGTAAAACTTGTCAGGAATATCAGCTGGATTCATAAACTGCGAGACAAGTTCGATCGCTTTAGGCCCCTGAACGGCAACTTGGCTAAGCTCAGAAGAAATATCTGTTACGGTCACACCGTCAAACACATGGCTTTGTAGATGTGCGATATCTTTACTTGTGTTGGCGGCGTTCAGGACAAGCATATAGCGCGTGGCGCTGTAACAATAAACAAGCAAGTCATCTACCGTTCCGCCTTTGTCGTTGAGCATCAGCGCATAACGCATGCGCCCCGGTGCCAAGTTTTCCATGCGATTGCTTAAAACTTTGTCAAGATACTCCGCTGCTTTTGGGCCTTCGACCACTGCCTCGCCCATGTGCGAAACATCAAAAATACCCACTCCTTCACGCACAGCTAAATGTTCTTTTAACACGCCTGTGGGATATTGAATGGGTAGTTCATAGCCTGCAAAATCCACCATTGTTCCTTTTAATCTCAGATGATTGTCATATAAAGAGGTTCGTAATGTCATGCGTTTGGCTCCTTCACTATTCTATCTAAAGTATACTTGAAATCGTTCTAAGTAGCATCCTTGTTCAGCGAAGTGTTGGCGGATTTCAGGAACACTTGCTTTTCCGATACCGACAAGATAGGCTTAAAAGAATTCAAACTATTTACAATCTGAAGCCTTTGGAAAATCGCTTAATATATAGAAAGAACAACCGATGCCTCCAATTAATTTACTAATCAAACCTGCTTCTAGCCTCTGTAATTTGCGCTGCAAATATTGTTTTTATGCCGATATAGCTGCGAATCGTGAGGTAGAATCGTTTGGGATGATGAGCCTCGAAACTTTGGAAGCGCTTGTTAAGAAAACGCTTGAAACAGCAGAGCAAGAATGTAGCTTTGTTTTTCAAGGTGGCGAGCCGACCCTCCGCGGGCTGGAATTTTTTGAAGCCTTAGTTGAGTTCGAGAAAAAATATAATACCAGAGGCTTAAACATTCACTATGCTATCCAAACGAATGGGTTTACGATAGATGCGCAGTGGGCGAGTTTTTTTGCCAAGAATAAATTTTTAGTAGGTGTTTCGCTTGATGGAACCAGGCGTTACCACGATATGCATCGAGTCGATCCGACACAAGCGGGAAGTTTTTCACGTGTGTGGGAGAGCATTCAACTGCTGAAGAAACATGAGGTTGAGTTTAATCTACTGACTGTTGTGAATGCGGATACGGCACAAAACATTGGCAAAATCTACCACTTCTATCGCGACAAAGACTTGCTCTATCAGCAATACATTCCCTGCCTGGATCCACTAGGCGAGGAGCGCGGAGCACACAGTTATTCGCTGACACCAGAGCTGTACGGTCAATTCCTGTGTGATCTTTTTGACTTATGGTATGCAGACATCATCGCTGGTCGTTTTATCTATATTAGATATTTCGAAAACTTGGTAGGCATGCTGCTTGGTAGACCTCCCGAAAGCTGTGGCTTGGTTGGGGTATGCGGCAGGCAGCTTGTAATCGAAGCAGATGGCGGGGTTTATCCGTGCGACTTCTATGTTTTAGATGGGCTGAGACTTGGTAACTATGTTACGGACAGTCTAGAAGAAATTGAGGCACAGCGCGATGCCACTGGCTTTATACAGCAGTCAATCGCTCAAGATGAAGCATGTGGAGATTGTGCGTATGCACCTATATGTCGCGGCGGGTGTAGGAGAGATCGAGAGCCCTTGCTTGGGGATCAGATGTCCTTGAACTATTTTTGCCCGTCTTATAAAAAGTTTTTTGCACATGCTTTGCCAAGATTAGAACAAATAGCAGCACATGTGCGTTAAGCAAATTTCATTACGTTGAAGATTGAAATCCCGATTATTAACAAGATGACAAACATAAACAGCCGGTCAACTTGTTTGTTATCCATTTTTTTCGAGAAAGTACTTCCAATGAAGCCCCCCCCGATGCCTCCAATAAGCATGACGCTTAGTGTCAAGAGTTCAAAACTCGGCAAGCCATTAATTAGGCTGGAAACAAAGCTTGCGGTCTGTGAAAAGAGAATGATAAAGATAGAGTTCCAGGCTGCCTCTTTGGTTTCTAGTGAGAAAAAATAATAAAGCACAACAAGATTAATTGGCCCACCGCCTATGCCAAGGAATGAAGAAAATATGCCCAAGAAAAGGCCTATGGTCATACATAGTACACGGTTAGTAAAACTAAAGGTGCGTATTTTATCTTTGAATAGCATGTAGACAAGCACTGCAACGGTTAAGATGACCATGAAGATGTTCTGTGTATATGAAATCATGGCATCATTCGCGGCGCTGTCTTTTAATAAGTTAAAGACATACTTGCCAATGATTCCACCGAAAACCGCTCCGACAGCCAACCAGGGAGCGCGGCTTTTGTCATAGTTTTGCATAAGCTTGCGACTCTTAAACAAGGTGACGACAGACATAGCTAATACCGTGCAACCACTGAGAAAGCTGATGGTCTCTTGAAGCATGGAGTTAGTCGTTGCGTCGATGACAGGCTTCATAATTACACCACCACCGACCCCGGAAATTGCTCCAACAGTTGTGGCAAACAAAGCAACGAGGAAAATTATGAGTGTTTCCATACCTTACCCCTGAGCAGCTTCGACTACATGTTTAATCAATACTGTAGTCGTAACCGTGCCAACACCTCCCGGAACTGGTGTATAAGCAGCAACTAAGGGCGCAACCTCAGCCGTTTTTACGTCTCCGCAGAGGTTCCCATCTTCGTCTACATTAATTCCCACATCAATGACAATTTGCCCTTCGGAGACAAAGGAGCCATCGACAATACCAGCTTTACCAGCTGCTGCGATGAGAATTTCTGCCGAGCGACACTCTTCTGCTAAGTTAACGGTCCGTGTGTGGCAGATTTTTAAAGTCGCATTGCGTTCTAGCAATAACATGGCGACAGGCTTCCCAATGACAAAGCTACGACCGATAACAGTGACTCTTTTACCTTCAAGTTCAATGCCATAATGGTCTAATAATTCAATACATGCTTGAGCGGTACAGGGCGCAAAACCATCTTGACTACCCGCATAGACAGACGCCATGGAAGCACTCGTTATGCCATCCACATCTTTCGCTGCAATCAGCGTTTCACAAACACGTTCATCGTCAATATGCTTGG
The DNA here is from genome assembly GCA_964574395.1 of uncultured Oscillospiraceae bacterium. Lineage (GTDB taxonomy): Bacteria > Bacillota > Clostridia > Saccharofermentanales > Fastidiosipilaceae > JAXGQD01. The sequence continues at coordinate 39,284 of CAZNNL010000011.1, read as the reverse complement.
GGAGTGGTCTGAATATCAAGCATCCATGGATTAAAGGATCTTCATTAATATGCTCAATGCACGCAATCAGTTCTTCTTCCGTAACTGTCATAGCAAAGTTAAATTGCGTAACTTGGAGACCTAAGCTCTGACACTTATTGAGTATGCTACGTTCATAAGCCATGTCATCTTCACTTGCACCCACACGCAGCAAAGCGAGATGAGGAAAAATATTCTCTTCCTTCAAATCCGCAACCTGTACGGCGATTTCGGCACTTAGTGCAGCAACAACTTCTTTTCCCAATAAACGGACAGACATTTTACACCTCTTCAAGCTATATATTTTCACGCATCACATGTGTTTAAGCATTCTGCAGTTGACTTGCAATTTCAGAATAAACACGATCTGCTAGCGCGGAATATGTCGACACTTTAGTAATGGTTTCACGATTAATTTTTTCGGCAAAATCACGCCGTTTCATGAGTCTAGTATTAATATAAATATTGACGGCTGCCGATTGCATGGCTGACTTCAAAGAAACCGCCGCACAAGCAACGTCGCTTATCGCTATTCTACTACCTATTTCTCCGAAACGCACCATGATATCAAGCGCTTCACAAACGGTATCCAGCAGTTTTACGGGAGCGGAAACAGCCATTTCAAGTGCATCTTCCATAACCTTAGCTTTATATTCTGCTTGTTCTGCTGTGTCTTTTGGTAAACCATAAGCACTCGCCAAAGGCGCGAATGCCTGGGCATCAGCATCGATGTAGTGTAAAAAACGCTCCTGCAAGGCGTCACATTCTTTTTTCAGAGCAATAATTTCATCTTGTACTTCGGCGTACTTCTTTTTGCCAAGCGTTAGACTACCCACCATGTTACCCAAGGCAGTACCAATGGCTGCGACTAATGCAGCAGCGCCACCCCCGCCTGGAGTAGGCTCAGCCGAAGCCAAGACATCTACAAATGCCTGAATTTCCATATTTTTATATTGCATGACATACCTCTTTCACGACTAAAACTTCAGTTTCCTTCACAGTTAGAACAAACCACTAATTGTTCCATCCTCTGCAAGGTCAATACGTTCAGCAGCCGGAACTTTGGGCAGACCAGGCATGGTCATGATGTCGCCGGTGAGGGCCACGATAAAACCCGCGCCACTTGAAAGCTTCAAGCTACGCACGGTAATTTCAAAACCACGTGGAGCGCCAAGTTTTTTGGGGTCGTCTGAGAAGCTATATTGCGTTTTGGCAACACAAATAGGCAAGTTCCCTAAGCCTTGCTCTCTTAGTTCATTCGCAGTTTTCTGGGCTGCAGCAGCGAGCACGACACGGTCAGCGTGGTAGATCTTTTTGCCAAGCATATTTAATTTTTCTTCAATACTTAAATCCAAAGGATAAGCAAAAGTAAAAGCAGACTCAGATGATTTTTCGCACAACTTCAAAACCTCCTCAGCAAGCTCTAGCCCACCTGCGCCACCTTTCTCCCACACCTCAGCCAAGGCCACATTGACACCAAGTTTCTGGCAGGCCTCGCGCACCATCGCGACTTCCGCGCCCGTGTCACTGACAAAACGGTTGATAGCAACAACTACGGGCAGGCCATATACTTTGTTCATATTTTCCACATGCTGAAGCAGATTCGGTAGACCCGCCTCAAGTGCAGCTAGGTTTTCTTCAGAAAGTTTACTTCGCTCAGCACCACCGTGATGTTTCAAAGCACGAATCGTGGCAACCAAAACAACCGCGGAAGGCTGAAGATTCGCCGAGCGGCATTTTATATCAATAAATTTTTCGGCACCCAAATCCGCACCGAAACCCGCTTCGGTCACAGCAAAGTCAGCAAGCTTAAGAGCAAGCGTCGTCGCAATAACCGAATTACAACCATGCGCAATATTGGCAAAAGGCCCCCCATGAATAAACGCCGGCGTTCCCTCAAGCGTCTGCACGAGATTGGGTTTGATAGCATCTTTAAGTAAGGCTGCCATCGCCCCTTGTGCCTTTAAGTCTCCTGCTGTGATTGGCTTGTTATCAAAACTGTAACCAATTTGTATGCGTGCCAGGCGCTCTTTCAGATCATTAATGTTATTAGATAAGCAAAGCACGGCCATCACTTCCGAGGCCACTGTAATATCGAAGCCATCCTCACGCGGCATGCCATTCGGTTTGCCACCCAAACCATTGACTAAGAAACGTAGTTGTCTGTCATTCATATCCACACAGCGCTTCCATGTGATACGTCTAGGATCAATGCCTAGCACATTCCCTTGCTGGATGTGGTTATCTATTAAAGCAGCGAGCAAATTGTTAGCAGCACCAATTGCATGAAAATCGCCCGTGAAGTGCAGATTAATATCTTCCATGGGAACGACTTGCGCATAGCCGCCACCTGCTGCACCACCCTTCATCCCAAAGACGGGGCCAAGAGAGGGTTCACGTAGGGCAACGGCAACTTTTTTATTTAGACGAGCGAGAGCATCGGCTAAGCCGACGGTCATAGTGGTTTTGCCTTCACCTGCTGGAGTTGGGGAAATTGCGGTAACCAAAATCAGTTTACCCGTTTTGCCACGATCAGAAATTTGTTTTGGGTCTACCTTAGCCTTGAAGCGTCCATAATGTTCAAGAGCAAGTTCAGGAATATCCAACTTCTCGGCAATGGCATTGATATGCTCTTTCTCAGTTCCTTGTGCTATTTCAATATCCGTTTTAAAGCTCATGTTTTCTCCCCTTTATGCTTGGAAAATTACGGTACAAAGTGTTTGGCAAAATCACGGCAACAAATCAAAACCTTGCTCACGCACCGTATGTAAAATGCGTCTACGCCCAGGATGATTGATTAGACTTCTTGTCACTACTTGATTCGTGAAACTATCAACCCTACGATTCGCGTCACGCAAGTCATAGTACGTTTGCATTTCCTCATCGTAGTCGACTAATCTATCTAGATATCCATCAAATGTTTGATAAGCATTCTCGAAAACGCGCATTGCCATGGGCATACGTGGCTTCAGTTGAGGATTCTGGTTTGGTATCCCCATGCCTAGCCCTAGCGCTGGAAAGGTGTACTTCGGAAGATCAAGAATTTTGATGATATCAGCGGGTTCATTCAACACAGAACCAAAGAACACTGCGCCAAGTCCTAAGGATTCGACAGCATTAGTTACATTTTGCGCACATAAAATCGCATCAGAAAAACCTTGAAAAAAAGCATCCATTGTCGCCGTGCCACTCGGGTCAATATTTTTTTCCACACAGATTTGGTGGTTGCGATACTGGTCTACAATTAAAAGCCAAAATTCAGGGCAATCTCTGACATAGCCTTGTTTACAGACGTCAGCAATTGCACTGCGTTTATCTTTATCCGTCACACGGATTATTGAACACGCTTGGAGTCCAGTGCTTGATGCAGTACGTTGGGCAATTGCAATGAGTTTCGCTACGAGGCTTTCAGGTAAGGCTTCATCCTTGAATTGTCTAATGGTGCGGTGCATCAGTTGTATTTCAAGCAATGCGTCCTTGTCTTCTATTTCATCCCAATCCATTGTTTACTCACTTTCGCTTTTTGATATTAGCCTAAGGCTACGTCGAGTATCATCATGACTAAAAAACCTGCCAGTGTTCCCATCGTTGCAATATCCGAGTTGCCACTTGTTTGTGCTTCTGGAATTAGTTCTTCAACCACTACATAAATCATTGCACCAGCTGCAAACGCTAGAGCATAGGGTAGAATCGCTTGCATTGAGGTCACCAAAAGAACACCCACGACCGCAGAGATTGGTTCCACCACACCCGAAGCTTGACCGTAAAAGAACGCTTTAGCGCGTGACATACCCTCACGTCTGAGTGGAATCGATACAGCTGCACCTTCAGGAAAATTTTGAATACCAATACCTAGCGCCATAACCAAACCTGCAACAGAACTTGGTCCATCACCAAGGGCAGCAGCACCTACTGCTACACCAACTGCTAGTCCTTCTGGAATGTTATGCAAAGTAATTGCTAAAATTAACAGCATCGTACGCGAAAGCTGCGTTTTTACACCCTCTTGCGTCTCATGTTCACCACGGTGTAAGTGAGGCATAACGGCATCAGCAAGTTTTAAGAACAGACCACCTAAAGCAAACCCAATTGCTGGTGCTAACCAAGGCAACTGACCTGCTGCTTCACTCATCTCTATGGCAGGTGCAAGCAGTGACCAAAAACTCGCTGCGATCATGACTCCTGCAGCAAAACCTAGCATCATATCTAGCACTTTGCGGTTTATTTCCTTAAAGAAAAAAACCATTCCAGCACCCAATGCAGTCATAAACCAAGTAAAGAGCGTCCCAATTAACGCTTGATTCAATGCAGGCAATTTTGATAAAGCTTCTAACATCTCAATCAACCCTTCTACAACGTAATCCAACTGCAAAAAGATTAACATTATGGCTTCTGACTGTCCACTTCAAGGGACGGTTGGACTGCGCAAAGTGGGGCAATATTGTTCGTGCTAAATTAGCCGCAAATTTGGCATGGAGACTCGGGGGAGTCCCAGAGTCGCAACCGATAAACAACAAAAAGCTCCGCCATTTAACTGACAGAGCCTCGCTTGATTATTCAACTTTGACTTAGACTTCTCTGTTCAAACTTTTACGTGCCGCTTCAACCATGTTTGAATCAAGTTTTATGGTTGATGTTGCTTGGCAGAACTCTGTTGGGGTTTCGGTATCTAAATGAACCGCCATCTCGCAAATCCAGCGCACAGCCATCTCAACGGGCACTATGCTGGTATCAATCACGAGGTCAAATTTGCTAGCATCTTCAGCTTTCACGCCATAGTACGCTTGTAGAAAACCATTTCTGATTCGATCATGCTGTTCAACCAGTTTTTCTGCAGCTGCAAGGTCTTCAATCCCTTCACTCTCCATGGCATTTTTAACACGCTTTTCAAAGGGTGTTTTGATAAGAACGTTTATTACATTACAGAATCCTTGAAGAATGGCAAAACCACCTCTTCCTTGGATTATAAGGTTATCCTGCCTTGCATACGTTTGTATCGCTTGATTTAGTAGTCTGACGTAATCTTCATTGACACCAAAGAAGCGATCCATAAAGGAGTGGTCGGTATCATAAAATTCTTTGAAAGATACCATGCCGTATTGAGATAAAAGTGTGTTTAAGGTTTCTTTGTCAACGATTGGCATATTTAACGCCTCTGAAATGCCTTTAGTTACTTTATCCCCGTTGTTTCCGAATTCGCGAGAAATTGTGATGACTGCCATATAGTGCTCCTCTCAGCTCTCTACTTTAATAATGTATCGAAGTGTTGTTTCTTTTCCTATGTATATTCAATCTGAAACTTATTCAGACTAATACCATTAATTCTTTGGGACTGTGATTAATTCAAGATGGGATGCTTCAAATAGTTTACGCATATTTGCAGGAATGCCATCATCTGTTATTAATACATCAACTTCTGCGAGGGAGAGTTGTTTCGCTACACCTCGACTAGAGAACTTGCTTGAGTCGGTGAGTATAATAGTTTTATTGGCTCTCCTTGACATTTCGGCTGCGATTTCTGCGCGTTGCAAATCGACACAGGTAAAGCCAGTTTCTTTAGAAAAACCGTCAGAACCAATAAATACTTTATCTACATAAAATGATTGTAAAGCTAAACGGGCTAGTGGGCCAATACAAACCTGAGAATCCGGTTGGTAGTCACCGCCTAAGAGCACAAACTTGATATTGGGAAATTTGCTGACTAAGCCAGCTATATAGGAAGAATTGGAGACAATTGTGACTTCTTTCATCTTGCCTAAAGCCAAGGCCAGTAAAGCATTGGTCGAGCCGGATTCAATCATGATGGTTTCACCATCTTTTATCATTTCGGCAGCACGCTCAGCAATATTTACCTTAGTTTTGTAATTGTGTTTCATGCGGTTAGCGATGTAATCGTCCAATGTATTTTCAGCACCACCGTGGACACGTCTGATTAAGCCTTCTCGGCTGAGCAAGCGTAAGTCAGACCGAATCGTAACTGCAGATACATTATGGCTCCGTGCGAGGTCTGCAACTTTTAGGTTTTCGTTTGAGCTTATCTCTTCAAGTATTTTTCGCTGGCGTTCATTCATGATATTTGCCCCAATTCAAGCATCTACGCTTGTTTATTTCGCAGTTATGCGATTTGACAGAATCCAACGACATCATAGTTTAATTGAATATTTGAGTCAATAAATAAAAAACAATTTTCTTTCATTTGAAACCTTTTATTGCTTTATTTCTCAATATCGAAAATTTAACTTTTTCGCTGTCCGAGCGAAGGTATTCAAAGATTTATTGTTATTTTTACATAATTTAGTCCTAATGATAATGATTATCAGATGTCTACTCTACATTTTGCACAACATATTTATTGTTTTCTGTTCATATTGGAGATTTCATCTTCTACACTTCGAAAATACTTCATTTTCTATTGAAAGCTTTTATTTTTGCGTTTAGAATCACAAAAGTGACAATCGCTCGATTGGAACAAGTCTCAAAGTCGAAAACAAAAATACAGACGTATTTTTGGAAAAAAGGAGTCAAAAATGAAAAAGAGTCTTAAAAAGGTTATTGCATTATTCTTAACAAGTGTAATGTTGATAGCTACAGCAGCTTGCGGCGCAAGCACAACAACGACAACAGCAGCAGCTGGTGAAACCACTGCAGCAGCCGAAACAACCGCAGCTGGCGAAACAACCGCAGCAGCAGCTTCAGGCGATTTAGTGAAAGTTGCTTTCATCTGCGCAGACATGGCTAACCCTTCACAAGCCTATTCTTCAAAGCAATTTACACAATTTGGTAAAGATTATGGACTGGATGTCACTATCCTCGATGCAAAAGGCGACGTTCAAACAGAGTCACAACTCGTAACAAACGCAATTGCACAGGGCATGAAAGCCATTTTCCTGAACCCGAACGACATCAATGCAATTATCCCTAGTATCAAACAAGCTAAAGAAGCTGGTTTAGTAGTCGGTATGTTCTCCTCTGACTTACCAGAAGAAGCACAACAATATCGTGATTTCTTCGTTGGCGTCAACGATACACAAGCTGGCGAAGCTGCTGGCAAAGCCTTTGTTGATCATTTCCCTGAAGGCGCGAAAGTCGTTGAAGTAGGCGGACAAGCTGGTCATGATGCTCAAATCAAACGCCACGATGGTTTTAATAAAGCTATCGAAGGTTCAAAGATTGAAGTTCTCGACTATCAAACCCCACAACAATGGGACACAACTCAAGCCATGACTATCATGGAAGACATGATTACCAAATACGGCGACGAAATCCAAGGCGTATTCTGCCACTGGGATAATGGCGCTACCGGTGTTATCGAAGCTTTAAAAGCTGCCAACAAAATGGACAACATGTTTATCGTAGCAGTTGATGGCAACAGCAGCGGTTATGGCCAAGTTGAAGACGGTACACAAAGCGTTTGTATTTCACAAAACTTTGCTAACATGTCTAAAAAATCACTCGAAAATGCCCAAGCCGTCATTGGCGGTGGCACTGTAGAGCCTATCACTTTCATCCCTCTGGATGTTATTACTAAGGACAACATTAAAGACTTCCCACAACCTGAATGGTAAGCTGACGAAAGTCTTACGAAAGGCCCGTGTTCATTTGAACACGGGCTTCTCACTATGAATAAAACCGGAGGAGAAATATGACAGTGCAAACAAACAGTGAGCTATTATCTGTAAGCAATATTTCTAAATCCTTCCCCGGTGTCAAAGCCTTAGATGACGTAACCTTTTCAGTGAAAGCGGGTACAGTCCACGGACTGGTCGGTGAAAATGGTGCAGGAAAATCTACTTTGATGAAAATATTGTCCGGCGTCTATCAAAAGGATTCCGGCACTGTTTTTTTTGATGGGAAGAATATTGAAAAAACCACTCCTAGTGAGTCTATGCGCAGCGGATTGGCAATTATTTATCAGGAACTAAATCTAGTTAATACTTTAAGTGTCGGAGAAAATATTTTTCTTGGTCGCTTTAACGAAATGAAAGGCATGCGTGGTATCCATGCCAAAGCCAAAGAACTTCTAAAAAGCATCAACTCAAAAGTTGAGAGTACAACGCTAGTAGGAGACCTTAGTGTTTCCGAAAAACAAATGGTTGAAATCGCTAAGGCGCTATCATTTGAGTCCAAGTTAATTATTATGGATGAACCGAGTAGCAGCTTAACCAGTGATGAAATGAAACAATTGAAAATTATAATTCAGCAGCTCAGGTCCCAAGGCATTGCTATGATTTATATTAGTCACAAACTTGACGAAATTTTCGATTTCTGTGACGTGGTTACCGTTCTACGCGATGGTAAGGTAATTGACACAAAGCCAATCGAAGATTTAACGCGCAGCGAAATGATTTCAAAAATGGTTGGCCGTACTATCGAAAATGAATATCCTGAATTACCAGACAGTGTTGGTGATGTCTTACTGGAAGTAAAGAACATTAATACGCGTAAATTGCACGATATTTCTTTCAATCTTAAAAAAGGTGAAATATTAGGTCTTGTTGGGTTGGTGGGTGCAGGTCGTACAGAAATTGTAAGAGCAATTTATGGAGCAGATAAAGCCAAAGGTCACCAACTAAAAATCCATGACAAGCTTGTCAATATTGCGAAGCCAAGTGATGCTATTAAAGCAGGTTTTGGTTTCGTACCGGAAGATCGTAAGTTGCAGGGTTTGGTTTTGCCATTCTCTGTAGAATCTAATATATCCATGGGTAATTTACATAGTATTACCAGTTCCGGACTAATTTCCAGAACAAAAGAAAAAACAATTGCCCAAAAATATATCAAGAGTTTAGGAATCAAGACACCCACGCACAAGACTAAAGTAGTAAGTTTGTCAGGTGGAAATCAACAAAAATGCATAATTGGTCGTTGGTTAGAGACTGAACCAGAGATCTTTATTTTAGATGAACCTACGCGCGGTATAGACGTTGGTGCTAAATATGAAATTTACCTCTTAATGAAAGAAATTGCGGAAAGAGGCGGAGCTATTATCTTGATTTCATCTGAATTGCCGGAAGTGCTTAATATGAGTCACCGCGTACTGACTATTGCGGACGGTCGCATCACTGCTGAATACGATCCCAAAACAACATCGGCTGACCATGTTATGACGAGTGCGTTAGGCTTGAGTAAGGAGTGAGATATAGTATGACAGAACAAGTAAAATGGAAACAAGCTCTGCGTACCGTCTTTCAAGATTACCTCGTCTTTGTAGCGATTGTATTCTTGGTACTAATTACGATTGTAGTAGAGCCTAAATTTTTAAGTAGTGGAAACTTAACCAATATATTAAGGCAATTCGGTCCATTGAGTTTAGTTGCTTTGGGAATGACCTTCGTCATTATTGGCGGATTCATAGACCTATCGGTTGCTGGCATCATGTCTTTAGTCGCCGTTGTTACCGTATCCCTAATCGATCCTATTGGTCAAATTCCAGCCTTAATCGTTGGATTGGCCCTAGGTACATTCTGTGGTTTTCTAACGAGTATGCTGCTGATAAGCTCTGGAGCGTTAACACAAGCGGAAGCGCTTTTTATTACCTTTGGTATGGCTCAAGTTTTCGAAGCGCTTGCTTTAATCACAACTGGCGGAAAAGTTCTTAATATGCGTGACGTCAAAACAGAGTCAAACCTCTTTGTTTTGATAGGTCAAGGCACGATTGGTCCATTGACAGTCTCGTTTGTAATTTTCTTAGTGAGCCTTGCCGCTTTGTATTTCTTCCAATCTAAAACGACGCTAGGACGCTCTATATCTTTGACCGGCGGTAATAAAACGGCTGCTAGACTAAGTGGAATACCCGTATCTTTGTCCGTTATTTTGATTTACTGTATTTCAGGTCTCATGGCAGCCCTCGGTGCTATTAATCAATTTGCTCGCTCGACCACTGCAGCTCCAACATTGGGTTCAGGTTTCGAAACCAACGCAATACTTGCTGTTGTCGTTGGTGGCACGACACTTAAGGGTGGCAAAGGGAGTGTTCTGCGAACCGTACTTGGTACTTTGCTAATTATTCTCATGTCCAACTGTCTCAATCTTTTGGGCGTTACACCATATTTGCAAAACATGACCAAAGGCGCAATTCTGGTTATCGCCATCTGGCTTGATAATCGTAAGCCACAGTAGGAGGAAGAAAAATGCAAAACAATTCTTTAGCCAAAACTGTAGGAAAGTTTATCACTCAGCAAAAAGCCCTAGTTGCTGTCTTAGCTATGCTTATTATGATGCTCTTCTTCCCTACTAACTTTTATACACCTTTCAATCTTTTCGATATGCTGAACTCTTCCTCCATCTTGATCATTCTAGCTTGTGGCGTCACCATGACCGTTATCGCTGGAGGGTGTGATCTTTCAATAGGTGGCGTACTGGTTTGTTCTGGCATTATCGCGATAAAATTGATGGACACCATGCCTATGGCACTAGCAATACTGTGTTCCTTACTATTTGGAGCTTTGGTTGGCTTTATAAACGGCTTCTTGGTAGTTCAACAGAAAACAGAACCTTTTATCATCACTCTAGGTATGGGGATGACTTTAACTGGCGTGGCGCAACAATTGACCAATGCTCGTCCTGTCATAGCTAAAAACCCCGATTTTGACATGCTTGCCAACACGAAAATTCTCTCCTCTATCACCACGCTTGTCTTGGTGATGATAGTGGTAGTTTTAATAACACACTATGTTTTGCGTTACACCGAGTTCGGACGTAACTGCTATGCAATTGGTGGCGACTACGAGGTTGCACGTTACTCAGGTATTGATGTTATTAAAACGAAGTGGGCCACCTTTGTGATCTGTGGCATCTTAGCTGCCTTAGCAGGGGTAATGCTCTCTTCAAAGCTCAATTCTGGATCTTCAGTTTATGGTGAGGCCACGGCCTTAATCGTTAACTGCGGCGTTGTGGTTGGTGGTGTATCTTTCGCGGGTGGTGTGGGTAACATTCCCAAAGCTGTTCTTGGCCTACTTGTGTTTGGTGTTTTAGATAACGCTCTGAACATGCTCAGCGTTCAATCCTATCTTCAAATCTTGATTAAGGGCGTCGTTATTATCGCCATTATCTGGATGGACTCTTACACCAGAAAACGCAAAAGAGAACTCGTATAGTTACACTTAGATAAGCTTATTAAACGTAAAAACCGCTTGAGCACAGTCCAGGCGGTTTTTCTTAACGGTTGTTTTCTGAATCCAATTAAATTTTTTGATGGAGCTTACGATAAGCCCCAGGAGACTCTCCAGTCATCTTTTTGAACACCTTGGAAAAATTGCGTGCATCGTCAAAACCAGACATGGAAGCGATAGCTGCCACCTTATAATCTGTTTGTACTAACATCTCTCGTGCTACTTCAGTACGATATACGTTTAGATATTTTATTGGAGTCGTTTTATACTGCCGCTTAAAAGTGCGGTTTAAATAAGAAGGACTAACAAATAGCTTTTCTGCCAAAGTCTCCATGCTAATGGCTTCTGCATAGTGTTCTTGGAGGTATTGTAAGCATTTTTCTGGCAAGCTGTTTTTATCTGATTGCAACTTACTAGATAACTTCACCATCATGTCTATGAGTAAATTAATCAGGTCTTTTAGAATAGCTTCGTTATGCGGGCTGTCTTCATGATAGGTTTCACAAAGGCGCCTAAAAATCCAGCGCAATTTGCCATCTTCGTCTTTCAACTTAAAAAAACGATCTAGTGTCAAGTCGCTCTCACACTCTAGATGTAAACAGATGATGGACTGCCTGTAGCGTGTATCCAGAAACTCTTGATGTGGAACATTCGCTGGATATACAACTACTTCAAAAAGTGATAAGGCCATATCTTGGTCAGAGGTTGAAATATCGGCTTTGCCTTCTAAAAAATAGAGGAATTCTATACAGTCATGTGCATGTTTGCTGTAGTCCCAAATTTGACTTTTTTCATCAAACTGCTCGCAAAAAGTCAGCCTGCATGTTTCTTTTCGAATTGCAGCTAAATAGTGACTGGGTATAATCTTGTTTTGTTCCATCACAGACAATCTAGAATTCCTCAAATCCTACTGCGAACTACTTATTTTGGAAATCTCCAAAGTAGATGGCGCCAACTGCTTGCGCGAACTGAGCAACTGTATAGTGCGGATCAGCTTCTAACTGTTGCATCAATGGAGTATAAGCCATGCTTCCATCCGCTACTTCAAATTGTATATCAGGAATACGCGTCTGTGCACCTTCTTCTAGGAGTTCAAAGCACTTCTGATTTTTTACCAAACGACCAAACATCGTGCGTGGCTTGCTTTGCGGGCTCAGGATCAATTCAGTTTCGGACCATGTAACCGCTAAGTACCTACCAATATCCGAGAATATTTTTTCACAGACCTCATCTTGGCTATGGGAAGCTAGATCCATCAAATGCTGTAAAAACGGTTTTCTCATATCAACTGGATCTGTCGGGCAAACATACATCTCTACGCCTTCTCGCTCAACTTTTACGACATAAGCTAAATCAAGAATTTCTTGCCACAGTTCAGGACGCTTTGTTTGGAATGTTTTACTAGCGAGCCTAAAGGCACCGCTTTGACTAGTATATTTTTGTAATGTCCCACTTAAACCAGTATTAAAATTATTAATACTTCTAATATCATCAGCATGATATGCACGTGCTGCATAACTTCCGATATCAATGATGAAATTATAGACTTCGAGTGGTATGTCAGGAATAATACCTGCTTCGTTAATCCATCCTGTACCAAGTTCTGTGCCTAAGGTGTGGGCAAAAACACCGTCCGCCACATGATGCGCACGCTCTGAAAAGACTTGCTCTACTGCCGCTGTAAACGCAGCCATAGGGCCATCGTTAGTAAGCTGTACACCTGAATCAGTCTTTACAAACTGCCTCAACGCAATATCTAGATCGGTGATCTTGGCGAACTCTAGTTCATAATCAATTTCAGGGTTGTCACGCATGCCGCGTGTTTTGTATACCTCTCCACCAACTACCTTATTCTGAACAACCACATCGGGGAAACTAAGACCGATACCGTCAAATAGCAAGAGTTTATTTCCAACTATCTCCTCACATGCTACAACAGTAGACATCAAGTCTTGTAATAGGCAGTCTTTGTCAAAAGCAGCCTCTAATCGACCTTGAAGCTCATCATTCAACGCTATATCTTTGGCATGAAATAAACTTAACTGTACACGCACTAAGCGCACTAACCACAGGATGGGATCAATCATTTGAGATGCTACAGTGAAATCAGCAGGGAACCAATCGTATTCTTTCAAGCAAACCAATTTGCCGTAATCAGAAGCAGCAACCTTTATGTCTGTGCCACCAACGTCAAGGCCACACAAGAGCCTAGTATCTATGCGTTCGACTACCGTTTTGTACCGTTCAATGGCGGTATTTTCGCTAGTCTTATTGCTTGTTGCTGCCCCCGTTGCTTTAAAAATTTTTGGGTTTTTCAGAAAAACAAATCCAGACTTCTCTGCGCCATCGTCAATATGTTCGAGCATGCGGTCGAGAACGTTGATGCTTTTGCCATAAGCAGTACGTTCTTTACGACTCTGTTTGATACAAAAACGCGAATCGACTTGTTCAATAATCTGTTCCAACCAATCGATTTTTGAATCGTAATATAAAGCCATTCTTCTTCCACCTAAGCTAGAAAGAATGTTATAAATGCGTGCGAAGATATAGTCCGCGATAAAATTCTGTTCATCTGGTGTTTCTACTTGCATGGGAAGGTATAGCGTAAAATCACGATGGCTTCCATTAATTTGCTCTAGGCTGAGTTTCAGAACTTGTTTTTCCACCAAATTGGCGAAGGCTGCAGCAACATCTGTGATAAAAACTTCTTCGTCTTTTTTAGCCAATTCTATAAAACCACTTAACATTTTTCCAATCTCCTGTTACGCTGATTTATGAGTCTATACTAGCAAAATTAGCGTAATGTATAAATGACTTTTGGAGACTATAACTTGTCAAATACTGAACTATATTGTTTTAAGTTAAGTCCTGTGTTTGCGCTTAGACAGCTCTTATCGTTAGTTCAGTTTTCGACAACTGTTGGCAACTATAAACGGATGTTATTTATGTAGATTAAGTTAAAATAAACGTACAACATAAATATTCCCAGTTTGCACTGCACGGAGGTCAATATGAATCCTACAATTACAAAAGAAAACATAAATCTAAGTGTCGAACGCATCGCTCATCTTCCACAGAGCGAAAGAATAGATATTTTAAAAGAAAGAATGCTTGATGAAGAGCGTTACATGTCAATCGAGCAAGCTCTTATCATCACAGATGTATACCAAGAAAATCTAGGCAAGCCAGTTATTATGAAGCGTGCTCTTGCATTAAGAGCAGCTTTGGAAAAGCTTGAAATTCATATTGAGCCTGAGGAGCTGATTGTCGGCAACCGCACGAAGGGTGTCCGCGGCGGTGTTGTTTTCCCCGAATCTGGTATTTCCTGGATAGACAAAGAAATTGAAAGCCTAGAAACCAGACCCCAAGATAAATTCAAAGTACATCCCGAAGACATTGTCTTGTTCCGCGAAAAGATTATGCCATTTTGGAAAGGGCACGCCTTAGAAGATATCGTTAACCAAACTGCTGGTTCCGGCATCAACAAAATTTCTACTGTGGCAAAAATCAATCAAAAAGACCATGCCCAAGGACATATCTGCCCTGATACGGAGCTCTGGTTAAAACTAGGCCCTCATGGCTTAAAGTTGCAAGCTCAAGAATATCTCCAAAATACTGAGCAGTCAGATGACAAAGTTTTCTATCAAAGCACTATTGAAGTTTTAGAAGGTGCTAGCATATTTATTATGCGTTACGCTGATTTGGCAAATGAAATGGCAGCGGACCCAGCATTCTCAGAACATCGTGATAATCTTTTAGAACTTGCTCGTATCTGTGAAAAACTTTCTACAGAGGCTCCAGAAAGCTTCCATGAAGCTGTTCAAGCAACTTGGTTCTTATACGTTATTTTGCATATGGAATCCAATGCTTCCTCCTTCTCTCCCGGTCGTGCGGATCAATATCTGTATCCATTCTATAAACATGACATAGACGCGGGCTTAATTGACGAAGCTGACGCGCTGGAGATAAGCGAATGTCTTTGGTTGAAGTTTAACCAAATTGTTTATTTACGCAATTCACACAGCGCCAAATATTTCGCAGGTTTCCCAATAGGCTTTAACTTAGCTGTCGGTGGCCAACTTAAAGATGGAAGCGATGCAACAAATGATTTGTCATACATCTTTTTACGTGCTCAAGAACATTTAGGTTTACCACAGCCCAATCTATCGGCAAGGCTACATAAAAACTCTCCTAAGGATTTTGTCAGGCAATGTATTCGTGTCGTGGCTAAAGGATCTGGAATGCCCCAATTCTTCAACGATGAGGCTGTCATTCCCGCTCTCGAAAATCAAGGTATCGAAACTCAAGATGCGAAAAACTATGCAATTGTCGGCTGTGTCGAATTGACTACCAGTGGCAACAACCTTGGTTGGAGCGATGCCGCCATGTTTAATTTACTCAAAGCTTTGGAGCTTACATTAAACAATGGCGTATGCATGCTGACTGGTGAACAAATTGGTTTAGATCTGGGCAACCTGACTGACTACAAGACTTACAGCGCATTAGAAGATGCCTTGGCCAAACAAGTAGAATACTTCATCGATAAGATGGTTAAAGCATGCGAGGTTGTCGAGAGTATACATCAACAAGTGCTACCTTCACCCTTCTTGTCTACTGTTATAGACAACTGTTTAGCCAATGCTTGTGATGTCACCGCTGGTGGTGCCAAATACAATCTTTCTGGTATCCAAATTATTCAAGGTGCTAACATCGCTGATAGTCTTGGCGCAATTCAAAAACTGGTTTATAACGAAAAACGCATCAGCCAAGAACAGTTACTCAAAGCTCTGCGTGAAGATTTCAAAGACGCAGAACCCCTTCGCTTGACCTTGCTCAATCACGCTCCTAAATATGGAAATGACGAAGAAAAAGTCGATTTGATTGCCAGTAAATGGATTGCACATTTTAATAACTATCTTACACAGTACAAGAATTTCAGAGGCGGCCCTTACCATACGGGACTTTACACGGTTTCCGCTCACGTCCCCATGGGACAAAATGTCGGAGCTAGTGCTGACGGTCGAAAATCGAGAGAACCGCTCGCAGATGGCGGAATGTCTCCAGTTTACGGCCGCGATATCAAAGGACCGACTGCAGTGCTAAAATCCGTGTCAAAAATAGACGCGAATTACGGTAGCAACGGCACACTCTTGAATATGAAGTTTCTCCCAGAGTTCTTCACTGAAGAAGGAATTGAGAAATTTGCCTTATTACTCAAGACTTTTGTTGATTTAAATATCCCCCATATTCAATTTAACGTGCTTCGACCGGAAGATTTGCACGCTGCACAAAAAGAGCCCGAAAAGTATCGCAATCTCACGGTACGTGTAGCAGGCTATACTGCTTACTTTACTGAACTAGCTGGCGATTTACAGAACGAAATCATTGCCCGTACTAGCTACGGAGAACTTTGATGGCAAGCAGCCCACGCAAGTTAGAAACCACTGATGCAAGTGGCGCATTAGCAGCAGGAGATTTTGGCATTGCTAGCAATATGCCAATTGACTGGGATAAAATCGGTTCTGTCTTTGATGTGCGTCGTTTTTCGACGCACGACGGACCGGGTATCCGCACAACTATTTTCACAAAAGGTTGTCCATTGCGTTGTCTCTGGTGTCAAAATCCAGAAGGCATTGAACTTTCGCGCCATCTTTTCTATTTCAAAGACAAATGTATAGGTTGCGGTACTTGTGTCGCTGTTTGTCCAGAAAAAGCTATCCATATGCTAAATGACAAGATAGAAATTGACCGCTCACTTTGCAATATGTGTGGCAAATGTGTAAAAGCTTGTCCTGCCCTCGCCTTATCCTTCGATAGCCAACAGATGACAGTTCGTCAACTACTAGAAGAAATCCTCAAAGACCGTGCTTTCTTTCATGAGGGCGGTGGTGTCACCATTTCTGGCGGAGATCCTTGTTTCCAACACGAATTCAACCGCATGATTCTTCAAGCTTGCCAAGCAGAAGGCATTCATACAGCCATAGAGACAAGCCTTTACGTTAGACCTGAAGTCTTGTCCACTTTGCTTCCACATCTTGATTTACTCATTGCAGACTTCAAAGCCTTTGATGAAAAAGACCATATTGCCTGGACTGGCGTTTCCAACGCTGTGATTAAATCCAATTTTGTTAATCTCCTGAAAATGTCCACTCCAGAGCTTTTAGTGCGCATTCCTTTGATTCCCGAACATACTGCTTCAGAAGAAAACATCCGTTCCATCGGTCAATTTTTCGTTGCGCATAGCATGGGGCAGACCCGCAAATTTCAAATTGAACTACTAAATTACAACCCTTTAGCTAAGAATAAATACAAATTACTTGATCAGTCTTATCTCTTTTCAAAGAATCCGAAAATGTTTACTGCTGTCGAAATGTCTACTTTTGTTCAGATTTTGACTGACATGGGACTGGATGCATTTGCTGAGTAAGAAAGCAAGAATTCAGGCTATCACCGCAGCCCTCCAAGGGTGTTATAATGTTCCCTGCAAACCCAAAACAAGGAGCCGAATATGCTGCGTTTCGATAGTGACTACATGGAGGGTGCACACCCCAAAATCCTAGAACGATTACAGGAGACCAACTTCCAAAAGCATGCTGGCTACGGCAGCGATGAAATTAGCGCCTCAGCACGCGAGAAGATTCGCCAAGCTTGTGGTGTTCCAGAGGCTCAGGTTTTCTTTCTAGTAGGGGGCACACAAACCAACGCCACCATCATCAACGCACTCCTAAGAAGCTACCAGGGCGTAATTTCGGCTGATACAGGCCACATCAACCAGCACGAAGCTGGGGCCATCGAAGCAGGCGGTCATAAAGTGCTCAGCCTACCGCATCAAAACGGAAAAATCACAGCTGAGCAAGTCACTAACTACATGCAAGATTTCCTCGCGGACGAAAGTTTTGACCACATGGTAGAGCCAGGTATAGTCTATATTTCGCACCCCAGCGAACTAGGAACGCTTTACACCAAAGCCGAACTTGAGGCTTTGCACCAAACCTGTAAGCGTTATAATCTTTATCTATTTCTAGATGGAGCGAGGCTTGGTTATGGTCTCGCCGCTTTTGGCTCGGATCTAAGTCTAAAAGAGATCGCCAAACTGGTGGACGTTTTTTACATAGGTGGAACAAAAGTTGGCGCGCTTTTCGGAGAAGCGGTTGTTTTCCCTGACCCCAAGCTTGTAAAAGGCTTCTTCACACATAGCAAGCAGCATGGTGCAGTGTTGGCCAAAGGCTGGCTGCTCGGCCTACAATTTGATACGCTTTTCACCGACAATCTATATACAGAAATTGCAAGTAATGCCATTTACGAGGCACAGCGTTTGAGAGAAGGCTTGCTTGCTAAGGGCTACAAGCTGTACATAGATTCGCCAACGAATCAAATTTTTGTGGTAGTAGAAAACGAAGCACTAAAAGAACTATCGAAAAAAGTAAGTACTTCTTTTATTACAAAATATGATGAACATCATACGGTGGTACGTTTTGCCACGAGTTGGGCGACACAAGCAGAAGACATCAGTAAACTACTCGAACTGCTGTAAATGAATAATAAATAGAAAGTAAAATAATTAATGAATTATCTTCAAATGTTCTTACTCGCGATAGCCGTGTCCATGGATGCGTTTGCCGCAGCGATTTGTAAAGGTCTGAAAGCCGGAAAAATTGTCTGGCGCGACGTGATTCTAATTGCACTGTTTTTTGGTGTTTTCCAAGGAGCGATGCCTGTTATTGGTTGGTTTCTTGGTAGCCAGTTTGAACATTATATTACTGCATATGACCATTGGATTGCATTTTTTCTCTTAGTATTTATTGGTGGCAAAATGATCCAAGAAGCTTTAAAAAACGAAGCATGCCCACCTTACATCTGCTCAAGCGTCAAAGAAATCGCCCTTTTGGCTTTTGCCACGAGTATTGACGCGCTTGCGGTCGGTGTGACTTTCGCTCTCGTACAAACACCTATCGCACCTGCCGCACTCACCTTCACTCTTGTTACTGGGACACTTTCAGCTATCGGGGTCATAGTTGGCGTAAAGTTTGGTGAGCATTTCAAGAAGCCTGCCGAATTAATTGGTGGTGCTTTATTGATATTAATAGGCATAAAAATCCTCGTTGAGCATCTGGGATTTTGGTTTTAGAGGCTGAGTGAATCAGGAGGATACTATGAAAGCGATTCGTCCTTATGTTCTTGTTTTGGCACTTGTGTTCTTGTTAAATGCATGCGCCAAAGAGAATGCATTTTTCTTCTTTCCAGAAACGACTGCTAAATCTTCAAGCCAAGAAGTGAGTTCTGTCATTTCTCAATTCGAAAATCTGTCTGCCAAAACAGATGTATTAAAACCTCTTCTGTACCAATGGAGCATCGAATCCACGCATGATGAAAAGAGTTTGGAAATCAGTGCCAACATTCCTGAAAAGTCCACTTCAGATAAATTAGATATCAGAATTCATATAAAGCAGGCTTGGCAAGTGGGTGAGGTGCTTTTGCCAAACGATGTATTTGAGAAAAATAGTGCTGAATTTTATAGCTTCATCAGTGAGGCTTTCTCTGTTGACAAGGACGAACTGCAAGACTTCATATCACTGGTGCGTGACACCGCTCAAGGTGAGGATTCTAACTATTCCTCTGCGTTCGTGCTTGATAGCAACACGGTTAAGTGGAAGACAGATACACAAAAACAGCTTGCCAAGGAACTAAAAGTAGAAGGTAAGCTACTGAAGCACGTCAGCCTTGGGGAAAATGCAGGTCAGTATTATGAAACGACTACGCTCTACTTCTCGCTAAGTCCCCCACAATCAGGCTCTCCGTCAGACTGGTCAGCGACTTTAGCAGATTACGCATACCACCTTCTTTACGGGCTAATACCGGAGGAGAAACCCGCGATTGTGATTAATCGTACGGTTGAGAATCAAAAATTAGGCTGTACTTTAAGGAGCAATGTCACAAAGGACCATCCGATTGTTAATTCTCACGCTATGACTGAAAACTCAATTCGTTATGCATTGCAATTAATGTGTTCTAGCGCTGAGGATTCAAATGAAAAACCAAAGGCAAATCCTAATGAAAAACTAATAAGAGACATGAAGACTACGCAGGAAATTCTAGACGCCTTTGTCGCACAGCTACCGCTTGGCAGTCGAAGCCATGCCAAAGAGCAGCTTGAAAATGAGGTATGGCCAGCAATTATTGCTGCGAAAAATGAAAGCACCCACTCCAGCAAAAGTCTCAGCGATAACGAAGAACTTTACAGTCTTACTTACTCAGAAACGTCAAGAAGTACGAACCTTGATTTTTCAGCATATTTGAACGATATGGGAATGATGGTTTATTAGTATAGCGTGCCCCAAAATTTTAAATAATATTGGCAAAAAAACAGCTTGTGCGAGACTGTGCAGAAGAAAGCGCTTAAAAATTGACAATAAATCAGCTTGTGCGAAAGAAAAAGTCTCGTTTAGCCTGAAAGCCCCACATTTACGGCATACAAGCTGTTTTTTTGACGAAAATTACCTTCAAAAGCAAGTTTTTGGCGTACAAGCTGCATTTTTGCCAATAGAATCGTACAAGCTGCATTTTGCCAAAATTAAAAGGCCAAGAATAAACCTACAGAACAAACTACGAGGCTTTCCCCCAAAACCACGAGACCAGACGATGAGGAAGCACTTTACACATGAAGTGTGAGAGTTTGATGGGAAGGCTATAGACAGAAAGGATTTTCTTGCGCTTGGCATCTTTCAAGGCTTTAGTGGCAACTTGCTCAGCACTAGAAATCATGAACTTTTTACTGAGGCTCTCTACAGTCGCATATTCGTTCGCCTTTGTGAAAAAGTCAGTCTCGATGGCACCGGGACAAACGGTTGTCACGACTATTCCCCTACTCTTAACTTCATTGCGTAAGGCTCTGGAAAAATTAATCACAAACGCTTTACTAGAACTGTAGACTGCCATACCTGGCAATGGTCCGAAACCAGCTGATGAAGCGATTTGGATCAAGCGTGACCCAACTAGCATACGAGGCAGTGCTGCATGTGTCAGTCTAACCAACGCTCTCACATTGACATCAAGCATCGTCATCTGTTCCTCTACAGGGACATGCATAAAACTTCCAAATTTCCCACCACCAGCATTATTAACCAGTACAGTAATGTCAGGCTTTTCTCTTGCAATCGTTTGGCAAAAGTCTTCCAATTCTTGTACGTTTTGCAAATCACACACAAAGGTCCGAAAGCGCAAGTTGCTTTTACTTTGCAGTTCTTCTACAAGAGAATCGAGAGCAGCCACATTTCTTCCGAGTAACCAAAATTCTTCTATCGCGGATTCACTACCAAAATATGCAGGCGCTTCTACTAATAGTCTGGCAAAACTTCTACCCAAACCCGAAGATGCTCCGGTAATAATTGCGGTTCTCATAATCTGCCCTCACTGTCTGAAAATCATTAAGCATTAAGAAGTGCCAAGGCTTCGTCCATCTCTTTTCAAGTAGACCTCGCATTGGCACTGTTTAGAGTGTTTATATTAATAAAATCTATTTAGCTTTACCTTGGTTTGCGACGGAGTCCATTTTCGCTTTGATGGCTTCTTGGTCGCCCAAATAGTACTTGTTCAAGAAATTCATGTCGTCATCGAATTCATAGACTAGAGGGACACCAGTAGGAATATTAACACTGATGATGTCTTCGTCACTTAAGTTTTCGAAGTATTTGACCAGCGCACGTAAGGAGTTGCCGTGGGCGGCAATCAAAACTCTTTTACCAGCATTAATATCTGGAAGAATCACTTCGTTGAAATAAGGAACAGCACGCTCAATCGTAGTCGCCAAACTCTCAGTGAGGGGTAAAACAGCTTTGTCTTCAGTCTCACGATATTGATCTTGCAAGCGTGGGTTACGCTCATCATCTTCTTCCAGTTCTGGAGGACTGATATCAAATGAACGACGCCAAATCTTTACTTGATCTTCGCCATATTTCGCGGCTGTTTCTGCTTTGTTTAAACCCTGGAGTGCACCATAGTGACGCTCGTTCAATTTCCAGGACTTTATCACAGGTAGCCATTCACGGTCCATGTTTTCAAGAATAAAATTCAAAGTATGGATCGCTCTTTTCAAATAAGAGGTGTAGCAAACATCAAAATCATAGCCTTCAGCCTTAAGAATACGCCCACCCTCTGCTGCTTCAACGCGTCCTTTGTCTGACAAATCAACATCCGTCCAGCCTGTAAATAGGTTTAACCTATTCCATTCGCTTTCGCCGTGACGTACTAATACCAGTTTCTTCATATTACTGCTCCTTTGTCGATGTTTTTTGAGAGATTATATAATGTGATTATAGCATGACTCCGCCTTGTCTGTTTGCCTGTTAATTGCTAAGATTTAGGCAAAACAATGCCCCCAAACGAAAGAGGTTTCTCCATGAAAGAAGTGATTCTCACTGCTGACCGCCCCACCGGTCGTTTACACATCGGACATTATGTCGGTTCGCTAAAAAAACGTGTTCAACTTCAAGAAGAAGATTACACCCGTTACATCATGATCGCGGATCTTCAAGCCATGACCGACAATGCTCACGAACCTGAAAAAGTTCGCGACAATGTCTTAGAAGTCACCTACGATTATCTGGCAAGTGGCATCGACCCTTCCAAAACAAACATTATTATTCAATCGCTCATTCCTGAACTTTCCGAATTAACCGTTCTTTATTTAAATTACGTCACGCTTGCACGTCTCAAAAGAAATCCGACCGTAAAGGAAGAAATGAGACAAAAAAGTTACGGTGATACTGTTCCAGCTGGCTTCTTGGTTTACCCGGTCAGTCAAGCCGCGGACATCACGGGTTTTGATGCAAACTACGTGCCAGTAGGCGATGATCAGTTGCCTATGCTAGAACAGACAAATGAAATCGTGCGTCATATTAACAATTTCTTCGGCCAAGAAATCCTCAAAGAATGTAAACCGCTACTTTCAAAAGTAACTCGTTTACCAGGAACCGACGGGTCAGCCAAAATGGGAAAATCTCTTAATAACTGTATCTACTTAGCCGATGACGCCGACACAATCAAAACAAAAGTTATGGGCATGTTCACTGACCCTAATCACCTGCGCGTTGAAGACCCAGGCAATGTTGAAATCAACCCGGTCTTTAAATACTTAGATGCTTTTGACCCAAACCAAGAAGAGTTAGCGGAATGGAAAGCACACTACGAACGCGGTGGTCTGGGTGATATGAAAGTAAAAAGACGTCTAAACGATGTTTTGCAAGCAACACTCGTGCCAATCGGCGAACGCCGTAAAACGTTTGAGAAAGATCCAGAAGCCATCATGCAAATGCTGAAAGACAATAGCGCTAAAGCGCGCGAAGTCTGTCAAGGCGTTCTAGGGCGTCTCAAAACTGCCATGTATTTAGACTATTGATACACATCAAAATAAATGCCTAAATAAATTTACATATATAGGGTATCTAAGCTTACTATGGAGGTCATGATGGACAGAGAAAAGTATCTTCGACTATTGGCAAGAGAGTATCCAAACATTGCCTCTGCGACTGGTGAAATTGTACGCTTGAAAGCCTACTGTGAGCTACCCAAAGGCACCGAATACTTCTTCAGTGATTTACACGGAGAAGACGGTGCTTTTATTCATCTAATGCGTTCGGCTTCGGGCACCATTCGTTCGAAGATACGTGCATTGTATGGTAATACTTTACCCGAGCGTGAACAAAACCAGCTCGCCAACTTAATCTACGATGCGGACAAAGTGCTGCATCTTGTGGCTGATAGGGGACTCTTGGACAATGAATGGATTCGTTTTACGATTATTCGCCTGTCCGAACTTTTACGCTATGTCTCATCGAAGCAATCGCGCCAGACCATCCGAGAAAAAATGCCTCCCGAGTTTACCGAAGTAATCACCGAGCTGCTCTATGCATACGATGGCGACTTTGACCGCGAAGCTTATTCCAATGCGATTATTGCGTCGATCATCGAAGCAGATGCCGCACAAACATTTATCCAATCACTGTGTTTGATGATTCAACGCGTTGCCATTTCATCAATCCATATCATTGGTGATATTTATGATCGTGGCAAAGCCCCAAACCGCATCATGGAAGCCTTAATCGAATTCAAACATGTTGATTTTCAATGGGGTAACCATGACATCCAGTGGATGGGTGCCGCGGCTGGAAACGAAGTATGTATCTGTTCAGTCATCAGAGCGAACATTGCTTACAATAATTTTGATGCTTTGGAGGATGGTTACAGCATTAATTTGAGAGCTCTATCGTCTTTTGCCCAAGAAGTTTATCATGACGACCCTTGCGAACGCTTTATCCCACGTATCCTAGACGAAAACGTATATGACGTTGTCGACATCAATCTGGCCGCAAAAATGCACAAAGCGATCGCGATTTTGATGTTTAAACTCGAAGCTAAGCTGCTGGCAAAACATCCTGAATATCAAATGGACGATCGTCGCTGCATCGAGTTCACGGATTTCCGACGCATGATTCACGTGGTGGATGGTAAAGAATTTCCCATGCTGGATACCAACTTCCCAACCATAGATCCAGACGACCCAACCAAGCTAAGTCCCGAAGAAGAACAGCTTTTGATCGCCCTCAAGTCATCTTTCCGTCATTCCGAACCCCTACACCGCCATATCGCCTTCCTCTACAACAATGGCAGTTCTTACAAAATTGCGAACAACAACCTGCTTTTCCATGGGTGCATACCCATGACTAAGACTGGAGATTTCGAAAGTCTTCAAATCAAAGGGGCTTCCGTCAGCGGTAAAGCACTGATGGACTATATTTCCGACATGACGGCACAAGCTTATTACGGCGAGAAGGGCCGTGACGAGCACAAAGAAGCGGTTGATTTCATGTGGTATCTCTGGTGCGGTCCCAAATCACCTATGTTTGGCAAAAGTAAAATCGCCACCTATGAAAACTATTTTGTTGATGACAAAGTACTTCGCAAAGAAGTGTACAACCCTTACTACAGTCTTTCGGAACGCGAAGACATTTGCGACAAGATTTTAGCAGAGTTTGGCTTAAACGATGTACACGCACACATCATCAACGGCCATGTACCAGTCAAGATCAAAGACGGCGAACGTCCTGTCAAAGCCAACGGCAAGCTCTTTGTGATTGACGGTGGCATATCCAAAGCCTACCAACCCAAAACAGGCATTGCCGGCTACACCTTGATTTTCAACTCGCATCATCTCGCATTAGCCGAGCACCATAATTTTGACCAAATCGAAAATGACATGGGCTCTTACACACCCAAAATCACCATAGAAGACGTCATGGATAGACGCATTCTTATGGCTGACACAGACCGCGGCAAGCAGCTTCTTGAACGCATCGACGATCTGCATCAACTAATTATTGCCTATCGCGAAGGCATCATTAAAGAAAGGCTAAAACGATAATTGCCTTCTAAGCGTGATTGGTAATCGCTGTAGAGATCATCAACTTAATGCGATTGAGTTGGTTGACTTCGCTTGCCCCTGGATCGTAATCAATTGGGACTATGTTTGCTTGTGGATAACGCTTGCGCAATGCTTTGGTCATCCCTTTGCCAGTAACATGATTAGGTAAACATGCAAAGGGCGAAGCCATGATAATGTTCGGCACGCCATCATGAATGAGCTCAATCATTTCTGCCGTTAAGAACCAGCCCTCACCTGTTTTATTGCCAAGCGACAAAATCTCTTTGGCATACGAACTTAAAGTATAAATATCTGTCGGCACAGTGAATTTACCCGTCTCGGCAAGTCGTTTCTTGATACGTTTGCGATATCTCTCCATGAACGTGATGCCGATTCTTCCGCCAATGGCAGCCCAAGCGCTGTTACCCAGTTCTTCATTTTCGAAAGTCGGGCCATAGAAGCAGTACAAAAAGAAATCTGCCAGCCCTGGCATCACGGCTTCACAACCTTCTGACTCAATAACACCGATTGCATTGTTGTTAGCATCCGGATGAAATTTCACTAGGATTTCGCCGACGATACCCACGCGTGGTTTACGCGGAATGTCTAGTAGTGGGAGCTTATCGAAAGCCGCTACAATGCCATCAATCAGTTGATTGTATTTAAGTTCATTGGATTCGCCACTAAAGTAAGTCTCGCAGTTTTGCATCCATTCTTCATAGAGTGCGAGTGCAGAGCCTGGAACCGCTTCATAGGGTCTAGTGCGCAGTAGCACCGTTTGCATGAGGTCTCCAAGCATCATGGCCTGTATGCCTAGATTAGCCATTTTGTAGCTGTACTTCATGCCAGGATTGGTTTCGATACCGGTGACTGATAATGCAATTACAGGAACTTGTTCCATACCTGCGTCTTTCAAAGCTTTACGTAAAAATGCAACGTAGTTCGTAGCCCTACAGCCACCGCCAGTTTGCGTAATAAGCAGCGCCGTCGTGTTAGGATCATAGCCTCTGTGTAAGAGTGCTTCCATCATTTGACCGACGACCATAATCGTTGGGTAGCAGGCGTCATTATTTACATACTTCAAGCCAGTTTCAATATCTGCCTTAGAGGCATGCTCCAAAACTTTAGCGTTATAACCACAAGCATTTAGCACTCTTTCAATTAGTCTAAACTGAATCGGTGCCATCTGAGGGGCTAGAATCGTGTGCGTCTTGATCATATCTTCGGTAAAGACCGCTCTGTCCATTACATAAGGCGCAGAGTCTGTCGCTTCTTCGGCTTCTGTTTTAGCGTTCAGAAGTTTATCCCGTCTCGCCTTGTTCCGTGCACGTTCTTCCATGGCTACTTTGAGCGATCTTAGGCGGATGCGGGCCGCACCGAGATTCGACACTTCATCAATTTTTAGACAAGTGTAAATTTCACCTTGGCTCTCCAGTATTTCTTGAGTCTGATCGGTGGTGACAGCATCCAAACCACAACCGAATGAGTTGAGTTGTACCAATTCTAAATTAGGATCTTGCGCCACAACGGCAGCGGCTTCATATAGCCTGGTATGGTACATCCACTGGTCAACAGCGCGAATGGGTCTTTGCAACAAGCCAGCCTCTGCAACGGCATCTTCGGTTAGCACGGCCATGCCTAAGCTATTGATTAGTTCCGGGATGCCATGATTTATTTCCGGATCTATGTGATAGGGGCGACCAGCAAGGACTATGGCTTTTTGCCCCTTTTCTTTAATTTCTTGACGGATAGCTTTGCCTTTTTCTACGATGTCCGCTTTGAAAATGTCGTATTCTTTCAGACCCAAATCTACCGCTGCGTTGACTTCTTTTAGCTCTAGATCGTCAAAACCTGCAGCAACGAGTGATTTATGCAGCATCTCCCCTAGTTTCTTCGTGTTATGTAATGGCAAAAATGGATGAATAAACTGGACTTCTCCACCATTCAATTCATCCATATTATTCTGCAGCACTTCTGGATAACTAGTTACTATGGGGCAGTTAAAATGATTATTAGCTCCTTCATTCTCCTCCATCTCATAGGGAATAGAAGGATAGAAGATATGCTTCACACCCTTTTGCATGAGGTCAACCACGTGACCATGTGTCAATTTGGGTGGGTAGCAAACACTTTCTGACGGTATTGAATCAATGCCTTTGTCAAAAATGCGGTGCGTTGAGCGCGCTGACAGTTGAACTCTGAAACCAAGTTCCGTCAAAATAGTGAACCACAAAGGATAATTTTCGTATAAATTTAGCACGCGGGGGATTCCGATAACTCCACGCTTGGCATCAGCCAGATCGCGTGCTTTATAATAGGCAAATGTTCGTTTATATTTGTAGTCAAAGAGATTTGGCAAAGGATCTTGCGTAGCTTCCTGACCTGCTCCTCGTTCACAGCGATTACCGGAAACGTGTCTGGTTCCGTCGTTAAAGCGATTAATGGTTAGCTTGCACTGGTTGCCGCAAAGCTTGCAGGTTTCCATTTCACTGTCCATCGTAAAAGCATCTGCTTCCAGCGCGTCAAGCATGCTTGAGCGCTCATCTTTTTGCCAATGTTTATGTGCAATCAAAGCAGCGCCAAACGCGCCCATTAGGCCTGCAATATTTGGACGGATGACTTCTCTTTCCGAAATTTGTTCAAAACAACGTAAAACAGCATCGTTGGCAAAGGTACCACCTTGCACCACGATTCTTTGGCCCATTTTTTCAGGGTCCCGCATCTTTATGACTTTGTAGAGTGCGTTTCGGACTACGGAATAGGACAAACCGGCAGATATGTCACCCACCTCTGCGCCCTGTTTCTGAGCCTGTTTAACACGTGAATTCATGAAAACAGTGCATCTTGTCCCTAAATCAACAGGATTTTTCGCCTTTAAGGCTGCTTTCGCAAAGCTAGGCGTATCCATCCCCAAACTATGGGCGAAGGTTTGAATAAAGGAGCCACAACCTGACGAACATGCTTCATTCAGCATAATATTGTCAATTATTCCATCATGCACGCGAAGACATTTCATGTCTTGTCCACCGATGTCGACGATGAAATCCACCCCTGGGCAGAAAAACTCTGCCGCTGTGTAATGCACCATCGTTTCGATTTCGCCTTCATCCAACCTTAAGGCTGTTTTTAAGAGTGACTCACCGTAGCCGGTCGAGCATGCCCGTGCAATATACGCATCCTCAGGTAAATCCTCATAGATGCGTTTTAGAATTTCTAGAGAACTCTCAACGGGACTGCCCTGGTTTCCAGCATAATGCGTGAAAACAATATTGTTGTTCTCATCAGTAAGTACGGCTTTTGTTGTAGTTGAACCTGCATCCAAACCAAAGAATAAGGGACCCCTGGCGTGACTGAGCTGCCCTATCGACACTTTAGCTTTCGCATGTCTGGCGCGGAATGCTTCATATTCGTGATCGTCTTGAAACAGCGGCGGAATGTGCGCAATATCTTCGCCAGCTACTTCGATTTCTGTCAGTCGCTTGATCAACTCTTCCATGGTCATGGGTGTCGCTTCGTCCGCCAGTAAGGCTGCACCCAAAGCAACATACAGTTGAGCGTTGTCCGGCGTAATAAAGCGTTCTGCTTGGTTTATCAAGGTTCTTTCAAATGCGTAACGTAATTCTGGCAAAAAATGTAACGGCCCGCCCAAAAACACCACATTACCGCTAATGGGTCGCCCTTGAGAAAGTCCGGCTATCGTCTGCGTCACCACTGCTTGAAGAACGGAAGCTGCTAAATCTTCTCGTGATGCGCCTTCGTTAATCAGGGGTTGTAAGTCGGATTTGGCGAATACTCCGCACCTTGAAGCAATCGGATAAATCGTTTTGTAGCGCGATGCCATCTCGTTCAGACCTTCCGCATCGGTCTGGAGTAGCTGTGCCATCTGATCGATAAATGAACCCGTACCTCCGGCACAAGTACCATTCATGCGTTGTTCTGGAACAGGATGCAGGTAGGTAATTTTCGCATCTTCTCCGCCAAGTTCAACGATAACATCCGCTTCTGGATTATATTTCTGAATAGTTTTCGTTTCGGCGATAACTTCTTGGATAAAGGGGATCCCTAAAAACTCAGCGACAAGCACGCCACCAGAACCGGTAATGCCGACTTTAATCGCTTCGTCAGCAGCGAACGCTTTCACTTCCTCCAAGGTATCAAGAAGTACGCGTTTAATATCCGAATTATGGCGTTTATAGGAATCAAAGACAGGTTTTTCGCCTTCAAGGAGCACAAATTTTATGGTCGTTGAGCCTATATCTAGACCCATACGGTATTTTGTATTGTTCATGTGTGTTTCATTCTCTCGGTCTATATGCTTATTAGTAGCAATTCTTGTTTATATGGTAATACGACAGCTACTATTAAGCAAATGCTTTGTATGTCAAAGTGTTCAATTTTAAGTAGATTTTAACAGGACTTTGTTTTGCCAATATTATTGGAGAAGTGGACTCAGTAAACAAACAACTGCTAGAGAAGGCAGCATGTTAGCAACCTTGAGTGTATTTTTAAAAAGCAAATTAAGACCAACGCCAAAAATGAGCACTGAGCCAACATAAGATAGATCTGAAATAATTGTTGGAGTAAACAATGGCGCAATCGCGCCTGCCAACAAGGTCAGCGCGCCTTGATACAAGAAAAGAGGTAGCGCTGAGAATAAAACACCAACGCCGAATGCGGAGCTGAGCATCATGACAAGGACAAAGTCTAAGAGCGATTTGGTCAGGAGCATACTGTAGTCACCGGTCATGCCATCTTGAATCGAACCGACAATAGCCATCGCGCCTACACAAATGATAATCGAACTCGTAGCAAATCCTTCAACGAACTGCGGATTTTTATCGGCCTTCGCTTTTTTCTTCAACCATTCACCAAGTTTAGTAATGCCCGAATCAATATTGAGCATTTCCCCTATCAATGTACCGATGACTAGGGAAAGTATCATCAGCAGGGCACCTTTTGTTTGAAGGGCACCTTGTTCAATTTTCAAAAGGCCTGGCAAAGCTCCGGCTATGCTCACAAAGAGAGTAGATACACCCAGCACTTTGAGCATGCTTTCTTGCAACGACGTGCTAAAGCCGCGCTTGCTGAGGAGGCCAATAATGCCACCCAGAAGCACGGCTGCCGTATTAATTAGTGTGCCTAAACCAATAATCATTGGGGTATTTTACAACATAATGATTAAAAATTGGAGTTAAATAAAGAGATTCATGTTGGAATGGTCGTTATCATTCAGCATTGCAGCTACTCCAGCAATTTCTACTCCTTCAATCAACTCTTCATACTTGATACCCATGAGATCCATGGACATTTGGCAGGCAGTGATTTTGATACCTGCTTGGAGTGCGTCTTGAATCATTTCTTCAAGGGAGGCAACGTTGTTCTGTTTCATGACGCCGCGTATCATTTTGGCACCGGCACCGGCAAAATTCATTCTTGACAGACCGAGTTTTTGACTGCCGCGGGGTAGCATGGCGGAGAACATTTTGCCAATAAAATTCTTCTGAACACGTTGTTTTTTAGGTTTCCGTAGAATGTTTAGACCCCAGAAGGTGAAGAACATGTTGACCTTGTTCCCCATGGCTGCCGCTCCGTTTGCAATAATAAAGCTGGCAATGGCTTTATCTAGGTCTCCACTGAAGATAATCATGGTTTTTTCTTTGACGCAAAGGCTGTCATGCGAGACGCCGACTTCGCAATTTAACTGGCCCTTCTGGATGATAGCGCTGTGTTTGTCGCCCTCTTTCCCTTGTTCTAGCAAGAGGTTACCAGTGTTTTCGCACCAGGAAGCAATGTCGCGAACAAAGCCTGGATCGCTGGCTAAAACTTTGATTTTATCGCCATCAGCACACTCTTTTAGGGTTTTACTCACCGTCATAATTGGACCGGGGCAAGCTTGCCCGCACGCGTCAACCAGGCGGAGCTCAGTCTCGGTGTTTTTCAACGCAGGATTAGACTCGGAAGATTGCGTAGGTGCAGAATCTTCCCCAGAAAGTGGTAGATCACACTGGTCCCCCACGTTTCCGCGCGGCAAAGCATCGCAGTAAGATCTGTATGCACCCTGTAAATTCTTCGCTTTAAAACCTGCCTCTTTCAGAATGCGTTCGCCAAGATAGGAACGCAAACCCGACATGCAGTAAAGAACGTATTCTTTCGCAGGATTTAGCTCTGACAAGCGTTCACGAAGCTTAGATAAAGGAATGGTGATAGCGCCTGGAATGGTACCTATCGCAATCTCTTCGTTTTCTCGCACATCTAGAAGAACTGTGGATTCAGGCAAGTGCTCAATTTCTCGAACGAGTACGGCGTCGCTAAGGCCTTCTAATTGATTGGCTGCCATGTATCCAACAACATTGACGGGGTCCTTCGCTGAAGAATACGGAGGTGCATAAGCTAAATCCAAATTCTGTAAATCATAAATGTTAGCACCCATGCGAATGGCTGTGGCAATGACATCTATGCGCTTATCAACACCTGCATAACCGAGCGCTTGAGCACCTAGAACCTTACCAGCCAAATCGAAAATCAACTTGATGTTTATCGCACTTGCACCAGGATAATAGCCGGCATGGTCGTTCGGGTGTGCTATTGCAACTAGATAATCTTCACGATACTTTTTACCTAATCGTCCCAGCGCTGTTTCGCTTAAACCAGTCACTGCTGCCGTGAGGTCAAATAACTTGATGATCGAAGTTCCTTGGCTACCGTGATACGTGCTTTTTCTCCCCATGATGCTATCCGCAACGATACGTCCTTGTTTGTTGGCAGGACCTGCCAAAGGAATCATGGTTTTTAAGCCAGTGCCAAAATCTTCAACTTCAATTACGTCGCCAACTGCGTAAATGTCAGGATCTGAGGTTTGTAGGGACGCGTCGACCATGATTCCACCTCTTGTATTTACGTCGAGACCAGCTGCTTGAGCAAGTTGGCAGTTTGGACGCGTGCCAAGAGAAAGTATGACCATGTCCGTCGGAATGCGCTCGCCACTTTCAAGGACAAGTGTCTTTCCTTCGTCTTCGATGGCGGAGAGGGTTTTGCCAAGCTGAAGCGTAACACCATGATCAATCAATTTATTTTCCAGTACCTTAGCCATGTCCGGATCATAGACAGCCATTAATTGCGGGAGTCTCTCTAACATCGTCACCTTGATATTTCTGTGCACAAGATTTTCCGCCATCTCGACACCAATAAAGCCGCCACCAACGACGACCGCATGTTGAGGCTTGTGTGTCTGAATAAAATCGTAAATCGCGTCTGTATCTTTCACGGTCCATAAGCTAAACACATTAGCGTTATCGATACCGGGAAGCTTCGGAACAATCGGCGAAGAACCTGTTGCGATAATCAGCTTATCGTAGGACTCTTGATAAACCTCATTTGTGTCTAGCCTTTTCACCTCGATCTGTTTCTGCTCTCGATCTATCGCAGTCACTTCGTTTAACGCTCTTATATCGACATTGTAACGATTGGCAAAATCCTCTTTCGTCGTCACAAATAGATTCTCTCGCCCCTCAATTATGCCGCCGATATAATACGGTAAACCGCAATTAGCATAGGAAATATACTCGCCGCGTTCGAATAGGATAATCTCTATCTCCTGGTTTAAACGCCTAAGTCTAGCAGCTGCAGTTGCCCCTCCTGCCACGCCGCCAACAATTAATACTTTCTGTTTTTCATTCATTTTTATTGCTCCTCGAATATAAGATTAAGAATGTTTCTGGTAAATGCATCGGTTAAAGAATAGTGTGCATTCGTGCCTTCTTTTTTAACGGACACGAGTTTTTGCGCACGTAGTTTAGCCAAATGCTGCGAAATAGTAGATTGTGAGGCATCCATACAGGACGTAAAATATGTTACCGTGCAAGACTCGACTTGCATTAATTGCTGCAAAATACAAAGGCGCACGGGATTTCCCAGAGTCTTAAGCAAATCAGCTTTAGCCTGCATTTCGTCTTGATGTTGTTTATCCAATTTTGTGTTGCTCACGTTGAACCTCCTCGATTCCATTACTCGCTCTATATTATAATATTCTAATTTTATAATACAAGGGGTTTGTATTATTTTGGCAAAAAGTATAATTTTTTGTCTGCACCCCCCTCTGCGAAGTGCCAGTTTTTCAAGCGATGTGCTAAAATTGACTTATTAATTTACCCCTTAGTTTATTCAGTCAAAAGCCAGTTGAACACAAATAGGAGGTACCCCATGTTCACCCACAATTCAGAACTTGACCAAAAGGCGATTAACGCAATCCGCATCCTTTCTGCAGACGCAGTCCAAAAAGCCAATTCTGGCCATCCGGGAAAACCATTAGGATCTGCTCCAATGGCATACACGCTATTCAGCAAGCAACTCAAGCACAATCCCGCCGATCCAAATTGGATTAACCGCGATCGCTTTGTTTTATCCGCGGGCCACGCATCCATGTTGCTCTATTCTCTACTCTATCTTTACGGCTACGGCCTAACCAAAGATGATTTAATGAACTTCCGTCAGTTCGATAGCAAAACTCCAGGACACCCTGAATACGGTGTAACCAAGGGCGTCGAAACAACGACAGGTCCGCTTGGACAAGGCGTTTCCACCGCGGTGGGTTTAGCACTGGCTGAGGCACATTTAGCAAGTCGTTTCAATAAAGAAGGTCACGATGTTTTTGATCACTACACTTTTGCACTGGTCGGTGATGGTTGTCTTCAAGAAGGTGTCTCAAGTGAAGCATGCTCCTTAGCTGGAACACTTGGCTTAGGCAAACTTATTGTCCTTTACGATGACAACGAAATCTCAATTGAAGGCGACACGGATTTATCGTTCCAAGAAGATGTACTGGCACGTTACAAGGCTTATGGCTGGCAAACAATAGACGTTGCTGATGGTAACGATACCGCTGCCATCAACCAAGCGATTGCCGATGCGAAAGCTAATACAGACCAACCCACGATCATCGCAATCCATACACAAATTGGTTATGGTTCCCCTCTCGCAGGCTCAGAAAAAACACACGGAGCTCCTTTAGGTGCAGAGAACATTACTAAATTAAGAGAATATTTGGAATGGGATTTGACGGAAGCTTTTGCCACACCTGAAGACCTCGACCAATACATGGCTGATCAAAAATCCGCTCTTGCAGAACACCAAAATACTTGGAAAGACAAACTCGCTGCTTATGCTGCGGCATATCCAGATGATTACAAAAAATTCCAAGATTTAGAGGCTGGCAAAACCCCTGACCTCATTAACGATGAAGAATTCTGGAAATTCGAAGGTTCCGTCGCCACGCGTAAAACTTCAGAGGTATGTATCAACCGTATCGCCGAACGCTTTGACAACTGGATTGGTGGTTCAGCCGACCTTGCAGGTTCAACCTTGACCGAACAAAAAGGCAAAGCCTGGATATCCAAAGACGATTACTCCGGAAGGAATATCCATTTCGGTGTACGCGAATTTGGTATGGCGTGTATTGCCAATGGCTTAGCACTACATAGCGGACTTCGTCCCTACTGTGCAACCTTCCTCATTTTCTCTGACTACCTCAAGCCCGCATTGCGTCTCACAGCCCTGATGGAAATTCCCGTGACTTTCGTGTTTACACACGACAGTATCGGTGTTGGCGAAGACGGTGCAACACATGAGCCAATCGAGCAGCTAGACACACTACGTGCTGTACCAGGTCTTTATACCTGGCGTCCAGCAGATGGCCATGAGACAGCTGCGGCTTATGCTTTTGCCTTAAATCAACGCAAGCCGGTTGCTCTAGCACTTAGCCGTCAGAACCTACCTACGTTCGAAGAAACAGGCAAGAGTGCACTCAAAGGGGCTTACGTCCTATCTGATAACAGCAAAGATGCACCTGACGTCATTCTTATTGCAACGGGTTCAGAAGTCGAAATCATCGCTAAAGCTGCAGAAACCTTGCGTGCAGAAGGTAGAGGCGTTCGCGTTGTATCAATGCCTTGTATGGAGCTTTTCCTTGAACAAGACAAAGCATATCAAGAAGAGATTCTTCCTAAGGCAGTACGTTCACGCGTCGCAGTTGAAGCAGCTAGTACACAACCCTGGTACCGCTTCGTTGGTTTGGACGGCGCAGTTGTTGGCTTAGACCATTTTGGTGGCTCTGCTCCCGGTAATGTGCTTTACGAAAAATTCGGACTCACAGCTGAAAAAGTGGTAGAAAAGGCCAATGCTGTTGTCAGTCAAAATGGCAGCGGAAAAGCAAGCGGCTCGCTAAACTGGTAAGTTGATGTGCTTGTGCTAAAATTACTTGCATGAATCAAATCAATGAAGCTACTGGAACTCAATTCATAGAAAACGATGACAAAACAAAATGTAGGCAGTACTTTGCCTACATTTTGCTTTGTGCCGATAATAGCCTGTATACCGGCTGGACAGTGGATTTAGAA
This sequence comes from uncultured Oscillospiraceae bacterium, assembly GCA_964574395.1. Lineage (GTDB taxonomy): Bacteria > Bacillota > Clostridia > Saccharofermentanales > Fastidiosipilaceae > JAXGQD01. The sequence continues at coordinate 3,348 of CAZNNL010000011.1, read as the reverse complement.
CAACGCCTACTTGCACACAATAGTGGGCAAGGCTCAAAATACACGCGTGCCAGACTACCGGTTACGTTGATACACAGCGAAGTTTTTGACAGCAAAGAAGCTGCTATGCGACGCGAATGGGAGATTAAGCAATTAAAGCGAAGCGCTAAACTTGCGCTGATAGAAGCAAAAACAAAAGGCTAATTTACACTTTTTTAAACGCTTCTGCTAACTCATAAAAATCGTAAAAGTAGTAATCTGCAATGCGCTTTAAGTCGTCACGTTCATGTGCTGCATGTGCATCCTCTATGGCTATGGTTGTACAACCTGCTACTTGGGCTGCTTCCAAAACCCCCAAGGTATCTTCGAAAACAACGCATGTGTTTGGCTCAGTATGCATAGCTTGTGCCGTGTAGCGCCAGATGTCCGGAAAATTCTTTCCAAGCTCATGTTCTTGGGCACAAACAATTACGTCAAAGAGCGGCAAGATGTCGTAACGCTTTAGCAATGCTTCAACAAAGCTTCTGTCGCTGGCCGTGCAAATGGCGAGTTTTTTGCCATGCTGCACTTGGCCTGCTAAAAAAGAAACCACACCGGGGCGCAGTTGAATAACATCTCGATATTGAACAAGCGCCATTTCCATCCACTCTTGCACCACGTCATCAGGATGTTCGTCTAGTCCATAGCGTTCGATGGTGTATAAGGCAGATTCGTACATGCGCTTAACGCGCACGGCTTGAAGGTAAGTTTCATCACAAAGGATGCCGCGACGGGCTAGGAAGTCCTCGTCGATTTTTTGCCAAACAGAAAGAGAATCCGCTATCGTACCGTCTAAATCGAAGATAAGATAAGCGAAATTTCTCAAGTCTTTTTTCTTGTGATGCGCAGACATTAGTTCTCGTAGCCGCTTCTGCCACCACGTGTTTTCCACATAGCCCAGAACGGTGTAGCCAGAACAATCGTCGAATAGGAACCGGCAACAATACCGATAGCCATGGGCAGCGCGAATTCGCGGATGCTTTCGATGTTATATATCGTGGCAAAAACATACGCAATAATCACGGCAATAAACGCTGCAGCTGAAGTATTGATAGAACGCGTCAGGGATTGATGAATGGAGCGATCGACCAAGTCTGGCAAGCTTTCATTGTTGCGATGCATGTTGGCATTTTCACGGATGCGGTCGTAAATAACAATGGTGTCGTTAACGGACCAACCAAGAATTGAAAGCACCACTGCGACCACTGTTTCATTGAGCGGAAAGCCAAAGATAACGAAGGCAAAGAATGCGATCAAGATATCGTGCAAGAGGGCTAGCAGAGCGAAAACGCCCGCTGAAGGTCCCGAAATGGTGCGGAAACGAATCCAGACATAGCCAACTATCAAGACGGAGGCAATTAGAATCGCGAGGAGTCCGTTACGGAGCAACTCTTTGCCAATAAATGGATCAACGATTTGAACATCGCCAACTTCAATATTGTTTTCGGGCAAGCCATTTACTAAAGCTTCACGGAGTGCTGTCTGTTGGTCGACGGAAAGTGCCTTGTCGCCTGCAACACTAACTACTAGTGCTTGCTTTTCTCCGGCAAGGTCTTTGGTAGTCTGTACTGAAACGGTACCACCAATCGCTTTCACGATGAGGTCTTCAGCGACTTGTGTATCAACTTCACCGGTATAGCTATAGTTGAGAATGCTGCCGCCCTTGAACTGAATGTCCAGGTTAAGGCCAAAGATCAGCATGGTAACGACGCCAGCAAGGAGGATGACGGTGGATAGAATAAGAAATTTATAGCGATTCTTATAGAAACTAAACATTAGCTTGCACCTCCTTGGCATTGCTCTTGACGCTTAGGAACCACCTAGGATTCCTGAAGGTTTTAAATTGCACCAAAGAACGTGTCATGAAATGAGATAAGGTAGCTCCACATACGAGGTTTAGAATAACACCAACAAGTAGCGAGTAACCAAATGACAGCATTGAGCCACTTCCCAATACTATTAAGCAGATTGCTGAAATTGCGACGGTGACGTTACCATCTAGAATGGATGAAAAGGCCTTGTCGAAACCCGTTTCAACCGCTTGCATAACGGTCGCTCCACCACGAATTTCTTCACGGATACGCTCGGATACAATAACGTTCGCGTCGACGCCCATTCCGACAGACAGGATGATACCCGCAATACCTTGTAGCGTGAGTGTCTGCTGAGGGATGGAAATGGCCAACAAAATACCAATGACCTGTGCAGTCAGAGCAATCGAGGCTACAAAACCTGATAGTCTATAGTAAAGGATTAAAGCTGCACAGAGGAAAAGAAAGGCGACCATTCCTGCTTGGACCATAACATCCAAAGCTGAGGAACCCAAAGCTGGGCTGATTGACCTACTGGATACTGCAGTAATGGCGAAAGGCAGCGCACCCGCATTAATCTTATCTTGCAGAGCCACCGCTACTTCAGCTGACTCCATCGGTGAAATGATAGCTTCGCCATTCGTAATATGTGCTTGGACTCTTGGGCTTGAAATTGTTGTGGTATCCATTTTGATGGAAATTTCTTGACCCATGAATTTTTGTGTCGCATCGGCGAATTTTTGTACGCCTGTCGGATTCAAGGTTAATTGAACAACATATTCGGGTTGCCCTCCCGCTTTGGGAATAGAGCCCACAGATGCTGATTTCACATCTGCTCCGCTTAGTATTTCCACTCCGTCCGGACCAACAAAACTTAACTTAGCCGTTTCACCCAATTCTTTCATCGCCGTGTCCGGATTAAAGTCCGTTTCTGTTGCTTTCCAGGGGAAGCGCACTGTTACGCGAGAATTTGTTCGGTCGACAATAACGTCGCGGTCTAAAATATTGAGGTTATCCAAACGTGTTTCTAAGATAGTTCGCACGGCATCCAGCTGTTGATCTGTTGGTTTCCCTTCAAATTCTGCTGGCGCATAAACTGCTTCTACGCCCCCTCTTATGTCAATACCAAATCGCATTTCCGACACCCCATGGATTGGAAGTAGTCTGCCAGTCCCGGGTTCGCGAATCGTTAAGCCTGTAGCCGCAAGGATACCAGCTAATACAACAATCAAGACAGAGACGAAAAATGTCCATTTGTGTCCTTTTGTTTTATTAACCGGCCTGAATGAGCGTTTTGCCATGATTTCACAACCTTTCCCTTATAAGTGCGCCATTAAAACGCACTAAGGTATTCTAACAGAATCTTGGGCTAAAAAGAATAGGCTACGCATTCGCTTAGCGTGGGCGTTGGTGCGTTGGTGCGTGACAAATTTGCGACTAATTTGGCACAGAGCTAGGATTTACCGCCCTTCCATGCCAAATTTGCGACGAATTTGGCACAGAGCCAGGATTTACAGCC